>CAYWDR010000001.1:0-61143 GCA_964457075.1 uncultured Solibacteraceae bacterium
GGATGACCTTCGCCGGCACGGCCGCCGTCTACGCGCCCGTCTCCGGCAAGGCCGACGATCGGCAGAAGCTGCGGAACCTGGAGACCCTCGCGGAGATCATGGGCATCGTGAACAAGGAGTCGGTGGAGCCGCCCACGCCCAAGCAGCTCACCCACAGCGGAATCCAGGGGATGCTCCACACCCTGGATCCCCACTCCAACTACATGGACGAATCGGAGTTCCGCTTCCTGCGGGAGGAGCAGAAGGGCTCCTTCTTCGGCATCGGGGCCATCATCCAACAGCAGGAGCAGGGCATCGCCATCGTCACCCCCATCAAGGGCGGCCCCTCCGAGGCGCTGGGCGTGCGGGCCGGCGACGTAATCAAGGAGATCGACGGCGCCAGCACGGAGGGCATGAGCAGCAACCAGGCCCTTCAGAAGCTGCGGGGCGAGAAGGGCACCATCGTGCGCATCAAGATCCAGCGCATGGGCTTCCCCGAGCTGCTGAACTTCGAGATCCCCCGCAAGGAGATCCCAAGCAACAGCGTGTCCCAGGCCTTCATGTTCACGGGCGACGTGGGCTACATCCATATCAAGGACTTCGGGGAGACCACCTCGGACGAGTTCGAGCGGGCCGTGAACAACCTGAAGCGCCAGGGGATGAAGCAGTTGATCCTCGATCTCCGGGGCAACGGTGGTGGCTTGCTCGACGCGGCCATCGGCATCGGGCGCCAGCTGCTGGGCCCCGACACGCTCATCGTGAGCCAGAAGGGGCGGGACGGCCGGGATGAGATCCAGACGCGCACGCCTAAAGGCGCCATGCTGGATCCCTTCCCCATGGTGGTGCTCGTGAACCGCGCCACGGCCTCCGCCTCCGAGATCGTGGCGGGCGGCGTGCAGGATCACGACCGCGGCCTCATCGTGGGACAGACCTCCTGGGGCAAGGGCCTCGTGCAGAGCGTGCTCACGATCGGCCGCAGCCGGGGCCTCGCCCTCACCACCGCCCGCTACTACACGCCCTCCGGCCGCTGCATCCAGCGCGACTACACCCACGGCCTCGATGACTACTACAACCCCGAGGACGAGAAGGATGCCAAGGCGCCCAAGCCCAGCCAGGGCCCCGAGTTCAAGACGGATCTGGGCCGCCCCGTCTTCGGGGGCGGAGGCATCTCGCCGGATGTCACCGTGGATCCCGGGATCTTCACCCCCTACATGGCGAACCTCCGCTTCCGCCACAGCGCCTTCTTCCGATACGCCGTGCTGGAGAAGGAGAAGTTCGGCGTGAAGCTCGGCCAGCGGGCCGACGAGGCCCTGCTCGAGCGCTTCCGCCTCTGGCTCACCAACGAGAAGATCGCCTATTCCGAAAAGGAGTGGGCGGATAACCGGGAGGCCATGAAGGATCAGCTCTCCCAGGAGATGCAGCAGGTGAGCCACGGGCTCGAAGCGGGCGCCAAGCTGCAGCTGGAGCGGGATCCCGTGGCCCAGAAGGCCCTGGAGGTGCTCCCCGAGGCCGCCAAGCTCCTTCAAAAGAAGCAGCTCACCCTTCAATCGAAGCCCAGCACCGTGGCCCGGTTCGAGTGGGCGGTTCCGGGGGAGTTGATCCTCACCTAGGGCCTGGCTATCCCCAAAAGCAGGGCCCGCCATAGATGGCGGGCCCTACTTTTGGGGGGGCACATAAAAACGGGTTATGAAGCCATAAAAAAATCTTTAAGACGTGGCTGACTCCCAGTAATCTGGGGCCTTCACCCCATTGGAGGCCCCATGGATTTCACGCTGCCTGATCACGTCGAGGCCCTTCGCGAGGAGGTGCGCAAGTTCGCCGAAAAGGAGATCCGCCCCAAGGTGATGGAGTGGGACGAGGCGAAGACCTACCCCATGGCGGTCATGAAGCAGCTGGGCGAGATGGGGATGATGGGGATCATCTTCCCCGAGGAGTACGGCGGATCGGGCATGGGGTATCTGGAATACGCCGTCGTCGTGGAGGAGCTCTCCCGGGTGGACGGCAGCGTGGGCATCAGCATCGCGGCCCACAACAGCCTCTGCGCCAACCACATCTACGCCATGGGCAACGAGGCCCAGCGGCAGAAATACCTCGTGCCCCTGGCCTCTGGGAAGTCCATCGGCGCCTGGGGGCTCACGGAACCTGGGGCCGGCAGCGACGCGGGCGCCCAGCTCACGACGGCCAAGAAGGAGGGCTCCCACTGGGTGCTCAACGGCACGAAGAACTTCATCACCCACGGCACCGTGGGCGATATCGCCGTCGTCATGGCCCGCACCCGCCCCGGCCAGGGCACGGATGGCATCAGCGCCTTCATCCTTGAGAAGGGCATGAACGGCTTCAAGGCCGGCAAGCAGGAGAACAAGCTGGGCCTGCGCGCGTCGGACACCTCGGAGCTGATCATGGAGGACGTGAAGGTGCCCGGGGAAAACCTCCTGGGCGACGAGGGCGTGGGCTTCCGCCAGGCCATGAAGACGCTGGATGGCGGCCGCATCAGCATCGGCGCGCTGGGCCTGGGCATGGCGCAAGGCGCCTTCGAGGAAAGCGTGAAATACGCCAAGACCCGCAAGACCTTCGGCCGCCCCATCGCCGAGCACCAGGCCATCGGGTTCAAGCTCGCGGATATGCAGGTGCAGGTGGAGGCCGCGCGGCTCCTCATCTACAAGGCCGCCAACCTCAAGGATCAGGGCAAGTCCTACGGCAAGGCCGCCTCCATGGCCAAGCTCTACAGCAGCGAGATCGCCTGCCGCGTGGCCGACGAGGCCGTGCAGATCTTCGGCGGTTACGGCTACATCAAGGACTATCCCGTGGAGAAGTACTACCGGGACGTGAAGCTCTGCACCATCGGCGAGGGCACGAGCGAAGTGCAGCGCATGGTCATCGCCAAGTACCTGATGAAGGAGTTCTAAGGGTCGAGGGTCGAGACCTTCAGAAGGGCCGGCTTCGCCGGTCCTTCTGCGTAGGATGAGGGATGCCGCTCCCGGAGCTCACCACGCCACGTCTCAGCCTGCGGGCCCTGGAACCCGGGGATTTGGAGCCCTTTTTCCGGGCCTATAGCCAACGCGAGGCCATGCGCTACTGGAGCAGTCCGCCCCTGGCGGATCTGGAGGCGGCGAGGGAGTACCTCGCCGGGGCCATCGAGCGGATGCAGACGTGGTCGATCCTCCAGAGGGAGGATGGGGCCTGGCTGGGCACGGCCGCGTTGCACGGGTTGGATCTGCCGAATCAGCGGGCGGAAGTGGGTTTCCTCTTGGACCCCGCCCATTGGGGGCGGGGCTACGGCCGGGAGGCGGTGGGGGCCGTGCTGCGCCATGGCTTCGAAGGGATGGGGCTGCATCGGATCGAGGCGGACGTGGATCCCCGGAACGAGGCCTCCCTCCGGGTGCTGGAGGCCGCCGGGTTCACGCGGGAGGGCTACTTGAAGGAGCGCTGGCACGTGGGGGGCGAGCGGCAGGACAGTCTGCTCCTCGGCCTGCTGGCTCCGGAGTGGCGGGCGAGGCCCTCGCGCTGATGCCCCATCAGGGGAAGGTGGTGACCGCCCCATCCGGCGAGATGCGACGCACGCGAACGGTCCAGGGCTGGGCCCATTCCAGGATCCACAGCGACCCATCCGGGGCCATGAGGCCTCCCGTGGGCGACCATGGGAACTTGGATCGGGCTACCTCGCCGCCCGGGCTGATGCGCTTCAGATCGGATCCATCCACGAGGAAGAGGGTTCCCGCCGCCGTGGCGGTCATCCAGCGGACGTCCGCGAAGGGAGCCCGGGCGTGATCATGCAGGGTTCCATCCGGGAGGCGCTTCCGGATCACCGTCGAGGGGCCCCGCTCGGCCCAGTAATGGGTGCCGCTGGCATCCCGCACGAAGCTGTAGCCCTGGAGAAACCCCTCCCGCGCAGGTATCACGTCCTCCACCTGGCCAGAGGGCGAGAGGCGCACACCTGCTTGAGATCCGTGTAGTACACGCGGCCCTGGGCGTCCATCACGATTCCCACGCCCGGATGGGCCTCCATGGCGAGGACGAGCAGGAAGATCCAGAGGAGCCGGCGCATCGGTATCCAAGGGTAGGGGCGGGGAAGGGGCCGCCAAGGCGGAAAAGCGTGAGGCGCGCCCTTGCCCGTGGGAGCGCCTGCGAGTGCAATGAAGGGTTCCCCAGGAGCCTCCATGCGCCTCACCCATCTGCTCACGGCCGCGTCCCTGGCCCTTCCCCTCGCGGCTCAGACGCCGCAAGGGGTCTCTCCCTTCCAGATCGAGGACATGTTCAAGGTGCAGCGGGTGGCCGACGCCACCGTGAGCGCCAAGGGGGACGTGGCCTGGCAGGCGGGCCTCGTGGATCTCGCCGCGAACAAGGTGGTGAACCGCCTCTGGATCCGGTGGGCCAACAAGAACAACGGCATCACGGGCAACGGATTCATCCTGGAGACGGGGGAGGGCAGCGCGTCCCGCCCCCGCTTCAGCCCCGACGGCTCGAAGGTGGCCTACGTCCAGGGCGGGCAGCTCTGGGTGCTGGATCTCGCCACGGAGGCCCGCAAGCAGATCACCAAGTCGAGCGCCGGCGCCGGGGGTCACCTGTGGAGCCCCGACGGCAAGTGGATCGCCTTCCTCGGCACGACGGTGCCCAGTGGCGTGGAGGCGGAGAACGAGGCCTACCAGAAGGCGAAGGCGGCCTCCAAGGTGAAGGCCGTCCTCATCAAGAGCCTCATGTTCCGGCACTGGAGCGAGTGGCGGGATCCCATGCAGGTGAGCCACCTCTTCATCGTGAAGGCCGACGGCAGCGAAGCGCCGAAGGATCTCACGGCCGGATGGAAGCACGACGTGCCGGACTTCGGCGATACGGCCGCGGGGGACCCCTTCACCTGGGCCCCGGATGGTTCCGCCCTCGTCTTCGGCTCCCACGAGGAGGCCGCCAAGGGGGATAGCACCAACGGCGACCTCTACGAGGTGAAGGTGGCGGCCCCGGGCCAGATCCGGAAGCTCACCCCCAACCTCGCCATGGACAACACCCCGCGCATCAGCCCGGACGGTAAGCACCTCGCCTATCGCGCCCAGCAGCGGGCCGGTTTCGAATCCGACCGCTGGGAACTGCGCGTCATGGAGCGCGCCACGGGGAAGATCGTCGCCACCACGGACAAGGTGGACCTCTCCTTCGATGATCTCCAGTGGCAGGGCGGCGATCTGTTGACCCTGGCCGCGGAAAAGGGGCGGCACCCCCTCTACCGATGGACGCCCGGCAAGGCGCCCGTGAACGTCACCCCCGGGGGGCACCTATCGAGCTTCGCCGTGGCGGGATCCACGGTGGTCGGCGTGGAGGCCCGCTTCTCCAAGCCGCCCGAGGTGGTACGCGTGCACCTGGCCGACGGCAAGATCGAAACCCTCACGCGGCTCAACGCGGGCCTCGCCTCCCAGCTCAGCCGCACCGAGGAGTTCTGGTTCGACGGGGCCCTGGGCGCCAAGGTGCATGCCTTCAGCTTCAAGCCCGCCCACTTCGACCCCATGAAGAAATACCCCGTGGCCTTCCTCATCCATGGCGGCCCCCAGACCCCCTGGACGGACGGTTGGAGCACCCGCTGGAATCCCCAGGTGTGGGCGGGCCGCGGCTACCACGTGGTGATGATCAACCCCCACGGTTCCGGCAGCTATGGCCAGGCTTTCTGCGATCAAATCAGCGGCGATTGGTCGGGCGCCGTGATGTCGGACCTCATGAAGGGCCTCGACGCCTTCCTCAATGCCAACCCCAGCGCGGACGGCACGAAGGTGATCGCCGCGGGCGGCAGCTACGGCGGCTACGCCACCAACTGGCTGGCGGGCCACGCGCCGGAGCGCTTCGCCGCCTTCGTCACCCACGCCGGCATCTACAACCTGGAGAGCATGCAGGTCGGCACGGAAGAGATGTGGTTCCCCAAGTGGGAGTTCAAGGGCTGGCCCTGGGAGAGCGCGGAAACGCTGGCCCTCTGGCGCAAGCACAGCCCCCACCTGGGAGTCCAGGACTTCAAGAAGCCCATGCTCGTCGTCCATGGGGAGCTGGATTTCCGCGTTCCCTACGGCGAAGGCGTGCAGCTCTTCAACACGCTCCAGCTGCGCGGCATCCCCAGCGAGTTCCTCTCCTACCCCGACGAGGGCCACTGGATCCTCAAGCCCCAGAACTCCAGGCTCTGGCACGAGACGGTGCTGGGGTGGGCGGATCGCTGGGCGAAGTAGGCGTCAGAGGCGTCAAAACGACATCCGCACGATGAGGCTGAGGGCTCGTCCCGGCTGTTCCAGCCGGGACGAGTAAGTGCCCTGGCTGCCCCCGCCGTAGTGGAGCCCGCTGGCGTCGAAGGTGCCTGGGGTGGCCCCGGCGTCGGCGGCGCGGACGCCGGGGTGGGCGTAGGCGCGGTCCAGGGCATTGTCCACGCGGGCCTGGAGGGTGAAGGCCCGCCACCGCCGGGAGAGGGCGATATCCAGGGTGGCGTAGCCTCCGAGGCGCCGGATGGGATTCGTGGGCACCGTCTCCCGGGGGCCCATGTAGCGGGCCCGCAGGGTGCCCTCCCAGGGGCCGCCCTCCGAACCGAGGCCCAGCCAGAGCTTCGTATGGGCAGCGTCGCCCACGGGCCCTTCGCCGGATGGGAGGAGGTCCGGCGCCACATAGGTGAAGCGGTCCGCCCGGTCCTGGAGGATGCGGCTGGCGTAGATCCACAGGCGCCAGGGGGCGCCCAGCCCCGTGAACAGGGTCTGGCCGTAGAGATCCACCCCGGCCTGGCGCCGGCGGCCCACGTTGGCGGCCCCGGGGCCGCTTTCGCTGCCGGGGCTCCGGCTGGCGATGACGTCGCGATCCTCCGTGCGCCATAGGCTGCCACTGAGGGCGAGGCGGGCCGTCGTCCAAGCGGCGCTGAGTTCGAGGGTCCGGCTGCGCTCGGGCTTGAGGTTGGGGTCGGAACCGCTGCCCTGCCATCCGCCATAAAGCGAGCGGGGCGTGGGTTCCTGCACGGCCTCGCCGTAGAGGGCCTTGAGGGTCCAATCCCCCAGGTTGCCCACGTAGCCCAACCGGAGGGTGTTGTCCGTCCCGAAGGCGCTGTGGTGATCGCTGCGGAGGCCCAGGTGCAGCGCCTGGCCGAGGCCGATGTCGAGGCGGGCGAGGCCGTAGAGCCCCTGCTGCGTCGTTTGGATGCGGTTGCCCGGGACGAGGGAATCCTGGGGCACGGCGGGGAAGGGGTAGAGGGCGAGGCTCGGGAGGTCGGAGACGTAGGCGTCGGGGCCATAGGGGTTGTCGTAGGCCTTTTGGAGATCCTTGCGTTCGAAGGAAAGGCCGAAGGCGAGGGCGAGGCCCGGGGCGGCCTGCCAATCCAGATCCTGCTGCAGGAGGTCGCTGCTGGAGCGCTCCTGCCAATAGCTGAAATCCACCCGCCTTTCCCCGGCCCGGGGGCCCGAGGCCTGCGTGAAGCCGTATACGAAGTAGCTATCGTTGCGCACGCCGCTTTCGCGGCGCCGCAGGAGCGTGCTGCCGCTGAGGTCGGGCCCGAAGCTGTGCTGCAGGCGCAGCCAGGCCATGGATTCCGGCCGGGCCCAGACGGCGTGGTTTTGGGCCACGTCGGCGGGGTACTCGTTGCCATAGCCCGTCTCCAGGGTCTGCTGCTGCCAGCCCAGTTCCACCTGCCCCAGGAAGGCCCTCAGATCAAAGGCGGTCGTTCGCCAGGGGCTATCGTGGCGGCCGCCGAAGGCGGGGTTGTCCACGAAGGCGCCCCAGAGGCGGCGGTCGGCGTAGTAGGCCTCCTTGGTCAGCTCGTAGCGGTTGGCGGAGGCGGGATCCAGGCGGCCCAGCTCGGAACGGGCCGTGAAGGAGAAGCGGATCTCCCCCGCCTTGTAAAAGGCGTGGAGGTCGGCCACCTTGCGATCCCAGCGCCCCGCCGCCAGGGTGGCCCGGCCGCTCACGCCTTCGTGCTCGGAGTTGCGGACGGTGATGACGTGGACGACGCCCCGGAGGGCATTGGCGCCATAGAGGGCGGAGGCGGGCCCGTAGACCACCTCGATGCGATCGACGTTGCTCAGGGGGAGGGCCGCCAGGGGGCCGTCCACGGAGTTGAAGTAGAGGTGGTTCACGACGAGCCCATCCAGCAGCAGGAGGAAGGGGTCGCTGATGTTGCCCCGGTGGCCGCGCCAGTAGGTCCGGACGAAGTTGTCGCCGTAGGCCCGTACCACGTCCATGCCCGGGAGATCATCCAGGACTTCGCTGAGCTGGAGGTAGCCCCTGCGCTCCAGTTCCGCCCGCTGGAAGACGATCACCGTGGCGGGGGCGGAGCCGAGGGCCTCTTCCGTGCGGGAGGCCGTGATCACCTTCGTGGCGAGGAGGGCCTTCAAATCCGGCAGGCCCTCCTGGGCGGAGCAGGGGAGGACGGATAGGAGGAGTCCCAACGAGGGGCCGCGGCGCGCCATGCCGCTTCATCGTCCCCCTTGGGATCCGGGCTGAAATCAGGCCTTGGGAATCCCGCCGGGGGAGGCCCCCTCCAGGGCCCTCCAGGGCTCCAGGACGAAGGGGCGGGCGAGGGCCCGGGGATGGGGCAGGGTGAGGGTCAATTCCGGGCCCAGGTGGGACGCGAGATCCGCGGGGGTGGCCCAGATCCAGCTGCCCTGCACGCCCCCCAGGGTGATGAGGTCCAGATCGAGGGTGCGGGGCGCGTTGCGCCCTTCGGCCCGCTCCCTCCCCTGGGCCAGCTCCAAGCGCAGAAGGGCCTCCAGGATGTGGCGGGGATCCCGATGCGTCGTGCGGACGAGGGCCACGGTGTTGAGGTAGGCGGGCCCGAGGCCGGATTCGTCGGGCGTCTCCATCACGAGCGGTGAAGGGGTCACGGCGCCGAGGGTGGAAAGGGCGGCCAGGCCCGCGTCCAAGTGGGCCTGCCGGTCGCCAAGGTTCGAGCCCAGGGCAATGATCGCGAGCATGGGGTCCTCGTGGCGGATCACTTCTTCTTTCCATGCTCCGCGATGATCACGGTGCGGATGCCCCCGCGGATGAGGAAGTCGCCTTCGACGCGCATCCAGAAGGGATTCGTCGCCTTCACGAGATCATCGAGGATCTGATTGGTGACGGCCTCGTGGAAGGCGCCCTTGTCGCGGAAGCTCCAGAAATAGAGTTTGAGGGACTTCGACTCCACGCAGAGCTGATCGGGCTGGTAGCGGACGGTGATGTGCGCGAAATCCGGCTGGCCCGTGAGGGGGCAGAGGCAGGTGAACTCCTCCGTATCGAAGACGATTTCAAAAGGGCGCCCCGGGCGGGGGCTGCGGAAGGTGTCCAGCTCGCCCGTGGGGCGTGTGACGACGTACTTCGGCAGCACTTCACCGAGGGTGGGCTTGGCGGCGGGCTTCTTGACAGGCATGGGGGACTCCTAAAAGCTGTGGCTTCTGTGGTCTCTCGGGTTAAACCCGTAGTTCCGCCGGCACGAACGCGTACGGAATGGGATCGGCGATCCCCGCCTCCTTGAATCCCTGGAGGCGGAGGATGCAGGAATCGCAGTGGCCGCAGGCCATTTCTTCGGCTTGATAGCAGGACCAGCTGAGGTGCAGGGGCGCGCCCAGCTCCAGGCCGCGGCGGACGATCTGGCCCTTGCGCAGGTGGATGAGGGGGGCGCGGAAGCTGAGCCGTGTCTCGGGCTTCGTCCCCAGATTGGCGGTGGCTTCGAAGCTTCTCAGGAAAGTTTCGGTGCAGTCGGGGTAGCCACTGCCATCCTCCTCCACGAATCCCACGTAGATGGCCGTGGCGCCCAGGGTTTCGGCCCAGCTGGTGGCGGTGCTGAGGAGGTGGGCGTTGCGGAAGGGAACGTAGCTCACGGGCACGCCGCCGCGGTGGGGATCCTCGTCCTCGGGCAGCGCGATGGAGGCGTCCGTGAGGGCGCTGCCGCCGATGAGGCGCAGATTGTCGAAGGAGATGACGAGGCGGCGGGAGGAAGGCACGCAGTAGTGGTTCGCGATCTCCTCGAAGGCGCGGCGCTCCCGCGCCTCCGTGCGCTGGCCGTAGTTCGCGTGGAGGAGGGCCACCTCGTAGCCGGCGGCGAGGGCCTCCGCGGTGGTCACGCAGGAATCCATGCCCCCGGAGAGGGAGAGGACGGCGAGGGGGTGGGGGTAAGGGTTCACAAGCGATCCAATCTTGGATGGTTTGCAGCCTCATCGGCCCAGGCCTCTAGTCCGTCCATGACGCCCTGAAGCCGGAGGGCCTCGGGGGCGTCCTCCCCTTTGGGCGGCACGCGGAAGGGCTCGCCGTAGCGGACGATGGCGGAGCTGAAGGGCACGGGGATCACCATGCGATCCCACGTCTTCAGCGTCCAGGCGTGGTCGAAGGCGACGGTGACGGGCACGATCCAGGCCCCCGTCTTGCGGGCCAGGGCGACGACGCCGGGCTTCAGCTCCCGCAGGGGCCCCCGGGGGCCGTCGGGCGTGATTCCGAAATCCCACCCCTGGCGCACGGCCTGGATCATGCGGACGAGGGCCTTGGCGCCGTCATCGCTGGCCGTGCCGCGCACGGCGTGGATGCCGAACCAGCGCCAGGTGGCGGCGCTGCGCTCCCCATCCCGGGAGTCGCTGCTGAGGATGGCGACGCCCTTTTCCTTCCTCGCGAAGGGGTAGGCGAGGGGCATGGCGAAGAGGCGCCGGTGCCAGAAACATAGGATGAAGCGCTCGTCCTTCCGCACGAGGTCCACCACCGCGTCGCCGCCCTCCAAGCGCACGCGCAGGGTGGCGTGCCAGGCCTTCGCCAGCTGGGCCGTGAGGAAGGGGATGAGGCGGAATTGGATCCAGGTGTCCACGGGACCGCCCAAGGGGCGGCCCTTGGCCTTGATCTCGACCCTGCCTCCCCTGCTCAACGATCCCCCATGAGGTCCGTGCGGTGGATGAAGTAGGCCGTTCCGCAGTAATCGCAGCGCACTTCGATGGGCTCGCCCTCCATGAAGAGGCCTTCCTTCTGCTCCTCGGAGAATCCCTGCAGGGTGGCCATGAGGGCTTCCCGCGTGCAGCGGCAGCGGTAGGTGAGATCCGCGCGGTTGAGGATCTCCGCGCCGGGCCCCTGGTTCATCCATTCGAGGAGGAAGTCGGTGGTGCGTTCCCAGTTGGGCACCACCTCCAGATTGTCGATGCCCTGCACGACGAGGGCCAGGCGCTCGGGCGGGCAGTCGGGCAGGGGCTCCACGAGGAGGCCGCCCGCCTCGCCCGTGGCGGAATCGCACCAGAGGGTGAGGCTCGCCTGGATCTGTTCCGAAGTCTGCAGATAGGCCTCCACTTGCGCGGAGATGCCCCCCTCCACCATGGGCAGGGAGCCGATGTAGGGTTGGCCGCTGGGGTTGCTGCGCATCACTTGGAGGAGGCCGGGGGCCGCGATCCAGGCGCCCTCGGGGACGTTGCCGTTGGTGTCCAGCACGCCCCGCAAGGTGCCGTCGGGCCAGGCGTCGGCCACCACGGCCCGCGCCCGCCCCGCGCCCTTGAACAGCAGCTGCGTGCGCTCCTGGAGCATGCTCCGGGCCATGAGGATGGCGTTGGCCGTGAGCAGCTCCGTGAGGCAGGCGCAGGCCTCGGCCTCCAGATGGGGATGTCCCCGGCGAACCCCATCCCAGAGGGGGCTGGCATCCAGGGCGGCCAGGCGGACGTGATGATCGGAGGTGAGGGCCCGCACCACGCGGGCCACGGGGGCGTCGGTCATGGAGGTAGGATAGCGAACCTGTGTCGGGGGCCCGTCATGGGCTCCGGGCTCCGGGCTCCGGGTGAAACGGTGGCGGGGCTTCGCCCCGCGATTGAATGTCTTGTTGCGGGCGCGGTGCGCCCGCCGCAGCATCCTCCCCGGAGCCCGGAGCCCGGAGCCCGGAGCCCGGAGCCCGGAGCCCGGAGCCCGGAGCCCGAAAACGCCTGTCATTCTGATCCGGATGCTGACCCCCTCCCGCCGCGCCGCCGCCACCACCCTGATTCGCGTCCTCGGGGAGGGGAAGCGGGTGCCGGACGGCTGGGATCGCAAGTTGACCGCCGCCGACGCGGGTCTCGCCCAGGCCATGCTCGGCCTCGTGCTGCGCCGTTGGGGGCGCCTGCGGGCCTGGAGCCGGCCGCACTTGAAGGATCCCTCCCGGGATCTGCCCCTGGGCACGGATATCGCCCTCGCCTTGGGCCTCGCCCAGCTGGCCTGGCTGGATGGGGTGGCGCCCCACGCGGCGGTGAACGAGAGCGTGGGGCTCGTGGCGGATCCGGAGCTGGGCTTCCCGCCCCACCGGGGCCTCGTGAACGCCCTGCTGCGCAGGGCCTCCCAGGATCGCGCCGCCCTGAGGGCGGCGCTGGAGGCCCTGCCCGCCGCCCTGGACCGGGGGCCCTTCGCGGAAAAGATCCTCGCCGCCGCCACGGCGCGCGAGGGGGCCGATCCCGAAGCCCTGTGGGCGCGCTTGCAGGTGCCCCCCAAACCGGCCTTCGTCCCCCTGCGGGAGGGCCCCCTGCCCGAGGGCCTGGAGGCCGATCCCAGCCTGCCCGGGGCCTTCCGCCTCCAGGAGGGCGCGCCCTTCCCCATGGCCTGGCTGAAGGCCGGCGAGGGCATGGTGCAGGACCGCAGCTCCCAGGCCCTCATGGCCTTCCGGTGGGCGAAGGAACCCCAGCGCATCCTCGATGTCTGCGCGGCTCCCGGCGGCAAGGCCACGGTGCTCGGCCGCCGTTGGCCCGCCGCGAAGCTCATGGCCCTGGAGCAGCAGGCGGCCCGGGCGGAGCGGCTGAAGGAGAACCTCGCCCTCCGGCGGGTGGAGGCGGAGGTGCAGGTGACGGAGGCCACCGCCTGGCTCGCCGGCGGTGGGCGCCCCTTCGATTTGATCCTTTTGGATGCCCCCTGCAGCGGGAGCGGCACGCTTCAAAAACACCCGGAGCTCCCCTGGATCGGGGATGGGATCGATCTCCGGGGCCTCGTGCTGCGCCAGCGGCAGCTGCTCGAAGCCGCGGCCCTGCGCCTCGCGTCAGGAGGCCTGCTCATCTACGCCGTCTGCTCTTGGTTGCCCGAGGAAGGCGAGGCCCATCGCGTGTGGATCCAGGCCCGGGTGCCGGGGCTGCGCCCCGTCTCCGTGTGGGAGGGCCCCTGCGCCGCCGAGGGTGGCATCGCCTTCCGCCCCCACCCGCTCGAATGGCCGGGAGAGGGGTTTCAAGGCTTCGCCTTCACGAAGGACTAATCGCCTTCCTAGGCGAAAAGTGACCAGATTCACGCCGCGGGAGGACGGGTCGATGTACCGGACGTCCCCCCCGAGGTAACCATGCGCCGCGCCGTGCTCCTCACCGCTCTGCTCGCCACCTTTGGTTCCGCCCAGGAAGTGCGATGGGGGCTTCAGGCCCACGGCACCTTCCCCAAGGGGGATCTGGCCGAGGCTCTGGACGACGCCACGGGCCTGGGGGGTGGCATCCACATGCTGCTGGATTTTGGCGGCCTGCAGGCCCTGCGTCCCAAGGTCGAGGTACTGGCCTTCAAGACGGGCGCCGATGCCTCGGGCCTGGATACCCGCATCAACGGCCGGCGGGCCGGGGTGGACTACCTTTTCTTCCCGGCGGAATCCACCACCGGCGGGTGCTACATCTTCATCGGCGTGGATTACACCCGCTGGGAGACGGAGCGGACGGGCGGCACCGCCCTCGTGCGCGAGACCCACGGGGCCTGGGGCGGCGAGCTGGGCGGCGGGTACCAGTTCAATCGCATGCTGGGGCTGGAGCTATCGGCCTTCCAAAGCCGCTTCCGCGCGGATCCGGCCGTCGCAAAGGGGATCTCCCTGGGGATCACCTTGCGGTATTGATCACGCGCGAGGGCCGGACCAGCTCCGCGGGGCCCACTTCGACGATCCCGTGGACGACGGGCCCTTTGGCCGCCCTTGCATGGGGCTGAGGGGCGGGAGCCGCCTGGGCCTTGGCTGGGGACTCCGCGCCGCAGGCAAGGAGCAGCCAGGCGAGGAAGAGCAAGGTAAGGCAGATAAGTAGGGCCGTGCGCGACATGACTTCTCCAATCCCCATGGAGGGATCCGGTGGGCGTGGGGTTGAATCCGAATTTCGATGGAGGCCTTGCGTCTATCCTAAAAACCACCCCTGGAGCCGTCGATGCCGAGGACCCTCGTCCCCCTGCTGCTGAGTGCCACCCTTTGGGGCCAGTCCCCTTTGCTTCAAGTGTCCGAAGGGGCCCTGAGGGCCCATCTCGCCTACCTCAGCGATGACCTCCTGGAGGGCCGCGGCACGGGGCAGCGGGGCGGCGATCTCGCCATGGCCTACCTGGAGGCTCAGGCCCGGGCCATGGGCCTTCAGCCCGCCCATGGGAGCAGCTTCCGCCAGGAGGTGCGCATCCGCGGAACGGCCCTGCGGCCATCCGAATCCTCCCTGGCCTTCGGCGAACTGAAGCCGGGCTTCCCGCAGGACATCGTCTTCGGCACGGGGACGGGCCGCGCCGAGGTGGCGGTGGATGCGCCCCTCCTCTTCGTGGGCTACGGCATCACCGCGCCCGAGGCCGGCTGGGATGACTTCAAGGGCGTGGACTGCAGGGGCAAGGTGCTCGTCGTGATGGTGAACGACCCGCGGCCCACGGAGACGGAACCCGGCCGGTTCGGAGGCAAGTCCCTCACCTATTACGGGCGGTGGACCTACAAGTTCGAGGAGGCCGAGCGGCGCGGAGCCGCAGGCGTGATCCTCATCCACACCACCCCCAGCGCCTCCTATGGCTGGAAGGTCGTGCAAAGCGGCTGGACCCACGAACGATTCCAGCTGGCCCACGAGGGCACCCCCCTCCAGGGCTGGATCACCGAGGCCTTCGCGAAGCAGGCCTTCGCCGCCGCCGGCAAGGATCTGGACTCGCTGCGCGCCGCCGCCGAAGGCCGGGATTTCAAGCCCGTCGAGCTGGGCCTGAAGGTGTCGGGCACGCTGAAGAGCGCCCAGCGCGAGGTGGTGCAGGCCAACATCGCCGGCGTCGTGCCCGGCACGGATCCCAAACTCAAGGGGGAGGCCGTCATCTACAGCGCCCACTGGGACCACCTGGGTCTCGACGAGTCCCTTCAAAAGGCCGGGCAGGATGGCATCTACAACGGGGCCGTGGATAACGCCTCCGGTTCCGCCGCCCTCCTCGCCATGGCCCAGCTCGCCCTCCGCAAACCCGCCAAGCGGAGCCAGATGTTCCTTTGGGTCTGCGCCGAGGAGCAGGGCCTCATCGGCTCCGCCGCCTATGCCGCCCATCCCCTCTGGCCCCTGGCGAAGACGGCCGCCGATCTCAACCTCGATAGCCTCAACTTCGTCGGCGCGACCCGGGATCTCGGGATCCAGGGCAGCGAGCGCACCTCCCTGGAGGCCACGGCCCTGAAGGTGCTCAAGGCCATGGGGCTCAGGGCGAAGCAGGGGGCGCCCGATACGGGCGGCGGCTACTTCCGCAGCGACCACTTCAGCTTCGCCAAGGTGGGCGTGCCCGCCTTCTCCATCGGTGGAGGGCATGAGTTCATCCGGGATCCGGAGGGCTCCAAGGCCAAGGCCGGCGCCTTTGGCCCCCGCTACCATCAGGTGACGGACGCCTATGATCCCGCCTGGGATCTCGCGGGCATGGCCCAGCAGGCCACCTTTACGTGGCGCTTGGGCCAGGCCGTGGCCAACGCCCCCACCCTGCCCGTATGGAAGGCCGGCGATCCCTTTGGAGCCGGGAGGCCCAAATGAACAGCTGTCCCAACTGCGGAATAGAGCTCCGGCGCCTGCCGGAGCTCTATTCCGCCGAGGTATTAAAGATCGATGGGGACCCGGACCGGTTGAGCCGGCTGGCCCCGCCCACGAACCGCGCGGCCATCCACGGCTTCATCATGGGCGTGCTGATCTGGATCAGCCTCCTCGTCCCCTTCTTCGTGGTGAACCACTTCTGGCGTTCGGCCCTGCCCACGTGGGGCCTGACCCTCCTGTGGGTTTGGCTCTTCGTGCGCGCCCGCGCCCGGGATCGCGAACTGCGGAGGGCCTATGAAGCGCGGCGGGCCTGCCTTGGTTGCGGATGGATGGACTGAGGGCTCCTATGTAGTGAGCTTCCGAATCACCATTGCAAAAAGATCACCACGAAGGCCCCAAGGGCGCTGCGCGCCTGCACGAAGGCCACGAAGCACTCCCCGGGCGAGTTTCGCAAGGCCATCCGGGCCTCAGGCCCAAGGTCCAGCGAAGCTGGACCTTCCTTTGGGCGCGGCGCTAGGCGGACCTTCGAAGGCCCGCTCGGCGCCGCGCCCAAAGGGGATGGCAGGGAATGGGCCGGCGTCCCTTCGTGGCCTTCGTGCGCCCGCAGGGCGGCTTCGTGACTTCGTGGTGGGATTTTCGACCTGTTGATTGGGAATCGATCTCCTAACCCCTGAGGAGCCGATCGCCCGGGCGGAAGCCCCGTTTGCGCAGCACCAGCGTCGGGAGTTCCGGAGGCGCGTTGATGCGCATGGGGAGGCCCACCACGCCCAATCCCCGGGTGACGAAAAGGCAGCGGCCCGCCTCTTCGTAGAGCCCGTTCGTATGGGGCCCCAGGATGCGGGCGGAGTTCAGGCCGGGGAGGAGGTTGATCTGCCCCCCGTGGGTGTGGCCGCTCAGGGTGAGGCGGGCGCCCGTGATCAGGGCCTGGGGCCACTCGGAGGGGCGGTGGTTGAGGCAGATGCGGAAGGCATCCTTGGGGAGGTCCCGGCTCGCGTGATGGGGTTCGGGCCCGGGGCCGAACTTCACGCCCTGAAAGCGCCCATTGAGGGCCATGGGATCCTGCAGCCCCATCAGGGCGAGCCGGGATCCGCCCCGCTCCAGCACCACGCGCCCGTTCTCCAGGGGGCGGATGCCGATGGATTCGAGCCCCTGCCAGATGGGGCGTGGATCCTGGAAGTAATCGTGGTTCCCCAGGATGGCGAAGGCGCCCATGGGGCAGGCCACGTCATGGAAGAGGCCGAGGAAGGGGGCCAGCTCCTCGGGGCGGCTATCCACGAAATCCCCCGTGAAGAGGATCAGATCGGGCTTCATCCCCCGCAGCGCCTCCCGCCATAGGGTGATGACGCTCATGGGCACCATGGGTCCCACGTGAAGGTCCGAGAGGTGGGCGATGCTCAGGCCGTCGAGCCCCTCCGGAAGATCGTCGAAGGGGAGCTCCAAGGTGGGCGTTTCCGGGGGGCCGTAGGCCTGCAGGGCCCCGGCCGCGGAGGAGGCCACCGCCACGCCTAGGCTGCCCAGGGCCGCCCCCTGCAGGAAGGCCCGGCGGGAGGGGTTCATGGCCTTGGCCTTCGGGTGCCGGTAGCGCCAGTAGAGGAGGAGGGACCCCGCGAGGCCCAGGTGGAGCAGCGTGAGGGCCTGGAAGTAGAAGGCCCCGCGGGCCAGGGGACGGAGGATCTCCATGAGCCCCAGATGGCTGAAGCCCGTGGCGCGCAGGAGGAAGTAGAGGGCCAAGGGCAGGTGGAGGGCCAGAAGCCCCCAGGCCAATCGCCCGTGCCACCGCTCCGGAAGCTGGATCCTGAGCAGGTGGAGATGCCCCACCTGGAGAAGGGTCAATAGACCGAGCGTGATGAGGAACAGGGGCACGAGGCCATCCTATCGGCCATGGGACCCGTCCACTCAAAGCCCGGCGCCGAGCACGCCGAGGCATTCCGATCCGGACGAAGGCCCGCAGGGAGGGAGACTCGTTCTCATTTCGAATTGAATCTAAGATCGAAATGCGGGAGACTCAATCTCATTAATGCGATTCCCCCTCCCCCTCCTCCTCCTCGCCTTCGCCGCCTCCCTTCCGGGGGCCGCGCAGGGGCAGGTCTCGCGGAGCGTGCTGGCCATGGGGACCCTGCTTTCCCTGGAGGTGGACGGTGACCCTTCCGCGGCCGAAGGGGCCCTGGCGGAGGTGGCCGCCTTGGAGCTCCGTTGTTCGACTTGGAGGCCCGACTCCCTTTGGAGCCGCCTCAATGCCGGAGAAGCCGCGGCCCTTCCAGCGGCGGACCGGGCCCTGCTTCGGCGCGTGAGGCGCCTCGCCGCGGAGACCGGGGGCTGCTTCGACCCCGTGATGGGGCGGCTCGTGCAGGCCTGGGGCCTTCGCGCGGGCGGACGCGTGCCCTCCGCCGAAGCCCTCGCCGAGGCCCGGGCCGCCTCCGGCCTGGATCATCTGCAGGAGGGGCCGGATCGCCTCACCGGCGGCGCGTGGATCGAGGAGGGGGGCTTCCTCAAGGGGCAGGCGCTGGATCTGATGCTTCGGCAGCTGCGGCAGGGGGGTGTGCGATCCGGCCTGCTCGATTTCGGGGGCCAACTGCTGGCGTGGGGTCCCGCCCGGCCCGTCTCCCTCGCGGATCCTCGGGATCGCAAGCGCCCCCGCCTTGCCTTCGCCCTCCGCGACGCCTCCGTGAGCACCAGCGGCGTTTCCGAGCGGGGCCGCCACATCCTCGACCCCCGCTCGGGCCGGCCCTGCGAAGCCTGGGGTGCCGTCTCCGTCGTCCACCCCTCCGCCCTCGAGGCGGACATCCTCTCCACGGCCCTCTACGTGATGGGTCCCGAGCGGGGTCGCGCCTGGGCCGAAGCCCGCGGCCTCGCCGCCGCCTTTCTCTTGAACGACGGGACGGTGCAGCTCACCGCCCCCTTTCGCGCCCTTCACCCGCGCACCCTCTAGGAGCTTTCATGCGTTCTTTCCGCCTCACCCCCCTCGCCCTGGCCCTGCTGGCCGGCCCCGCCTTCACTCAAGACGTCCCCGCCGATCAGCGACTCAAGGATCTGGAGCGGAAGGTGGACATCCTTTCCAAGGAGCTGGAATCCCAGAAGACGGGTTCCGTGGTGCCGGCGGTGGGCGAGAAGGGCGTGATGGGCCTGGCTCCCGCCGCGTCCAAGGTCTACACGGTGAAATCCGGCGTCTCCATCGGCGGCTACGGCGAGATGGCCTACGAAAACTACGCGGCCGAGCTGGAAAACGGCACCTACAAGCCGGTGAACAACAAGGTGGATTTCGTGCGCCAGATCCTATACCTCGGCTACAAGTTCAACGATTGGATCGTGTTCAATTCGGAGATCGAGTGGGAGCACGGCAAGACCGGCGGTGAGCAAACGGTCACCAAGAGCGGCGCCAACGTCACGGACGTGAAGGCCAAGAACCCGGGCGAGGTGTCCGTGGAGTTCGCCTACCTGGATCTGCTGTTCACCAAGAGCTTCAATCTGCGGGCCGGCATGATGCTGGTGCCCATGGGCCTCATCAACGAGCTGCACGAGCCCCCCACCTTCCTGGGCGTGAAGCGGCCCTTCACCGAGCAGCAGATCATCCCCAGCACCTGGCGGGAGAACGGCGTGGGCGTCCACGGCGAGGCGGGGATCCTCTCCTACCGCGTCTACCTCCTGAACGGCCTGGACGGCTCCAAGTTCTCCAAGTCGGGCATCCGCGGCGGGCGCCAAAACGGCTCCGCGGCCGTGGCGGAGAGCCTGGCCCTCACGGGCCGCCTGGACGTGGCCCCCTTCCCCGGCGCCACCTTCGGCGTGAGCTTCTACAACGGCAACAGCGCCCAGAACGACAACACGGAAGCCATCACCACCCGGATCGTCGAGGGCCATGCCGAGTACCGGTACAAGGGGCTCCAGACCCGCGGGCTCTACGCCCTCCAGACCAACAGCGAGGCGGGCCTGAACGCCGCCAGCGCCACCATCAAGGCCCTGGGCAAGCGCCAGTTCGGCGGCTATCTGGAGGCGGGATTCGATGTCCTCTCCCTCACGGAATCCAAGCACGCCCTCATCCCCTTCGTGCGCTACGAGCGGCTGAACACGCAGCAGGACGTGGTCTCCGGCGTGGTGGCGGACCAGAGTCTGGACCAGACCCTCAAGACCTTCGGCCTCGTATACAAGCCCATCCCCCAGGTGGCCTTCAAGGCGGATCTCCAAAAGGGTTCCAACGGCGCCAAGACCGGCCGCGACCAGTTCAACCTCGGCGTGAGCTACTACTTCTGATCGGGGCGAATCCATGAAATCCATGATGATCCTTCCCCTCCTCGCCCTCGGCCTCGCCGCCCAGGAGCACCCCGATGTGGCGAAGCTCCGGGCCGAGTTCGAGCGGAAGCTCGCCGTCCTCACCCAGGAGCTGGAGGCCCAGAAGACGGGCGGCACGGCCCCCGCCGCGGCCCAGGGCCAGTTTGGCCTCGGCTCCGCCGCCTCCAAGGTCTACGAGTCCAAGGGCGGCCTTTCCATCGGCGGCTACGGCGAAGTGCTCTACCAGGCCAAGGAGAACAAGGACCAGGTCGGCAACCCCGGCGGCGGGGAGAAGAACCTCGACGCCCTGCGCCTCGTCCTCTACACGGGCTACAAGTTCAGCGACAAGGTGGTGTTCAACTCCGAGGTGGAGTTCGAGCACGGCGGCTACAGCGATGAGAATCCCGAAGGGGAGGTGATCGTCGAATTCGCCTACCTGGACTTCCTTCTCTCCAAGGGCTTCAACATTCGCGCGGGCCAGATGCTCGTGCCCATGGGCTTCATCAACGAGCTGCACGAGCCCCCGGCCTTCCTGGGCTCCCGCCGGCCCATGGTGGAGCGGAGCATCCTCCCCACCACCTGGCACGAGAACGGCGCCGGCATCCGCGGCGAGCTGCCGGGCAACCTGAGCTACCGCCTCTACCTCATGAACGGCCTCAATGGCGCCAAATTCAGCGCCGAAGGGATCCGGGACGGGCGCCAGGCCGGCAAGGAGGCCAACGCGCAAAGCCTGGCCTGGACGGGCCGCTTGGATTGGAACGGCCTGCCCGGCCTCCTCGTGGGCGGATCCTTCTTCACGGGCAATAGCAACCAGACGGGCGGCGGCGCGGCCCTCCGCACCACCATGGTGGATTTCCACGGCGAGTACCGGGCCAAGGGCCTCCAGCTGCGCGGCCTCTACGCCCTCACCACCAACTCCAAGCCCTGGCTGGAATCCCTGGGCAACGCCGATCCCGCGCGCGAGACGGGCACCCGCCAGTGGGGCGGATATCTGGAGGCGGGCTACGACGTGTTGGGCGGCCGGCAGGCCCTCATCCCCTTCGTCCGCTGGGAGCGCTTCAATACCCAGGCGGAGGTGATCGACGGCGCCGTGGCCGACCCCTCCCACGATTGGAAGGTGGTCACCGCCGGTGTGAACTTCAAGCCCATCCCCCAGGTGGCCGTGAAGGCCGACTACCAGAAGCTGGAGAACGGCGGCCGCACGGGCCGCAACCAGTGGAACCTGGCCCTCGGCTTCTACTTCTGAGGCGGCCATGAAGCGCCTCCTCATCCTCCCGGCCCTCCTCGGGCTGCTCGCCTGCGGCGGGGGAGACAGCTCCCCCCGCCAGGGCTTCGACCGCCCCATGCCCGTGCCCCCCATCCTCGCGCCCACCGCCGGCACGGGCGGCGCCGACCGCTACGAACTGGTGGCCCAGGCCGGCACCACGGAGCTGCTGGCCGGCAAGCCCACCCCGACCTACGGCTACAACGGCGCCATCCTCGGCCCCACCCTGCGCATGCGGCGGGGCCGGCCCGTGGAGCTGGCCATCACCAACCAGCTTCCGGATTCGGATCACGCCGAAACGAACCTCCATCCCCACGGCCTCAAGGTGCCCGGCAACGCGGATATCTTCCCGGGTCTGGAGGGCATGGGCCTGATGCCGGGCGAGCGCGCCGCCGTGACCTTCACGCCGGATCAGGCGGCGGGCACCTTCTGGTACCACCCCCACCCCCACGGCGTCACGGGGCGCCAGGTGAACTTCGGCCTGGCCGGCTACCTCCTGATGGACGATGCCGTCTCCGACGCCCTGCCCATCCCCAAGACCTACGGCGTAGATGACTTCCCCGTCGTGTTCATGGACCGCCACCTCCGGGAGGACGGCAGCCTGGCCTACATGGAGGTGATGGGCGACCGCGACTTCATGCTGGGCAACCACGTGCTCGTGAACGGCCTGCACATGCCCTACCTGGAGCTGCCCGCCGGCACCGTGCGGCTGCGCCTCCTCAACGGCAGCAGCACGCGCCGCATCCTCCTCGCCTTCGAGGACGGGCGCACCTTCCACCAGATCGCCAGCGACGGCGGCTTCCTGGAGGCCCCCGTGGCCCACACCCACCTCCTGCTCGGCCCCGCCGAGCGGGCGGAAATCCTCGTGGATCTCTCCGGGGATCGGGGCCGCTCCCTGATGCTGCGCAGCCTGCCCTTCGCCGCGGCGGAGGAGGAGGCGGAAGCGGGCCAGGGCAAGACGGACATCCCCCTCCTACAGCTCCGCGTGACCCGGCCCGGCACCCGCCTAGCCCTGCCCGGGAGCCTCACCACCGTGCCCCGCATCCCCGAATCCGAGGCCACGGCCCACCGCTTCCTCGGCATCGAGGACACGGGGGATGGCGTCATCAACGGCCAGCTCTTCGACATCAACCGCGTGGACTTCACCATGGCCGAAGGGGCCACGGAGCTGTGGACCGTGAAGAACTTCGCGGACGTGATCGCCCACCCCCTCCACATCCACGGCGTCCAGTTCCAGATCCTGGACCGCGACGGCGCCCCTCCTCCCCCGGAGGAAGCGGGGTGGAAGGATACGGTCCTCGTGAATGCCCTGGAGACGGTGCGCGTCATCATGCGCTTCAGGGACCTCTCGGGCCGCTACGTCTTCCACTGCCATATCCTCGAACACGAGGGGATCGGGATGATGGGACAATTCGAAGTGCAATGAGATTCCGTCTTCCAGCTCTCCTGATCGCGGCGCCCCTCCTGGGCGCCGCCCCCCTGTTCGCGGGCCTGCCCTCCCAAGCGGAGGCCCTGAGCCTCGCCTTCCCCGGCGCCGCCTTCACCCGCAAGGAGCACTTCCTCACGGAGGCCCAGTCCAAGGCGGCCCAGACCCTGGCCGGCACGCCCCTCTCGGGCCTGTGGCAGGTGGCCTACGAGGCCCGCAAGGAGGGCCGGCTCGTGGGCGTCGCCTTCTTCGACACCCATCGCGTGCGCACCCTCAACGAGACGGCCATGGTGGCCGTGGACGCCGGGGGCCGCATCCTCCGGGTGGAGGTGGTGGTCTTCCGGGAGCCCCCTGATTACATCGCCCGCGACGCCTGGGTGCGCCAGTTCGATGGCAAGGCCCTGGATCCCCAGCTCAGCCTCAAGGGCTCGATCCGGCCCCTCTCCGGCTGCACCCTGACGGCCTTCGCCCTCACGGACGCCTCGCGCCGGGGCCTGGCTCTCTTTCAGGTGCTATACGGGGGCAAGGGGTGAGGCCATGATCCGCTTCGAGCGGTGGGCCCTCCATGGGGGCGCCTGGATCACGGGGGCCACAGGCCTCGGCTACGGCTGGCTTCGCTACTTCAAGGTCGTGCAGGGCGAGTTCGGCCCCGAGCCCCATCCCCTCCAGGGTCTCCTCCAGCACGCCCACGTCCTCGCCGCGCCCCTCCTGCTCTTCGCGCTCGGCATGATGGTGCGGGGCCACCTGGCCTTCAAGCTCCGGATCGCCGCGCCGGAGGGCCGCCGGACGGGGTGGGGTCTGGCCCTCCTCATCGCCCCCATGGTGGTCTCCGGCTACGCCGTGCAGGTGGCCACGGCCCCCGCCTGGCGCACGGCCCTGGCCTGGATCCACGGCGTATCCAGCCTCCTCTTCCTAATCGCTTACCTCTGCCACGGCCTTCGCTTCGGCCTCGCGCGCCGCCCCGAGCCCGCGGGCAACGGGGATGCGGCGGACTGGGAGTAGTAGATCCTTAGGCCCGAAGGCTTCCCAGGGTTAGCCTCAGTGTGGGTCCCAGGGGGCCGGCCTCGAGGCGGCTCCCTGGAGGCGCGGGTTCCTCCCGGCCCAAGGAAAGGAGGGCCCCGTGCTCTTCCACCATGTGATGGAGAAGCCGCTGGCCCAGGGGCGGGGGGATGGCCCCTTCGAGGATGTCGAGGAGCATGCGGCTGTGGTCGCGTACGAGGCGGAGTTCCGGCGGCGGGGCCTCCGGATTCGCTTCCAAGAGGAGGGCCTCCAGGCGCTGGGCGTTGATGCGCTCCTCCTCGGCGATGTGGGCGAGAAGGCGCTCCTTGGCCGGCTCTGTCACGCCGCTTTGGCCCGAAAGGAGCTCCATCACCACTTCGAGGTGTTCGCGTACGTTATGGGCCAGCGTGCCAGCCATGGGGTTCGGGCTCGGTTCCATGGTCAGGCGTCCAGGGTGCAGATGGCCGTGGGGCGCTTGATGCGCAACACGAGGCTTTCGTAGATGCGGAAGCGGTAGTTCATGTTCTCGGGCCCGAGGTAGGCCACGCTCAGATCCTCGGCGATGGCGAGGTCGAAGTTCTCAGGGCCGCTGGAGACGACGGCCGCCTGGCCGGGCTCCAGGGCCTGGGACTGGAACACGCCGTCCTCGCAAAGTTTCGCGATGGAATCGATCTCGATGAGGGGCATGTCCTTGTCGGTCTTGAGGAGGCTGGCGTAGAGCTGGGGCGAGAGCACGAGGGCGTAGGGGCGGTGGTGGTTGGCCGCTAGGAGGGCCTGGGTGGCCTCCCGCACGTTCACGAAGGGCTTGCCGAACTGGTTCCAATCCAGGAGGGGGATGCGCAGGCGCTTCCCCGCGTTCAGCAGGCCCTCGATGCCCAGCTCCGCGTGGCCGTTGTAGATCAGTTCCTCCTCCCGATGGGATAGGAAGTGGGCCGCCCGCACGGCGCGGCTCACGTCCAAGGGGGCGCCGAGGGACTGGCTCAGCTCTACGTCCCGCCAGTGGAAGACGAAATCCTTGTAGACGAGGGGAATGCGCTTGTAGACCTCGGAATCCGCCTGGATCATCCGGGCGTCCCGCCCCCCTTCGAGATCCACCTCCGCCATGGCGTCGTCCCCGTAGGTCTCGTAGGAAACGGTCTCCAGTCCGGCCCCGATGGGGCCGTAGACGTCGATGAAGCGCCGCGCCGTGAGGTTGCGGCGCATTTCCTTGAGGATCTCCGATTCGAGGCGGATGCGCTGGGCCTCGTCGAGGGGGTAGTCGACGTTGCGTTGGTAGCTCTTCATGGGGCCTCCGGAGGGTGGATCGCTGTTCGGAAAGGCGGCACGGGGGGATGAATTCCGGAGGGATCGGTACGGAATATATTTCCGGTGTCAGGGCTGCCCCGCCACCGGGGCGGAGGGCCCCTCGGGACGGCCGAGCCCGGCCCGCACCTGCTCCTCGAACCAGGCGGCGAAGAGGGGATGGGGGGCGAAGCCCTCGCCCAGCTCGTAGTTCAGGCCGTCGAGGAAGGTGCGTTCGAAGCCCTGGCCCAGGGTGCGGGCGGGGACGACGAGGGCGCGCCCGCCCTTGAGGCCGGCCTCCCGGATCTCGGCCCGCAGCTTGGCGAGGGCGGGCTTGCGCTGCTCGGGCCAGTCCTCCCGCCAGGTGCCCGTGCGGATGGCCTTGAAGGGGGCGCCGTTTGCCTTCATGCGCGCGGCGAGGGAGGCGAGGATGCTCTCCCAATGGGCGTTGAGGCGGTCGTCGCCGCTGCCGTGGGCCACGAGGAAGAGGGTCTCCTTGGCGGGATCCTTGGAGAGGGCCTGGGCCCGGTCCAGGAGGGCCTGGGCGAAGAGGGGGTGGTCCTCCAATCCGCCGGCGGTGCGGAGATCCACCGCGCTGCGCAGGCGGGGCGCGGGCTGGGCGGGGCCGTGATGGCCGTGGTGCCCGCCGCCGCCCTGGGCCTTGGGGAGGCCCCCCCGCTCCACGTCGAAGCCGATCATGCGCTCCACGTCGGCGCGGAAGCTGGCCTCCATGCCGAAGACCCGCACGATGACGATGGTCTTGGCGCCGCGCTGCTCCAGGCGCTTCACGGCGCGGGCCACCACCGGGGGATCGGCCATGCAGAGGGCGGGCTCCAGGAGGTAGCGCCCCTTCAGGGACTCCACCGCCGCCACCATGGTCTCGTTCCAATGGTGGTCGGAGCCGTGGGCGAGCAGGACTACGCCCACTTCGCCGGGGGCGGGGGCGAGGCGGCGCTGGGCCTCGCGGCCCATCCACTGGGCCAGGGCCGGGTGCCCGGCGGGATCCTCGGGGCGCAGGTCGGCGCCGTGGGGGGCGGCGCCCCGCACCATGGGCTCGAAGCCCATCATGCCGTCCAGCTTCTTTCCGAGGTGGAAGGGCACGATGAGGGGCTGCTCGGCGCCCTCGGCGGCGGCCTCCAGGGCCTTCGCGAGGCCGGCCTCCCCTTCCACCACCACCTTCACGGATTCGAAGCCCAGACCCTCGGAGGCCCAGGCGCCGATGCGGGCCAGATCGGCGGCGTGGGCCGCGCGGGCCTCGGAGCCTTCGGGGGCCTCCCCCACGAGCACGAGGCGGCGGCCGGCCCCGTCGGGCACGGCGCGAAGGCGATCCGCCAGGGCCTCCACGGCCAGGGCGCTTTCCCCGAAGGGGCGGGCCCACTGGAGGGCCTCGGGCCGCTTGGCCAGCAGCCCCTTGGCCAGGGCCAGGGCCGGGTCCGCGCCGGAGAGGAAGCAGGGCAGCACCACCGTGCGCCGGGCCCCGGCCTGGGCCAGGCGGCGGAGGGCGGCGTCCAGGGTGGCGCCGGTGCGGGCGTCCGTGACGAAGGCGAGGGTGGCGTTGCGGCCCGCGGCGAAGGCCTCGAAGGCGTCGCGGAGGGCCTCGTTGCCGAGGAAGCCCCGATCCTTGGCGAGGACGAGGAAGCCCGTCTCCGCGGCGCGGGGGGCCTGGGCCGTGGCGGCCTGGGCGGAGAGGAGCAGGGGTGGGGACCCGGCCGCGAGGAGGGCGGTGAGGAGGAGGGGGCGGATCATGGGGGCTCCAGAGGGAAGGTTCATTTCCAGGGGTGGTGGGGCCGAGGGTCCACGTGCGGCCGGGTTGGGCTAAGCCTTGCCAGGCTCATCCCGCCAATCGGAGTTCTTGAAGCAGCCCCAGCCAAGGACCCTGGGCCTGGCTCGCGCCGGAACCAATCCGGAGGGCCAGCCTTCCCTGCGCATCCCAGAGGGCAAGCTCCTGGGGAGTCCGGCTCCCGGGCTCCCGGGGAACCCTCCGGAGCCTCGATCCGGGTTGGGATTGGATGCGAAGCGTCCCCCCGGGGCCTTCCGCCTCGAGCCCCGTGGGGCCCGAGCGGAAGGCCTCCAGGGGTCCACGGCCCTGAAGGTGGCCCCCCGCGATGGGGACGCGGAAGGCCAGAGCCAGGCCCCTGACCCGGGCCTCGTCCAGCAGCAGTTCCAGGGAGACGGGCGGGTGGGCGCCTTCCCGGGGATCCCACTCGGGGATGGGCTTGATCCCGGAGGAGGCCGGGAGCGGAGGGGCGTCCTCCAGGCTCGCGAAGCCCCATCGGTCCGCCGCCTGCAGCAGGAAGCGGGGGGGCACGATGAACCGCACCACCTCCGCGCCCGATGCGTCCAGGACGCGGATTCCCCCCGCATCGGCCCGGAGGGCAGACCAGGCGCGAGGCAGGGCCCTCAGCCGGGCATGGGCGGTGGCAAGGATGGCCTCCCCTGCTTCCCAGCGGAGGGAGGCGCCGGTGCCCTCGGTTTGAAGGGAGACCAGGCCCTGATCCGAGCGGATCCAGAATCCGGGGCATTGGAGGATGGCCTGGAGGAGGGCGGAAGCCTCGGCCCATAGGCGGCAGGGTTCGAGCAGGGGATTCAGAGGGGTGCTGGGAAGGGGCGACATGGGATGCCTTTAGTTTGAGACTGAGACTCAAATATTATCATTCTTTCCCCCCCGTCAACCCCTAGTCCTTGGGTTCATGACGAAAATCCGCCCCTTCCTCCGGTCTCTGCGGGGGCTGGGAATAAAGGCAAATCAAGCCTGTTGACATGCCGGTTCCATCCAAGTGAAATGAGCGCCCACGTCCGAGGAGGGTGGAATCATGTCCAGCAACCTCATCACCGTCTTGCAGTCCGCCGGTGGATCCGGATTGGCGGACCAGGAGCAGAAGGCCCTAAGCAGGTACCGGGAACGGACCCCGGCGCGGGAAGGGCATCGCGAGGCCCTTCGAACCCTCACTCCCATGGAGGTCGATCAGCCCGAACGGGCCCGCGCGCGCCGGCGCGGGATCGATGGGCGGGATGGCCTGGCCCTGGAGCGGGTGCTGCGGACCAGCGATCTCTTCCCCATCTCATACCTGGAGGCGGGGCTGGAGGCCAGCCGTCCGGTGTGCCGGATCGAGCTCCGGGACCGGGTGGGCCATGTGCTCGGCCACGGCACGGGATTCCTCGTTGCGCCGGGCCTGCTCATGACGAACCATCACGTGCTGGAGGATGGGGAGGCCGCCCGCCCGAGCCTCGCGCAATTCAACTACGAGGAGGATCGCCACCGGATGCCCCGGCCGACCTCGCACTTCCGCCTCGATCCCGATCGCTTCTTCATGACCCACGAGGATCTCGACTTCAGCCTCGTGGCGGTCGAACCCGTGGCGGCCGATGGGGCGAGCCTCTCCGGGTTCGGCTCCCTGCGCCTCCTCCCGGAATCCGGCAAGGCCCTGGTGGGGGAATACGTCTCCATCATCCAGCACCCCAAGGGCGCGCCCAAGGCCGTGGCCATCCGGGAAAACGAGGTCATGGACGTGTTCGACGACTTCCTCCACTACGCCACGGATACGGAGCCGGGCTCCTCCGGCTCGCCGGTCTTCAACGACGCCTGGGACGTGGTGGCCCTCCACCATTCCGGCGTGCCCGATCCGCAGGACTCCCAGAAATATGTGGCCAACGAAGGCGTCCGGATCAGCAGCATCATGCGGTTCCTGGCCTCGGAACGGCCCAATCTGGATGCCGTGGGCCGGGCCCTCATCGAGGGGCTGGAGGCGGGCCCCGTCCAGCCCCACCGGCCTCCGGCCAACCCCCCCACCCTCCTCGTGGAGGAGCCATCGGAGGCCTGGTACAAGGGGGCCAAGGGCTACGATCCCCTCTTCCTGGGGAGCGCCTTCAAGGTGCAACTGCCCCACCTGAAATCCTGGCTGGAGCAGGATCTCGCGCACGCCAAGGCGGGCGGCCCGGAGCTGAGGTACACGAACTTTTCGGTGGTGATGAGCAAGGCCCGGCGCCTGGCCCGTTTCACCGCCGTCAACATCGACGGGGATCGATTGGAGAACCTCCCCCGCGCGAACGACAAGTGGTACTTCGATCCCCGGCTCGACCGCCGGTACCAGTGCGGCCCCGAGCTCTACGCCAACAACGACCTCGACCGCGGGCATCTCGTGCGGCGGCTGGATCCGGTGTGGGGGGCCCGCGCCTCGGAGGCCAACGAGGATACGTTCCACTTCACCAACTGCGCGCCGCAGCACAAGAACCTCAATCAGAAGACCTGGCTGGGGCTGGAGGATTACATCCTGAAGAACGCGGGCCGTTACGGGTTGAAGGTCAGCGTCTTCACGGGCCCCGTCTTCCGGGAAGACGACCTCCTATACCGGGGTGAATTCCAGATCCCAGCGGAGTTCTGGAAGGTCGTGGTCGTGCTCAAGGAGGAGGAGCGGCTCTCCGCCACCGCCTACCTGCAAACCCAAAAGAACCTCCTCGACGACCTCGAATTCGCCTACGGGCGATACCGGACCTACCAAGTCCCCGTGGCCAAGATCGAAGGGCTCACGGGCCTCGACTTCGGCGTGCTCCGGACCTTCGATCCCATCGCCCATCTCGAAGGGCGCATGGGCCGCGTGATCGAGCGGGCGGAGGATATCCGGATCTGATGAACGGCGGATGGGCCGTGGGTTCTAAGTCGTCGTCACAAAATAACCTTGTCGTCCCAAAGGCGAGAACGACATAAGGAGCCGTAACGGACTAACCAGAAATGCACTGGTTAGTCCGTAACGGCTCCTAAACTGGATCCATGGCCAAGATCCGCATCCTCTCCGATCAGGTCGCGAATCAGATCGCGGCCGGGGAGGTCGTGGAGCGGCCCGCCAGCGTCCTGAAGGAGCTGGTGGAGAACGCCCTGGATGCCGGGGCCACCCGCATCGAGGTGGCCTGGGAGGAGGGCGGCAAGAAGCTGCTCTCCGTGGCGGACGACGGCTCGGGCATGGGCCGCGACGACCTCTTCCTCGCCCTGGAGCGCCACGCCACGTCCAAGGTACGCACGGCCGACGATCTCCAGCGCCTCGCCTCCTTCGGTTTCCGCGGCGAGGCCCTGCCCAGCATCGCCAGCGTCACGCGGTTGGAGCTGCACAGCGCCGAGGCGGAGGGGAAAGGCCACCGCCTCCGCGCGGAATTCGGCCTCGTAAGGGGCGTGGAGCCCGCGCCGCGCTCCCGCGGGACCACGGTCACCGTACGGGACCTCTTCGCCCAGCTCCCCGCCCGCCGCCGCTTCCTTAAATCCACGGACACGGAGCACGCCCAGCTATGGGGCGCCCTCACGCGGCTCATCCTCGCCACGCCCGAGGTGCATTGGACCCTCCGGCCCGACCGCGGCGGCGATCTCGTGCTGCCCCCCGTGGATCATCCCGGCGAGCGCCTGGGCCCGCTGCTGGGCGACAAGTTCCGGGCCCTCGTGCCCTTCCGGGATGGCGAAGCGCCCTGGGTGCTGAAGGGTTTCCTGAGCCCGCCATCGCTGAGCTTCCGCGATCGCAGCCACCTTTACCTCTTCGTCAACGGTCGCGCCGTGAGGGATCGCCTCCTGCTGGCGGCCCTCGCCGATGGCTGGGAGGGCCGCTTCGCCAAGGGCGCCTACCCCGCCGCCGTCCTCTTCCTCGACGTGCCCCCCGAGGCCGTGGACGTCAACGTCCACCCGACGAAGGCCGAGGTGCGCTTCCGCGAATCCCACCGCATCTTCCCCTGGGTCTCCCGTGCCACCCGCGAGGCCTGGGCGGCCCTGGGCGGCGACCTCGCCTCCGTGCTGGAGATGCCCCCCAAGCCCGCCGAGGCGGAGTTCGAGCTGGAAGCCCGCAGGCCGGCCGCCCAACATCCGCGCCTATGGAATGAGGCGTCCATGGCCGTCCTGCGGGAAGCCTTCGGAAGGCCCATGGATCTAGACCGAAGTTACGACCTCTCGGCGGCGCCAGTGGGCGCCGCTGAGGAGCTGGACGCAGGCCCCCGCTACCTCGGCGCCTTCCAGCACACCTACCTTCTCGTGGAAGTGCCCGCGGAAAAGGAACCGGAGCTCTGGATCGTCGATCAGCACGTGGCCCACGAGCGCGTCCTCTTCGAGCGGCTCTTCCTCCGCCGCCACGCCCCGGCCCTGCAGCCCCTCATGCCGCCCAAAGTGGTGACGCTCGGCCCCGCGGCCCTCAGCCGCCTCGGCCCCTTCCTCGACGAGCTCAACGCCGTGGGCGTCGAGTGCGAGGCCTTCGGCGCCGACGCCATCGTCGTGCGGGCCCTGCCCGACTTCCTCGCCGATCGCGATCCCCAGGCCTTGATGGAGGACCTCCTCGCCCGCATGGAAGCCGGCGCCAAGCCCGATCTCGACACCTTCCGCCGCGACCTCAACGCCGAGCTGGCCTGCCGCGCCGCCATCAAGAAGCACCACATCCTCCCCGGCGATCTGGCCCTCCGCCTCGTGCGGGATCTCATGGCCTGCGAAGTGCCGCACACCTGCCCCCACGGGCGGCCCATCATCAAGAAACTCACCCTGGCGGAACTGGAGCGCAGCTTCGGGCGGCGGGTGTAGCCGGGTCCGCCTGAACGGGAGGTTAAGTAGAGGCCTTCGGGGAGCCAACCAGGGCAAGGAATGCTTCGATTTGAGCTCGGCCGTAGATGGGTTGCCTGAATTGAGCGCCTTTTTGAAAGGGGCGGGCAACGGTGTACCCGAGGATGCGAAGCAACTTTTGGATGTATTCCAATTCGGCTTGGGAGCGCGCGGTGAGCCGCACCTCGTTGCCCTTTTTATAGACTTGGGATCCCTCGTTCTCGAGACGTTCCGGATTTTGAAAGCGTACATACCCATGCTGCCGGAAGTGGGCGGCGAGTTCGTAGCTGGCTTCGCGTTTCGAAAGTTGTTTCGGCATGGATGTACAAAGGCCTAACGGATGAAGGGGCCGCCCCGAATGATAGACCATAGGACGAATCCACCCATGAAAAGCGAGACCACGGCGACCGCCCGAAGATACCGAAGCGCCTGTGGAACGGCACGCTGCGTGAACTTCCGGTGCCACTGCCACGGGATCAGAAAGAGAATGGCGGTCGTGCCAACAAGGAGCCAGCCGAAGATCCTGAAAGAGGGAGGGAACGGAACATGGGCGGCTTGAACGATGAATGCGAGGCCGACGATCGCACGAACCAACAACTCGGCGTAATGAGTCGCGGCCGAAGACGCGAACCCCATGAGAAAGCTCGATGCGCGTGATGGGGACGTGAATGAGACAACGGATAGGGCGACGAAATAGAGGCTGGCCAACGCGACGATGGGCAAGGCAAGCACGTTGAGCATTCGAATCCCGTTCATGAAAAGAAAGCTGGTGTCCGTGGCCAAGCATAATTGGCGTTCGGTGATGGGAGGGGGTCACCTTTCCTCGGTGGCGTCCAGTTGATCCGCCAAGTATTCCCCGATGGCCAGGGAGGCCGTGGCCGCCGGGCTGGGGGCGTTGAGCAGGTGCAGACAGCGGCCGGTGCGCGCCACGGCGAAGTCGTCGGCCAGATCCCCGCTGGGGAGCACGGCTTGGGCGCGGACGCCCGCGGGGCCGGGGAGGAGGTGCTGGGCTTCCAAGGCGGGGACGAGGCGGCGGAGATCCCGCAATAGGAGGGCCTTGGAGAAGGATCGGGCCACCTCGTAGGCCCCCGTCCGGGCGTGCTTTAGGGCGAGGCGCCAGAAGCCGGGGTAGGTGAGCACGTCGCGGAGGTCCCGGGAGGAGACGTCGCCCCAGGAGTAGCCCTCCCGGGCCAGGGCCAGCACGGCGTTGGGGCCCGCGTCCACCTCGCCGTGGACGCCGCGGGTGAGGTGGACGCCGAGGAAGGGCAGGGCGGGGTCGGGCACGGGGTAGATGAGGCCCTTCACGATGGCGGCGCCTTCGGGGCTGAGGAGGTGGTACTCGCCGCGGAAGGGGATGATGCGCAGGGGGGGCGGGGCCTGGAGGCCGTGCACGCGGTCGGCGTGGAGGCCCGCGCAGGCGACGACGCGGTGCGCGAGGATCTCGCCGCCGCGCCAACGGACGAGCACGCCGCCGCCGCGGGGCTGGAGCCCCGTGACCTCCACGCCCGGGTGGATTTCCACGCCCTGGGCGAGGAGGCGCGCCTTAAGGCGGCGGGCCACGGCGGGGTAGTCGGCCACGCCCGTCGAGGGGAGGTGGGGCGACCCCGCTTCCCGCCGGGAAGCCCTTGGGATGAAAATCCTCGCATCGCGATATTGAGATGGCAATTACCTATGCGCAATCCGTCGTTGATCTTGGTAGGCTGCTTTTCATTCCTGGCCATAAACGCGGAGTCTTCATGCCCCACAGCTTGTTCCAAATCTTGTGGAGTGGTGTTCGGCAGACAGGTGCCTGGGGTCTCGGCCTGCTGCTGGTTTCCTCCTTGCGCGGCGGCGAGCCCGGCGCCGGTAACCGGGACGTGAGGGTGCAGGGCCGGATGATCCAGGCGGGCCCTGCGAGGGTGGATGCGGTAAGCGGGCAAGTGGAGTTGAGGCTTCCCCTGGGCCCCGCCCTGCCGGGCCGGATTCCAATGGGGATCCAATGGCGGTACGACAGCGGGAGCGCGGGATACACGAAAGCTGGGGTTTCACCCTTCATTTGGCCCGATGTGACGGAGAGCTTTTCTGAACGGAAGGTCGTGGTCAGGGTCAACCACGCTGATACGAGCTACTACCACACCACCTCCATCAGTTCGACCACGGGCCGCAAGTGGCTCTCGGATCGCAGCGTGGCCGCCCCCTCATTCCTCGAGGGGCTGACGAATCCGCTCTATCGGGTGCGGGTGTACGCAGACGAAGGCTCATCTAGCCATCTGGTGGCAACCCGTTGGTATCGCCTCAAGACTTGGCCCGATGGCCTCGTCACCGAAGTGGACTTGGGTTACCAGCTGGCCGTGGTCTCCGGCGATCTGGCCATGGCCACCGATTTCACGCCAAACGTGTCCGCATCGCTCGTGACCCGTTTGAGCAACCGGTGGGGGGATTGGGTGCGGATCACGGAGGAGGGGAGGCCCCTATCCCGGCTCCGAATGGAGAGCAACCTGGGGCACTGGGTGGAGCTTTCAGCGGTGGTCCCCTTGCCCGCAGATGGCTCCTTTGGCCAAGCCACCTATGAGGTGGGCAACAACCTGGGGCTCGCAAAGGTCAGCTTCACGGCGGAAGGCAGCGCCTCAGGAGACACACCGGGCCAGCTTTGGCCCACCTGCACCCAGCTGGGGCTCAAGACACTCTCCGATGCAGTCCAGGGACTACGGCTCACCCTCGTAGGGGCCTCCTACGGACTGGAATCCATTGCCCTAGCCTCCGGGGCGACCTACACCTTCACCTACATATCTACTACGGCGGGGAATCAGGCCACAGAAGGCTTTGCGGCGGAAGATTCGGGTGCCGTCAAGAAGGGGGACTGGAAGGGATGGGAGCCTGTGCGCCACGGCTCAGGCCTTCATACCATTGGCGTTTTCCGAAAGGCAGTCGCTCAGATCCAAATCACATCCAGCGTGCCTGGCGAGCAGGGGGGCAGGGTGGAATTGACGAGGGCCGTTCCCCAGCCCACGGGCTACAACGCGGCCGAAGGCACCATCACCTGGTCGGCCAAGGCTCACTCGACGACCATCCTCAAGTATCCAAACCCCGTTCCAACGGCCGGCGAGCCCGCCCGCTTCACCCGCCTCATCCATGCCGAGCCGCTGGATGTCTACGGCCGGCCTGGCCAGGATTCGGTCGCGCAGCGCCAAATGCTCCTGTTCACTTATAGCGCGGTGGTGAAGGAGGAGAGCGGCATCCTGGAGAACGGCGTGGAAGTGGTTCGGAGCCGCGCCATATCCGATGCCTGGACCCTGCGGAGTCCCAAGAACGCCGACGGCCTCATCGCCTCCGGCCTGCCGCTCTTTCCTGCCCCCACGCGAGTCCTGAGCGAACGGCCCCAGGGCGACGGACCCACGACGGTGGTGGAGCAGGTGGACTGGGATGGATCCCAGTTCAGCATCCAGAGCACTACCACCTGGGCTCCAGGCGCGGCCGTGCCGGGCCTGGATAGCACGGGTCGCCCCGCCGCCATCCCCTGGCGCGGCGTGGAAGTGGCCGAAGGGATCACCGTTTCCGGCCCCATACAGCGAACGCAGCGCGCCGTCCGGGCTTGGAACACCGACCTCGCGCGGTGGCAAACTCAATCCGGTTCGGAGTCCGTAGGTGGCGCGGAGTACGCCGCCCTCCGCGGTGCTGCAGCCGTAGACCTGGGCACCAAGACCTTCGCCTACGATGTTTTCGGGCGCCCCGAGGCCGTGACCGGAACCACGGGCCCCTACACTTCGACCCATCTTCAAACCTACGGGCCCGATCGCCCCGAGGTGGAGAGCACCACGCGCAGCCTCAGCGGGCCCAATGGCGTCCCCCTCTCGGGCCGGGTGGGCGAGACCTACCAGTACACGGGACTCTGGCGCTCGGGCGTCCAATCCCGTCCCGATACCCGCTGGGCCACGGAGGAACGGGATGGCCTGGGCCGTATCACGGCCACCCAAAGCCCGGATGGCGTGCGCGTGACCTTCGAGTACGACCTATTGGGCCGCCTCTGGCGCAGCACACGACAGGCCAAGGGCAGCGTCGCGGCCCTATCCACGTGGACCGAATGGGATCCCGCGGGCCGTTGGGTGCGCCAGCATGCGCCGGGCCACGACGGATCCGATCTGATCACGGAGACCCGCCTCAGCGCCTTCGGCGCGACCCTTGCCACCACCTCCGCGAAGGGAACGGCGGCCGAGCGCACGATCACGGCCGAATACGACGGCTTTGGGCAGAAGGTGAGGGAATCCCTGTCCACCAAACCCGGGGCCACGCCCCGGTTCAAAACATGGATCTACGAACCGGATGGCTTCCTCCGCCAAGTGAAGAACACCCGGGGCATCGTGCTCTCCACCATGGCGCGCCCCGTGTGGGGAACCCTTGATGGCCTCTCGGGCTTGCTGTCCTCGGTGCAGGGCTACCGGGGGCAGCCCCAACAGGGCCTTCGGGATCTCCTGGGCCAAGTGGCGCGGACGAAGGATCCCAAGGGCCAGATCACGGCGATGGCCTACGACGCGTACGGCCGGCTCAAGGAGATCAAGCGGGGGGTGCAGGTTCGGAGCTACACCTACAACGAAGTGGGCTGGCTCCTGAGCCAGACTCAACCGGAGCAGGGCACGACCACCTTCTCCGAGCACACCCTTCTGGGCCTTCCCATGAGGGCCATGCGGGGCCCCGTGACCGCCACGACGGTCCTCTATTCGGAAGCCGAGGGGGGGAATCGGGAGGGCCTGGTAAGGCAGGTCTCGACCTCGGGCCTGGGCCCGGCCGTGGCCCGAACCCTGGACTACGATGGGCATCGACGCCTCGCGAGCCTCGTGGAGTCCCAGGCGAACGGGGCCGTGACGGAAAGCTACGGTTATGACGATCTGGGGCGCGCCATCACCAAGACCCTTTCGGATGGCGACTACGCTTTCACCGTCGCCCAAAGCCTGGATGCCTTTGGCAAAGCGGTGGAGCTGAGGTATCCCACGGGCGGGGGCCGGGGCGCCCGGAGCGCCGTGACCCGATATGACGCCCTTCACAGGCCCATCAGCCAGGATTTCGATGGGCTCACCAACGTGGCGGCCCTGGCCTACGACCAGACGATGAATGGCGAGGAAGGGGAGCGCCTAGCCTTCGCCAACGGGGCCACCACCACCTGGCAGCGGAACACCCACCAGGAACTGAGCCGGGTCATCCATGGCGCGGCCTCGGGGATGGTGGAGGATGCGGCCGTGGCCTGGTCCGAGGATGGGCTGATGACGGCCCGGGGCGGGGATGAGTTCCAGTACGACGAATTGGGCCGGCTGAAGCTTGCCCGGGTCTGGGGCCTGCGGGGCGAGCGGGTGGAGCAGGGCTTCGGATATGACTTGTCCGGCAATCGCACCTCCGTGACGAGCACGGCCCTGGTGGGCGCCCTGCCGGAGGAGGCCGCCACCTTCAGCTTGAACGTCGGGGTGGATAATCGCCTGCCGGAAACGACGACGGAGGGCGTGGCCACGGGGCGGGACTACAACGAGTTGGGCCGGCTCAACCGCATCTGGGCCGTGCCGGGCCGGTCGGAGACGCTGACCACATGGACCCATGATGCCGAAGGACGCGTGGTGGGCCAGGGAGGCTCTCAGGCAGAATGGGCGGAAAACTACCTGCTGGATGGGTCGGGCCTTCGGTTCCGGCGGGTGAAGCGGGATGGCACCGTCGTGTACACCGTGTACGGGTTCAACCGGGAGCCCCTGAGCACTTTCCAGAAGCGACCTCCGGCCCCGCCCACGGCGGGGACGATGAGCCTTTCGGCAGCCAAAAAAACCGGGCTCCGATTGAGCATTGAACCGGGAGACGGGACCGACGCGGAAATCTTGCAACCCGCCGGGCCAGTGACGGTGCAGGTGGGACAAAACCTGTACTTCGAGGGGGAAGGGATCGGGACGAGTTTCTCCTGGACCTTCGGGGATGGGACGAGCGCCACCGGGAAGACGGCCACCAAGGCCTACGCGAGCGCCGGCACCTACACGGCCCGGTTCACGGCGAGGCGAAGCGGCTCGCCGAACACCACCGCCAGCGTGGCGATCACGGTGGTGGCGCCGGCGAAGCCCGTGATTGTTACCTTCACCGCGAACCCCAGCGCGATCCTTCAGGGCCAGGGTTCGACCCTGAGCTGGTCGGTGAGCGGGGCGACGAGCGTGGCCCTCGACCAAGGCCTCGGGGCCGTGAGTGCCAGCGGAACTCTCGCCGTGAGCCCCACCACCACGACGACCTACACGCTGACCGCCACGAACGCCGCCGGCAGCGTGGCGGCCCAGGCCACGGTGACGGTGAATTTGCCGCCCCCGCCCCAGATCGAGAGCTTCACGGCCAACCCATCCCTGATTGAAGAAGGGCAGGGCAGCACCCTCACATGGTCGGTGACGGGGGCGGCGAGCCTGGCGATCAACGGCGCCGCCGTGAGCGGGACGAGCCTGGCCGTGAACCCGAATGCGAGCGCCAACTACACCCTCGTGGCGACCAACGCAGGCGGGAGCGCCTCCGCCACCACCACCGTGACGGTGCGCCCCAAGCTGACCTGGGTGTCGGACGCGGTGTACGGATTCGGCCAGTTGCTCCTGGAGAAGCGGGGGAGCCAGCTCCTCTACCAGCAGGGAGATCACCTCGGCACCCCGAGCGTGCTCACCGATGCCAATGGCGCCGTGGTGGGTCGGCAGAAGGGCCTGCCCTTCGGAGAGCGCTTCCTCGGCACGGGGGAGAAGTCCCTCCGGCGCTTCACGAACCATGAGGATGGCCCCCAGTTTCCCATCCACATGCAGGCGCGGATGTACCTGCCGAGCTACGGCCGTTTCGCGGAAGTGGATCCGGCCTACGACCACAGCGCCGATGGGCTGAACCTCTACAGCTACGTCTCCAACAACCCCGTCACGAGCAGTGACCCGGATGGGATGCGGGAGATGGGAGGGGACCGGCTCAGCCCCTCGGGGAACAAGCTGAACTTATTTGATTTGCAACGCTGGGGGGGAATGGAGGACCTTGATGCCGAATTCTTGGGTCGGAGCCAATCCTTGGAGGCTCAAGCGGATGCGTATTTTGCTAGCGTCGGCCCTCGGGCCGTCATCCAGACTCCGGGGCAACCGGACATCGACTTGGGACCGGCCTGGGGGAATCCGTACCTGCGGCCCAAAGCCGAGATGCCGGGGATATTCCGGGAAACCTGGAATGGACAATCCTGGGAACGGCAGCAGGTCAGTTCCGTAACCACGGACCACGCTGCGGTGAACGGGATCTTGAATGATCTGAACGACGCCTCGAAATTGATGGGAGACCATGTGCGTTCCCGCTTCGGCCAGGGAATTAATGAGTACACCCTGATTCATGTTCCGACCCATGGGTTCTTCTCCGATATCTTCAAAGCGGGCCTAGAGAAGGTAAACGTAAATACTGCGGAGGCGACCTTGGTGGCTCGGGCCCTGCTTCGCGCCTCGGAGGAGGGACGGAACGTGAAGTGGATCGCCCACAGCCGGGGAGGGGCCGTTTTCGCCCAGGCCATGCAGATGCTGGTGTCCGGTGGGCACACCCTTAAGGGTCAGACCGTGGCCTTCCATGGAAGCGCGAGCAATCCATTCGTGTCCCGAGCCCTTGCCAGCCATCTTGGCGTTGCGTTTTTTGGCCGGGGATTCTTCAGCCACCCCTTGGATCCGGTGGCTAACCTCGTCGGCATGGGCACTCGCAATCCCTTTAAGTTGATCGGCTCCATATTTATTGCGCCCTTCCTGGGCTTCGATGCCATTCGGGGGCCAATCCACAGTCAGCCATACATGGGAGACTAGCAATGAAAACAAATGGACGTCCGATCGGAGTAATTAGCATCCTTGGGGTGGGGATCATGGGATTGGCGCAGACACACGCGAATGGGCCGGAAAAAAACCAGTGGGTGGACCGGCGTATGGAGGTGGTGGCCCCTCAGGTGATGGCCTCGATCCAAGTCACCCTTCCAACGGGCGAGAATCGAGAATTCCTTGCAAAGTTTGCATCATTGACTGACCTTCGCCTTCCATGTCCGACTCCATCATTTGGATATGAAGTGGCCGATCTTACTTGGAGCTATGAAAAGTGGTTTTGGCATGGACGCCATGGGAGCCTGCAATTTCGCGCAACGGTTCGCCGCGTGGATGGCATAGCTCAAGACCTTTCCATCATGGATGCTTTTGAACGATGGGCGATCCAAGATATTCGCGAGTACAACCAGGGGGTTTTGAGCCGAAAACCGATGAACCCAACCTATTTCCAGGAGCGTTGTGAGAGGGTGAAGGCTCATGAGCAAACCTGGCTTCGATTTCAAAGGGATGGGAATGGAAAGGACTGGTTCGCCTATTTGCCGATTGACGGCAAACATCACCTGCAGGTGTTCTTTGCTTTCATACCCAATCGCGGCGACATCTATCAAAGCGATTGGGAAGGTCAGGCCGCGGCTCTAGCGGAGCGGATCTTTCACACAATTCGGGTTGAAATCAAACCCCTCCCTCAATAGCAGAAGGTTGGGATCCGTCTAGCGGGTCCCATCAGGGGATCTGTTCAATTAGGAATGATGAATTTGATCACGGAGTGCCGGTGGCGAATGGGTTTCTAAGATTTCTTTTGACACTCTGCCCACTCCTCGCCCAGGCACCCGGGTTGGCGCCATCAGCCCTTTCCCTCGGCCCACAACGGACCGTGGCCTCTCCTTGGTCGATTAGCCGGGGGCATTTTCAGGTGACCCTCCAAACGGGTACGGCCACCGAGGTGAGAGATTCCGACGGTTCCCTCGGGTTCTTCCTCGAAGGTCGGCTCACCTTCAGCTACACGAGCCTGGATCCCAGGGAACACCCGAGCATGAAATGGAACCAAGAGCGAACCGGCCACCTGAAGACGGAGAGCTACCCCGGGGTTTCCATGCGGATCGCCGGTCACGTGGAGCGAATGCTCATCTGGGCCCCCGTGGGAAGCCTCCCAACCTTGCCTACTGGGCCGGAGCTTGAAGGTTCAGCATCCGCCAAGGCCTTTCAACAACATCACCTCCGCTTTTCGCGCCGGGGAGGCTTCACACCCTGGAGCCTGCTTGCCCGGGCCCGCTACAACACCTCCTCCCAGCCCTTCCTGATGGCGCAGATCGAGGGCGAAGACGACTTCGTATATTGCTACGACCCGAATTGGGGAATGGAAGAAAGCTTCCACCTCCGGCGTGACTCCATCGCCAATACCCCCGACGAGCAGGACGGACTCAACGCCCTGGTGCCACTATCCACGCAGCCCATCGGCCGCCCGGTTGGGGAGGTCCGCCCCCGTCGGCTGGTGCAGGACAAGATGGACCTGGATATCCGGGCCATGCGGGACGGAGAAGCCAAGGTCAGAGCCAAGGTCCACTATCGGGTGCTCCACGGCCCGGTCCGGCTCCTGAGCTTTGAATTCGAAGACCGGACCTACAAGTCGACCCGGGCCGGCACCCTGTTGAACTTGGATAGGACGATGACCCGGGTCCTCGACCAGGCAGGGAAGCCCTTGCCCTTCCAAGTCCTGCCCGGGGAGCTCCTGGTGCTTCTACCCGAGGTCGCCAAGGCCGGAGACAGTTTGGAACTCACCTTCGAGACCTCGGGGTCACCCCTCAACTTCGTCGGAGGAGATAACGCATGGCGGTTGTCCGCGGAACCATGGCTGCCCCGGACCTCCCTCTATGAAATCCGCCAGAAGGTCCATGCGGTGGTTCACACGCAGCTTCCCCACCGGCCGGTGGCGCCGGGGCGCGTGATCAAGGAGTGGGAAGAGGGCGGCTTCGCCCACCAGGAGGTCCAGCTCGATCAAGCCAGCGCCTTCTTCGCCGTGCTCGGCGGGGCCTATACGATCCAGGTGGAGGTCCGGAATGGACGGCGCCTCCGCATCGCCACCTACGGCCTCCTCGGTGGGAACCACCAAACGCTCGCGAATCTGGCAGCCGAAAGCATCCGTTTCTATGAGACATTCCTCGGCCCCTTCCCCAGCGAGGAATTCCTGATCGCGCAAGTGAATGATTACGGTTGGGGGCAGGCTCCGCCCAGCATGATGTTCATCACCAATGAGGCTTTCAGGCCAGGGGACGGCCTGTGGAATCGGATTTTCTCATCGGGGATCAACCATCGCTTCGCCCACGAGATCGCCCACCAATACTGGGGGCACGCGGTGATGTGGGAATCCGAGGAGGAGACCTGGCTTTCGGAGGCCTTCGCGGATTACTCCTCCAGCCTGGTGATCGCCGCGGCGAAGGGTACGAATGGGCGCAACAGCCTCATCGCCGGCTGGCGTGAGGATGCGAAGGAATGCCAATCCATCGGCACCATCCCCATGGCCAATCGGCTTTACGATCCAGTCCGTCCTGGATTCTCCAACCGCTTCCGGACCTTCCTGCTGTATCGGAAAGGACCCCTTTTGCTGTACAAAATCCATAAGGAAATCGGTGATAGCGCCTTCCTCACTTTCCTGAAGTCCTACCAAGCCTCCTTCCGTGGGGAAGATCAGTGGGGCAACACCAAGCATGTGAAGGGCCTTTTGGAAGTCATCACCAAACGTTCCTGGGACTCCTTTTTTAATGCGCATTACGACGGTACCGGGCTTCCCTCGGAGTAGGATCCGGCTGATCAGGCTTCATCCAGCCGCTCCGCCAAGTATTCCCCAATGGCCAGGGAGGCCGTGGCCGCCGGGCTGGGGGCGTTGAGCACGTGGAGGCACCGTCCGACGCGCGCCACGACGAAATCGTCGGCCAGATCCCCGCTGGGGAGCACCGCCTGGGCGCGGACGCCGGCAGGGCCGGGGAGAAGGTGCTTCGCTTCCAGGGCGGGGACGAGGTGCTGGAGATCGCGAAGGAGGAGGCTTCGTAGGAAGGAGCGCGCCACCTCGTAGGCGCCCGTCCGGGCGTGCTTTCGGGCGAGGCGCCAGAAGCCGGGGTAGGTGAGCACGTCGCGGAGGTCCCGGGAGGAGACGTCGCCCCAGGAGTAGCCCTCCCGGGCCAGGGCCAGCACGGCGTTGGGGCCCGCGTCCACCTCGCCGTGGACGCCGCGGGTGAGGTGGACGCCGAGGAAGGGCAGGGCGGGGTCGGGCACGGGGTAGATGAGGCCCTTCACGATGGCGGCGCCTTCGGGGCTGAGGAGGTGGTACTCGCCGCGGAAGGGGATGATGCGCAGGGGGGGCGGAGCCTGGAGACCGTGGACGCGGTCGGCGTGGAGGCCCGCGCAGGCGACGGCGCGCTGTGCCAGGATCTCGCCCTCCTTCCACCGCAGGAGGAGGCCCTCGGGCCGCTCCTGAAGTCCCGTGACCTCCACGCCCAGGCGGATCTCCACCCCCTGGGCCAGCAGGCGCTCCTTCAAGCGGCGGGCCACGGCGGGGTAGTCGACGACGCCCGTGGCGGGGAGGTGGAGGGCGGCGAGACCGGCGGCGTGGGGTTCGAATTCGGCGAGGCCTTCGGGGTTAAGGGACCGGGCCTCGAGTCCATTCACGCGAGCCCGTTCCGTCAGCGCCTCCAGCCGCGGCAGCTCCTCGGGCCGGGTGGCGACGATCACCTTCCCGCACCGGGCGAAGGGCAGGCCCTCTTCTTGGCAGAAGGCCGCCATGAGCTCGGCGCCCTCCCGGCAGAGCCGGGCCCTCAGGCTGCCGGGCTTGTAGTAGATCCCCGAGTGCAGCACGCCCGAATTCCGCCCCGATTGGTGGGTGCCCACCTCCGCCTCCTTCTCCAGGAGGACGAGGGGGAGGTCCGGGTGGCGCCGGCGGAGAGCCCAGGCGGTGGCGAGGCCCACGAGGCCGCCGCCGATCACGCAAGTGGGAGGAGTCATGCCCATCAGGTTAGATGAATCCATGGGAACTGCATGACGCGGAGGCGCGGAGGCGCAGAGGCGCAGAGAAAAGATTGAGACGTTGGGGAACTGAGTCGGGCAGGACCCGCCCCGCGAACCTGGCACCCTTCTTCCTAACTCCCCCCTTGGCAACCAGGGAGGGGTCATGCCGGGGTTAGGAGGACCGGGGGCGAGGCGATATCACGGGCGTAATTTGCCCATTACTAAGGTCGCCCGGGGTCCCATCCCGATGAGGCAGCCATCCCACGGAGGCGAGCGCATGGCGGGTACGCGGCACTGGAGGGACACGGTATGAAAATTCTCATCGTCGGCGGGGACGGCATGCTGGGTCACCGCCTTTTTGAGTCTTGGTGTGATCGCCATGATGTGATTCCAACCCTGAGGAAAGACCGAAGCTCATACTCTGCGCTGCCAAAGCGCCTGGCGGAAAGAGCCCGTTACGGATTGGAAGTGACTCACCTGGAAGCTCTTGCGGTCTTGCTTGCAGAGGTACGCCCAGATCTTGTTGTCAATGCCGCGGGCATTGTCAAACAGCGCGCAGAGGCCCATGAAACGTTGCCAAGTCTAGAAGTCAACGCACTGTTTCCGCATCGGCTAGCTCTGTTGTGCTGCCTATCCGGAGCCCGATTGGTACACCTCAGCACTGACTGCGTTTTCTCGGGGAACAAAGGATCCTATGTGGAAGGGGATCTGCCCGATCCCCCGGACCTGTACAGCCGATCCAAACTTCTTGGCGAAGTAGAGGCCCCCGGATGCCTCACCTTGCGTACTTCCATTATTGGGCTTGAGCTTGGCCGGAAGATAAGCCTCGTGGAATGGTTCTTGGCTCAGAAGGGCCCTGTGAAGGGGTTTTCGAGAGCGATTTTTACGGGCTTCCCCACTTCAGAATTGGCCAGGGCGATTGAACATCTAGTGACTCAAAAGGAGGTTCCAGAGGGATTGTGGCACCTAGCCACTCGACCAATCTCCAAGTACGACATCCTTGTTGGGCTGAAGAGCCGCCTGGGTTTGAGCGTGGAAATCCAGAAGGACGACTCGTTTGTATGTGATCGCAGCCTGGATGCTTCGGCCCTTTACGCACGCACGACTTATCGACCCCCGAATTGGGATGTACTTCTAGATGAGCTTGCGTCGGAAATTCAGACCCGAGGAGCGCGAGCATGATCCTGGAGAATAGAAACGTCCTCATCACGGGGGGCACGGGGTCACTGGGCAAGACGCTCGTGCGCCGCATCCTCTCGGGCGAGTTGGGCCACCCCCGGCGCGTGACGGTGATGAGCCGCGACGAGGCGAAGCAGCATGCCATGCGCATCTCCTACCTCAACCGCAAGGTGACGACGGACGAGGTGATCTACTCCAACTTCCAGCGCAGCCTCGCCTTCCGCATCGGCGACGTGCGCAGCTACGCCGACGTGTGCGCCGCCCTGCGGGACGCCGACGTCGTGTTCAACGCGGCGGCCCTCAAGCAGGTGCCCATCTGCGAGTACTTCCCCGAGCAGGCCCTCCTCACCAATTGCGTGGGCCCCGCCAATATCGTGCGGGCGCTGAAGGAGCACGGCTATCCCGTGCAGTCCGTCATCGGCGTGAGCACGGATAAGGCCTGCAAACCCGTGAACGTGATGGGCATGACGAAGGCCCTGCAGGAGCGCATCTTCACGAGCGCCAACGTGGAGGTGCCCCACACGCGTTTCGTCTGCGTGCGGTACGGCAACGTGCTCGCCTCCCGGGGCTCCGTCGTGCCCCTCTTCCACGATCAGATCGCCAGCGGAGGGCCCGTCACCGTCACCGTGCCGGAAATGACGCGCTTCCTCCTGAGCCTCAACCACGCCGTGGATACGGTGTTCGCGGCCCTCCAAGGCGGGCACCCCGGCGAGACCTACATCCCCCGGGCGCCGGCCGCCACGGTCATGAACATCGCCCAGGCCCTCGTGGGCGGCTCGGGCATCCCCATCGAGATCACGGGCATCCGCCCGGGCGAAAAGATGGACGAGATCCTCGTCTCGGAAGAGGAGTGCCACCGCACCGTGGCGCGAGGCGATTACTACGTGATCCTCCCCGTGCTGCCGGAGCTCCATAACAAGGAGGCCGCGAAGGGCAAGGGCACCACGCTCACGAAGGAATACTCCTCCGGGGATGACGTGGTGGATCTTCAGGGCACCCTCGACCTCCTCAAGCGCCACCACCTCATGCCCGGCGAGGCCGTGCTGGTGGAGGGCAACGAGCTGCTGGCCTGAAATGAAGATTCTGACGCTGCTCGGCACGCGACCCGAGATCATCCGCCTCAGCCTCGTCATCGCGAGGCTGGATGCCCTGGGGGATCACGTCCTCGTGCACACGGGCCAGAACTACGACCCCCGCCTCAAGGACATCTTCTTCGAGGAGCTGGGCGTGCGCGAACCCGACGCCCACCTCGGCGCCACGGGTTCCTTCGGCGAGCAGGTGGGCACCATCCTCGCCGGATGCGAGCGCCTCTTCGCGGAGCACCGGCCCGATCGCGTGCTCATCCTGGGCGATACGACGAGCGGCCTCGGGGCCATCGTGGCCAAGCGCATGGGCATTCCCGTCTACCACATGGAGGCGGGCAACCGTTGCTACGACGACCGCGTGCCCGAGGAAGTGAACCGCCGCATCATCGACCACAGCAGCGATCTGCTCCTCCCCTACACGGAAAACAGCCGCCGCAACCTCCTGGCGGAGGGCATCCCCGGCTCGCGCATCCTGGTCACCGGGAACCCCATCTTCGAAGTGATCCATGCCCACGAGGCGGCCATCGCCGCCTCGCGGGTGCTGGAGGAGCTGGGGCTGAAGGCGGCTGGGTACTTCCTGGTCACGTTGCATCGGGCGGAGAACGTGGACGAGAAGGCGCGGCTGGAGCGCTTCGCAGAGGCTTTGGTGCGGGTGCAGCGGGAGTACGGCCTTCCCGTCATCGTAAGCACCCATCCCCGCACCCAAGCGAAGCTTCAACTCTTCGGCATTGGCGCAGCCAATGCCGAAGTCCGCTTCCTGCCCCCCTTCGGCTTCTTCGACTTCGTGGCCCTGGAGCGGCAGGCGGCCTGCGTGCTCAGCGATAGCGGCACGGTGCAGGAGGAATGCTGCCTCTTCCGCGTGCCCAACGTGACCCTGCGGGACGTCACGGAACGGCCGGAAACGCTGGAGTGCGGCAGCAATCTGCTGAGCGGCTCCGACCCCTCGCGCATCCTCGCCTGCGTGCGCCTGGCCCTGGACTCCAAGCGGGACTGGACACCTCCCGCCGAGTACCTGCGGGAGAACGTCAGCGAGACGGTGGTGAGGATTCTCACCGGGCATCGCGAGGGGGGCCACCCGTGAGCCCCACCTTCACCATCCTCGTGCCCACCTACAACCAGGCCGTCTACCTGCCCGACTGCCTGGGCAGCCTGAGGGCCCAGACCCTGGGCGATTGGGAGGCCGTCGTCGTGAACGACGGCTCCACGGACGGCACGCGCGAGGTGTTGGAGCGCCATACCCAGGAGGACCCCCGCATCCGCCCCTTCCATCAGGCGAACGGGGGCGTGGGGGCGGCCCTGAACCGGGCCCTTCGAGAGGCCCGGGGGGAGTGGATCTGCTGGCTCTCCTCCGATGATCTGCTGGAACCGGCGGCCCTGGCGGCCTTCGCGAAGGCCATCGCGGAGGCCCCGGAGGTGGCGTATTTCCATAGCGATTTCCAGGAGCTCGTCCACGAGACGGGGCAACGCCGCCCGGGCCCCCCGGATCGGGCCCGCGCCTTGCCCCCCAAGGCCCTGCAGACCCTCCAGTTCTTCCACGGCAACTACATCCACGGCATCAGCATCTGCGTGAGGAAGGCCCTCTTCGACCGGGCCGGCTTCTTCAAGCCGGAGCTGCGTTACGCCCAGGACATGGATATGTGGCTGCGCATGAGCGCCCTCGCGGAGCTGCGCTACGTGGACATCCGCACCTGCGTCACCCGCGTGCACGGGGGCCAGGGCACGCTTGGCTTCCCGGAGGCGGGCCTGCTGGATTCCGCCCGGGCCTGCCTGGATTTCCTGAACGAGCACCCCTTCGAGGAGCTCTTTCCCCATCTGGATCTGAGCTCCGGCGAGGGCATCACGCAGGCCGTGCAGGCGGCCCTGGGGGCGGCGCTGAACCTCCAGGCCTGCATGTACGCGGGCGTGGGCGTCGTGCCCGCCCTGCTCGAACGCATGGGCGAGTGGCTCGCGGAGCGCTGCCCCATCGTCTACCGCCCTTCCCTGCGGATGGGGCTTCAGGAATTGGAGGCCCAGCTGGGCCCCGCTCCGGAACCCATCCGGCGCCAGATCCACGCCATGGCCCACCATGAGGAAATCCGATACGAGGCGAAGGATCCCCTCGCCCTCGTGAGATCGAACCGCGACGCCCTGCAGCGGTCCGGGAACCCGGCCTCCGCCGCCCTGCTCTCGCGCTACCTCGCCAAGGTGGCCCCCGCGCCGGAGAGGAGCGACGCCCTCCCCGAGGCCTTCCTCCTGGAGCCGGATTTCGCCGGAGATGGCTGGCTGGAGGCCCTCGTCGCCTACTTGAACGCCTTCCAGGCGGGAGATCCCGTGGGCCTCCTCCTCCTTTTGGATCCGCGGAAGGACGGCTCGCCCACGGCCGGGGAGGTGGGGGGCGTCGTCACCGAAGTGGCCCGCCAACTGGGGCGCGACACCTTCCCCGACGTGGTGCTCGTCGAAAAGCCGGCCGACGTGCTGGAGGTTCTCCGGCCCTACCGCCGCATCCACCGCCTTCCCTTCGCAGGGGGCCGTCCCCCGCTGGAAACGGCGGCCTCCTTGCGCTTCGCCCAGTCCTCGGATCGTCCATGAGCTCCCACCCCAAGCCACCCAAGCCCGCCAAGCCCCCCGGCCCCAAACCCGCCCCCGGGCCCGCCCCGGAGCCCACCCCGGGGCTTCGGGCCGAGCCCCTCTACCCGGAGCGGCTCATCCGCCGCGCCGAGGAGGCCCTCCGGGCGGGTGACCTCCAAGGCGCCCGGGCGGAGGTTCACAAAGGGCGGACGCACTTTCCCACCCACCCCTTCTTCAACCAACTGGAGGCCTTTCTCAAGGAGGAGGACCCGAAGGTGATCCTGGCGGGAGCGGGCTGGGAGCGCCCCTGGCACCTGGCGAGGATTCCCCGGAAGGCCCACTTCTACTGGGGGAACGACCGCACCTCCTTCCTCCGCTACCTGAGCATCGCCTCGTTCCGCCGCTTCAATCCGGATTGGGAAGTGAACCTCTACGTGCCCTCCTCCGTGCATCAGGGCGCCTCGGCCTGGATGGATGGCGAGGCCTACGAGGGCACCTCCTACCACGGACGCGATTACTCGGCCCTGCTCTACCAGCTGCCGGGGATCCGGATCCGGGAGGTGGATTTCTCCGCCTACCCGGCCATCGAAGCCGCCCCGGAGACCTACAAATCCGACTTCTTCCGGTGGCACATCCTCACCGGGGAGGGCGGGGCCTACTGCGACACCGACATCCTCTTCTGCCGCCCCCTGCGCTCCGCTCCCTTCAACGTGGAGAAGCACCGGGATCTGCAGGCGGGTGTCTGCATCCATGAGGGGAAGCACATCATCGGGTTCTACTTTTCCGCGCCGGGCACGCCCCTCTTCGAGCGAGTGAAGCGCGAGGCCATCGCCGCCTTCGACGCGTCGGATTACCAAAGCATCGGATCCCACCTCTTGAACCGCCTCTATCCCACGGTGGAATCGATCCGGAAGGCCCACCCCGGCATGGCCGTTCAAAGCCTGCCCATGGAGCTCGTCTACCCCTTCGATTGGCGGGAGATCCACCGCATCCACGAACCCGGCGACCCCGCCGCGCTGCCCAAGGGCTGCATCGGCATCCACTGGTACGCGGGCTCCACCCTCACCCAGAAGTTCAACAACCTCATCGACCACGCCACCTGCGGCCAGGTGGGCAGCCTCCTGGACCGGCTGGCCGCGAGCCTCGTGCCCGCGCTGGACGTGAAGCCCGAGGGCGGCCACGGCTCGGCCTCCCCCAAGGGCCCCCGCTTTTCCGTGCTGGTGCCCACTTACAACCAGGCCCACTTCCTCCCCGCCACCCTGGATAGCCTGCGGGGCCAGACCTACGGGGCATGGGAGGCCCTCGTCGTGAACGATGGGTCCACGGATGGCACCCGCGAGGTGCTGGAGGCCTACGCCGCGAAGGATCCCCGCATCCGCGCCTTCCACCAGGCCAATGGCGGGGTGGGTTCCGCCCTGAACGCCGCCCTCGCCCAGGCCACGGGCGATTGGGTGGGCTGGCTATCGTCGGATGACCTCTACGAGCCCGGCGCGCTGGAGGCCTTCGCGGGGGCCATCACGGAACTCCCCAAGGCCCGCTACTTCTACAGCAACTTCTCCCAGCTCTTCGACGAGACGGGGGAGAAGCGGCCCATGCCCGAGCGGCGGCAGGTGGATCTCCCCACCTTCGAGATGCAGACCCTCGGCCTCCTGGAGGCCAACTACGTCAATGGCATCACCGTCTGCATCCAGCGCAGCCTCCTCCAGGAATCGGGCGGATGGAGGCCCGAGCTGAGGTACGCCCAGGATCTGGACCTCTGGCTGCGCCTGAGCGTGCGGACGCGCTTCCACTACCTGGATCACCGCACGGCCGTCACGCGCGTCCACGGGGCCCAGGGCACGCAGACCTTCCCCATGGCCGGGTTCTTCGACTCCGCCCGGGCCGCCCACGAGTTCCTGAACACCCACCGCTTCGAGGCGATCTTCCCCTGGGCGGATCTGCGCTCCCAGGCGGAGATCATCTCGGTGCTGAACGGCGCGTTCAAGGTGGCGTGCAACTTGAACGCCTTCCTCTACCACGGGGTGGGGCCGAACACGGTCCTCCTGGACCGCCTGGACGAGTGGCTTGAGGAGAAGTGCCCGGGGGAATACCGGGAGATCATCGTGGCCGCCCTGCGGCGGGGCTTCACCACGAGCCCGGAGCTGCCCGCCTTCCTGAGGGAGCGGGGCGCCCGCCTGGGCTCGGCGCCCCGGCCGCCCTTCCATCCGAAGGATCCCATCGCCCTCATGGAGGAGGTGCTGAAGCGCCTGGAGGGAAGCGGCGAAGCGCAGGTTTCCGCGGAACTGCGCCGCTACCTCGTGAAGGTGGTGGGGCGGGACCTCGGGGGTTCCCAGCCCCCCGCTCCGGCGCCTTCCGCTCCCGCCGCCCGGATCGTCATCGTGCGGCCCCCGGGCTACGCCCATGCCGACGCGTTCGTGGAGGTGGCAGAGACTCTGGAGGCGGGGTTACGCGCCCTGGGCATCCCCGTGGCGCGGGTTGAAAACGAGGTGGCGCCGGGGGCCTTCAATATCCTCCTGGGCTGGCACCTCCTCGCGGAGGAGGCCGCGGCCGCCCTTCCGGAAGGCACGGTGCTCTACAACCTGGAGCAGATGGACGAGCGGAACCGGGAGCTCCGGGAGCGCATCGTGCGCCTGGGCCGGCGGCATACGGTGTGGGACTACAGCCCCCGGAACGCGGAGATCCTCCGCGAGGCGGGGCTGGCCCAGGAACCGGGGATGCTTCCCATCGGGTACGCCCCCCTGCTCACCCGCATCCCCGAGGCCCCGCGGGAGGACATCGACGTTTTATTCTATGGTTCCATCAACCCCCGCCGTTTGCAGATCCTTCAGGATCTGCAAACGGCGGGGCTGAAAGTGCATCAGGCTTTTGGGGTCTACGGCTCCGAAAGGGATGCGCTGATCGCCCGGGCCAAGGTGGTGCTCAACCTCCACTACTACGACAGCAGCATCTTCGAGCTCGTGCGGGTGTCCTACCTCCTGGCCAACCGCAAGGCGGTGGTGGCGGAGTGCCACACCGCCACGGAGGTGGAGGCCTTCCTGCGGGAGGGGCTCTTCCTCGCGCCCTACGAGGGGCTCGTGCAGGCCTGCCTCGATGCCATCGCGGATGAGCCCGCCCGCCGCGCCGTGGCCCAGCGGGGCTACGAACGGATGGCCGACCGATCGATCACGCCCCTCCTCCGGCCCCTCCTGCCCCCGGAACTGAGGCCCTCCCGCCCCGCCCCGGAGGTGAGCGTCATCCTGCCCACCCGGGATCGCGCCGAATTCCTGGATCGGGCCCTGCAGTCCCTCCAGGCCCAGACCTACCGCGACTTCGAGGTCATCGTCGTCAAGGATGGCGGCGCCGATCCGGGCGAGGTGGTGGCCCGCCACCGGGCCCGGGGGCTGGATATCACCCTGCTGGAACACCCCCGCTCCTGGGGCCAGGCCGCCTCGCGCAACACGGGCATCCGCGCCGCCCGGGGCCGGTGGATCGCCTACCTGGACGATGACGACCTCTACTATCCCGACCATCTGAAGGTGCTCGTGGCCACCCTGGAACGCACGGGGGCCCAGGTGGCCTACACGGATTCCATGCGGGCCGTGGAGGAGCTCCGCGACGGCGCGTGGGTGGTGCTGAGCCGCGAGCTGGCCATGTCGAACGCCTTCGATCGGGAGCACTTCCTGCGGGACAACCTCACCCCCGTGAACAACGTCCTGCACGCACGGGCCTGCTGGGAGGCCGTGGGCCCCCACGACGAGACCCTACCCGTGCTGGAGGATTGGGAGTTCTGGATCCGCCTCTCCCGCCGATGGGACTTCGTCCACGTCCCCCAGGCCACGGCGGAGGTGAGGTGGCGGAGCAGCGGCGCGAACATCACCTTCGAAAAGCGGGATCTCTTCCCCCAGTGCCGCGCCCGCATCGCCGCGAAGGTGGCCCGGCTGCTGGCGGAGGAAGCGGCCCGGCGGGCGGATCCCGTCCGCGAGGCCTTCCTCTTCGAGCCGGATTGGGCCGGGGCCGGGTGGGTGGAAGTGCTCCTCGCCTACATGGAGGCCTTCGCCCCGGGGGATCCCGTGATCCTCGTGCTGCCCATGGATCCCGGCCGGGAGGGGCAGATCGGCCTGGAAGAAGCCCAGGTGCGGGTGCTGGACCTCGTTCGGCGCACGGGCCGGGAGGCCTTCCCCGACGTGGCCCTCGTGGATCGGCCCGAGGAACTGATCGAGATCCTCCGCGAACGCGAAGTCGCCCAATGGGTGCCCGTCGCGGGCCAGGAGGGTGGATGGGCGCTGGAGGGCCCCCGGGGCCGGGCCCTGGAGGCAGCCCGGCGGCGCCTGCGCGGAGGCGCCCGGCCCGAGGCCCCGGCCTTCGACCCCGGCCATCCCGCCGTGAGCGTGATCATCCCCACCCGGGATCGCCCGGATCCATTGCGCCGGGCCCTCCGATCCATCCAGGAGCAGACCTTCCGGGATGTGGAGGTGATCGTCGTGAACGACGGGGGCTCCCCCGTGGAGGCCATCGTGCGGGAGTTCCAGGAGGCGGGCCTGGCCGCGTCCGCCCTGGGCCACCCCTTCCAGAAGGGCCAGGCGGCGGCCCGCAATTCGGGCCTCGCCCGGGCCAAGGGCCGTTGGATCGCCTATCTGGATGACGACGACCGTTTCGAGCCCGGCCATCTCGAATCCCTCGTCGAGGCCCTGCGCGGCTCCGGCGCCCAGGTGGCCTATTCGGACGTCCTCCGCGTGGACGAGGACGCCCGCGGGCAGACCCTCTTCCAAGAGGCGGCCCCCTCCCTGGATTTCGATCGCGAACGGCTCCTGCGGGAGAACCTCGCCCCCCTCGATGCCGTGCTCCACGCGCGCGCCTGCCTTGAGGCCGTGGGACCGATGGATGAGGAGCTCCCCCTCCTGGAGGACTGGGACTTCCTCATTCGCCTCTCCCGGGCCTGGGACTTCGTTCACGTGCCCAAGGCCACGGTGCAGACGCGGTGGCGGGCGGATGGCTCCAACGCCTCCCTCCGGCGGGCGCCGCTCCTGGCCCTGTGCCGAGCGCGCATCGCCCAGAAGGTCGAGGAAGGCATGGCGTCCACGGGCGCCCGGATTTCAGGGGGATCAATATCATGGACTTAGGCATCAAGGATCGCCTCGCCCTCGTGACGGGGGCGAGCCGGGGCATCGGGCGCGCCATCGCCCACTCGCTCGCGGAGGAGGGTGCCCGCGTCCTCCTCGTGGCGAGGTCGGCGGAGGCCCTGGAGGCCGCGCGGGCCGCGCTGCCGGGGGGGGCGAACCGCCATCAGGCCTTCGCCGCGGATCTCATGGCCGAAGGTGGCATCGAGGCCCTCGCGAAGGCCATCGCCGGGCGCGTGGGCGCGCCGGAGATCATGGTTCACAACCTGGGCGGATCCCATGGCGTATTCACCTCCATGGCCCCCTCGGAGGACTGGCGGAAGGTGTGGCAGTTCAACGTGGGCACGGCCCATGAACTGAATCGCATCTTCCTGCCGTCCATGGTGGCCGCCAAATGGGGGCGCATCGTCCACCTCTCCACCCTCTCCACCACCACCTTCAACGGCTACGCCCCCTACGTTTCAGCCAAGTGCGCCTTGGAGGGCTACGTGAAGTCCGTGAACCGGGAGGTCTCGCGCGATAACGTGATCCTCTCCGCCGTGGCGCCGGGGGCCATCTACTCCGAGGGGCGCCACTTCGCGAAACTCCAGAAGGAGGATCCCGCGGCCTTGGAGGCCTACTTCAAGGAGCACCTCCCCATCCGGCGCTTGGGGCGGGCGGAGGAGATCGGGCCCGTGGTGGCCTTTCTTTGCTCGGAATTCGCGTCGTTCATGGCGGGCTCCATCGTGGGCATCGATGGCGGAGGCATGTGATGAAGATTCTACTGATCGGACACGAGGGCTACCTGGGCCGGGGGCTGCACGCCTGCCTCGGCGGGCGCCACGAGATCATCGGGTGGGATCGGAAAGAGGATCTCTTCACCCTGGACGCCGCCTTTCTCGCCCGCAGCGGCGTGGAGGCGCTCATCAACCTCTCGGTCATGGCGGATCGGCAATCCCCCCGCTTCCTCGTGGGGGAGCCCACGGATGAGATCAACGTGGGCGGCGCGCGCCACCTCGCGAAGATCCTCAAGGGCAGCGGGATCGCCTGGATCCAGATGTCCACCCGCGAGGTGCTGGGCCCCGTGTACCGCCGGGAAGACGTGGTGGAGACGCCGGAGGGCTACCGGCCCCGCTTCCTCGTTGACGAATCGGTCCCCTACGCCCCCTTCAACTTCTATGGGAAGTCCAAGATCGTCGCGGAGTTCATTTCCGAATCCCACCCGGAAAGCGCCGTCATCCGCCTCACCACTTGCTACACGGACTACGACCACCCCGGTGGAAACTGGATGGTTTCCCTCGTGCGCGCCGCCGTGCAGGGCAAGCCCCTCTCCCTCACGGGCGGGGGCCTCCAGTTCCGGGATCCCCTCCACGTGGATGACTTGGGCCGACTCATGGAGGCCGTCGTGGCGAAGCGGGCCTTCGGCGAAAAACTCCATGCGGGGGGCGGCGAGGCGAACCTCATTTCCCTCCTGGACTTCGTGCGGCGCGCCAACCCCGAGGCCCGCATCGAATCCGCCCCCGGCGGGGACTTCGGCTTCGCCTTCGACAACGCCAAGGCCACCCGCCTCACGGGCTGGGCACCCCGGATCCTCGTGCGGGACAAGCTGCCGACCCTCGTCGATCACATCGGGCGAGGGATCTCGCAGCCCTTGGCGCAGGTTCAGGAGGGGTGATCCATGTTCCCAAAAAGCCATTCACCACTGCGCGGGCAGGCCGGCAACCGAACTGGTTTCACCACGGAGGACGCGGAGGGGTGCGGAGAGCGCGGAGAAAACCTGAAAAAGCAGGAACGCAGAAACCGCAGAAAAACGCAGAAGGGAGTTCGACCCACGCGCTCGTCCGGACTCCTGAATCGGGCCGGGGCCCGTGACGGCCTTCGAGGGCCGTCCAGGGCCCCGGCCCGATTCATGGTCCTCGTTTGCGGACCTTGGCGCAAAGCGCCAGGAGGCCTTCCGCCGGTAGTCTTGCCCTTTTCTGCGGTTTCTGCGTTTTTCTGCGGCTTCTGCGTTCGATCTTTCCCATCGCTTTTCCGTACGCGCCTCCGTGGTGAAGCTATTCCTTCCCGCTGGATGAGGTCGTGCCCTGTTGATTCGATGGGAGGCCGCCATGGGCAGGAAGGCCGGTTCGATCGTCTTCACGGATCTCACGCACACGGCCCAGGGCATCGGGGCCCCCACCTTCCCCTTGGGGGTGAGCTTCGTCATGGCCTACGCCCGCCAGGAGCTGGGCGACGCCTACGCCACCCGCCTCTGCAAATTCCCGGAGGATCTGAACGCCGTGCTCGCGGCGGAGATTCCCACGATGCTCTGCTTCTCCAACTACAGCTGGAACTTCGAACTGGCCTACGCCTTCGCCCGGCGGGCCAAGGCCATGGATCCGCGGGTGATCACGGTCTTCGGGGGCCCCAACTTCCCCACCCTCGCCGAGGAAAAACGGGATTTCCTCTCGGCCCGTCCCGCCCTCGACTTCTACATCGAGCTGGAAGGGGAGCTGGGCCTCGTGGCGCTCGTGCGGCACCTGGAGGACGTCGGATTCGACGCCCGGCGGCTGAAGGCCTCGGGCGCGCGGATCGGGAACACCACCTACCTCCACGAGGGCACCCTCGTCTGCGGCGACGTGAGCCGCATCGCGGACGTGAACCGCATCCCCTCGCCCTACCTCACGGGCGTGCTGGATCCCTTCTTCGACCATCCCCTGCAGCCCCTGCTGGAGACCACCCGGGGCTGCCCCTTCTCCTGCACCTTCTGCGCCGATGGGCTCACGTCCAAGAACAAGATCGCCCGCTTCGACCCGGCGCGCACCCGGGAGGAGATCCGCTACATCGCCCGGCACGTGAAGAACGTGGACGAGCTCATCATCACGGATCTGAACTTCGCCATGTACCAGGAGGACCTCGTCACGGCGGAGGTGATCGCCGACGTGAAGCGGGAGACGGGCTGGCCCCTGCTGATCTCGGCCTCCGCGGGCAAGAACCGGCCCGAGCGCACCATCGAGGTGGCCCGCATCCTCCAGGGCGCCTGGACCCTGGGCGCCTCCCTGCAATCCACGGATCCCGAGGTGCTCCGGGCCATCAAGCGCCAGAACATCTCCAAGGAGGCCTACCGGGACCTCGTGACCTACGGGAATTCCCTGGAGAACAGCAAGACCCATTCGGAGATCATCCTGGGCCTGCCGGGGGACACGAAGACCAAGCATCTGGAATCCCTCCGCTTCGGCGTGGAGCAGGGCGTCACCCACATGCGCATGTTCCAGGCCATGCTCCTGCGGGGCACGGAGATGGCGTCGGGGCCCACCCGGGAGAAATACGGCCTCGCCACGAAGTTCCGCGTGATCCCAGGCTGCGTGGGCATCTACGACCTCCTGGGCGAGTCCACCCCCGTCTCCGAGATCGAGGAGATCATCACGGGCAACGCCACCCTCTCCTTCGCGGACTACCTGGATTGCCGGGAGATGAACCTCCTCGTGGAGACCTTCTACAACAACGCCCTCTTCGAGGAGGCCTTCGCCCTCTGCCGGGCCCTGGGGGTGTCCGTCTACGACTGCCTCCTCTTCACGAAGGCCCACCCGGAGCTCCGCACCCCCCGCATCGCCGCCATCCTCGACGCCTTCCTCGCCCAGACGGGCTCGGACCTCTTCGACACCTTCGAGGCGGCCCAGGCCTTCGTCCTCACGCCGGAGGTGGTGGGGCGTTACATCGGGGGGGAGCTGGGCATCAACGAACTGCTCGTCCACAAGACCCTCCTCCTGGGGGAGTTCCGGGACCTCTGCGAGCTGCTGTTCACGGCCCTCGCCGCCACGCTCCGGGAGCGGGGGCTGCTCACGCCCAAGGTGGAGGCCTACCTGGCGGAGCTGAAGGTCTACATCCTCCAGCGGAAGGAGGACTGCGTCACGGATACGGAAGGGGAGCGGCACGCCGCCTTCCGCTTCGATTTTGAAGCCATTCGGACAGCGAATTTCCGGGTGGATCCCAACACGCTCGCCGTGGCGGAGCGCCCCGGCGAGTGGCGATTCTTCCATAGCGAGGGCCAGAAACGGCACATCGCCAACCAGATGAACCTCTATGCCAACACGCCCACGGGCATGGGCCGTCTCCTTCAGCGGTCCAATCTCAAGCTCATCTACCGCAGCGTCGCGCAGGCCTAGGAGCCGCCATGGGACCCTTCGAGCAGTACCTCGCCACCAGCCGCAAAGCCATGGACTCCCTGAATCTGGAGGAAGTGGGCCGCCTCGCCGAGGCCCTCCGGAAGGCCTGGGCGGAGGGCCGGCAGGTCTTCCTCTGCGGCAACGGGGGCAGCGCCGCCAACGCCATCCACATCGCCAACGACCTCTTCTACGGCATCGCCCCCGGGCGCGGCGGCATGCGGGTGCAGGCCCTCTCCGCCAACCAGGCGGTGATGACCTGCCTCGCCAACGACGTGTCCTACGACGCCATCTTCTCCAAGCAGCTGGAAGTGCTCGCCCAGCCCGGGGACCTGCTCATCGTCCTCTCGGGCAGCGGCAATTCCCCCAACATCGTGGAGGCCCTGGAGGCGGCGAAGCGCATGGGGCTCACCTCCTTTGCCATCCTCGGCTATTCCGGGGGCAAGTGCCTGAAGCTCGCCGACCACGCCCTCCACCTGCCCATCGACGATATGCAGATCAGCGAGGACGCCCAGCTCATGATCGGCCACATGCTCATGCAGTGGTTGAAGGCCCATCCCGCCATTCCCGCCTGAGCCGCCCATGCCCGATAAGATCCTCGTCCTCGGCAGCAACGCCTTCTCCGGTGCCCACTTCGTGGCCCGCGCCCTGGAGGAGGGCTGCGACGTGGTGGGGGTGAGCCGTTCGCCGGAGGTGCATCCCGTCTTTCGCGCCTATGCCTGGGAGGACGCCTGGAACGGGGCCGCCGCCAAGGGCGCCTTCGCCTTCCACCGCCTTGACCTGAATGAGGATCTGCCGGCCATCCTCGACCTCGTCCACGCCTTCCGGCCCGATTACGTCGTGAACTTCGCCGCCCAAAGCATGGTGGCGGAGAGCTGGGAACACCCGGAGCACTGGATGCAGACGAACGTGGTGGCCAACGTGCGCCTCCACGAAGGCCTGCGCCGCTGCGCCTTCCTGAAGAAGTACCTCCACGTCTCCACGCCGGAGGTCTACGGAAGCTGCGAGGGCCTCATCGCCGAGCGCACCGTCTACGACCCGAGCACGCCCTACGCCGTGTCCCGGGCGGCGGCGGATCTGAGCCTCATGACCTACGTCCGCACCCACCGCTTCCCCGTCGTCTTCACGCGGGCCGCCAACGTCTACGGCCCCGGCCAGCAGCTCTACCGCATCATCCCCCGCACGATGCTCTACTTCCTCACGGGGCGGCGGCTGCAGCTCCACGGGGGTGGCGTCTCCGTGCGCTCCTTCATCCACATCCGGGACGTGGCCGAAGGGACGCTGCGCGCCCTGCGCCAGGGGAAACCCGGGGACATCTTCCACCTCTCCACGCCGGAAAACGTCACGGTGCGGGCCCTCGTGGAGCGCATCGCGGGGCTCATGGGCGTCTCCTTCGCCGATGCCGTGGACGTGGCTCCAGAGCGCCCCGGCAAGGATTCCGCCTACCTGCTGGACAGCCGCAAGGCCAAGGAGGCCCTGGGCTGGGAGGCCACCCTCGATCTGGAGGAGGGTCTGCGGGAAACCCTCCACTGGATCACCGCGAACCGGGATGAGATCCTCCGCCAGCCCTTCGACTACGTGCATAAGCCCTGAGGCCCCCCATGAACATCCTCTTGACCGGCGGTTGCGGCTACATCGGAAGCAAGCTCACGGAGGCCCTCCTCGCCGACGGCCACCGCGTGACCGTCGTGGACGCCCAGTGGTTCGGCAACCACCTCGCCCCCCATCCCGCCCTCACGGTGATCCGGGCCGACGTGCGGGAGGCGAAGGCCCTGCCCTTCGCGGGCCAGGACGCCGTGCTGCACCTCGCCAACGTGGCCAACGACCCCTGCAGCGACCTCAACCCCAAGCTCTCCTGGGAGGTGAACGCGCTGGCCACCATGGGCCTCGTGGAGGCGGCCATCGCCGCCCGCGTGCCCCAGTTCATCTACGCCAGTTCCGGCAGCGTCTACGGCGTAAGCGAGGAACCCCAGGTCACGGAGGAGCTGCCCCTCCTGCCCATCTCCGACTACAACAAGACGAAGATGGTGAGCGAGCGCATCCTCCTCAGCTACCAGGACCGCATCACCCTCCAGTGCATCCGCCCCGCCACCGTCTGCGGGGTCTCCCCCCGCATGCGGCTGGACCTCTCCGTGAACATGCTCACCATCCAGGCCCTCACGAAGGGCCGGATCACCGTGCTGGGCGGGGCCCAGGTGCGGCCCAATATCACGCTGAAGGACATGGTGCGCGTCTACCAGCACTTCCTCGCCCAAGGGGACCGGGCCACGGGGATCTTCAACGCCGGGTTCGAAAACCTCTCCATCCTCGCCATCGCCAAGATGGTCACGGACGTCGTGCCCGCCGACATCGACGTTCAGCCCTCCAACGATCCCCGCTCCTATCGCCTCAACGCCGATAAGCTCCTCGCCACGGGCTTCGCGCCCCGCTTCACGGTGGCCGACGCCATCCAGGAGGTGGTGGCCGCCTACCGGGCAGGGAGCCTGCAGGTGAACGAGCAGTGCTACAACGTGGCCACCATGAAGCAACTCGCCCTATGACCTTCACCGCTGAGGAGCCCCTCGAACGCGCCGCCGCCCGGCTGCGGGGCCGCGTCATCGAGGTATCGGGCCGGGCCCAGGTGCCCCACCTGGGGTCCTGCCTCTCCTGCGTGGATCTCCTCACGGTGCTCTATGGGCGCGTGCTGCGCGTCGACCCCACCAAACCCCGGGATCCGGAGCGGGACCGTTTCATCCTCAGCAAGGGCCACGCGGCCCCGGCCCTCTTCCAGGTGCTCGCCTGGCGGGGTTTCTTCCCCGAGGCCTGGCTGGAGGGCTACGGCGATGACGGCAGCCTCTTCGGCGAGCATCCCCCCGCCCACGGTGTTCCCGGCGTGGAGGCGGCCACGGGCTCCCTGGGCCACGGCCTGCCCATGGGCGTGGGCATGGCCATGGGGGCGCGGCTGAAGGGCCTCGCCAACCGTACTTTCGTCCTCCTCAGCGACGGCGAGTGCAACGAGGGCGCCGTGTGGGAGGCGGCCATGATGGCCGCGGCCCAGAAGCTGGAGTCCCTCACGGCCCTCATCGATTTCAACAAGTGGCAGGCCACGGGCCGCAGCGAGGAGGTGCTCGCCCTGGGGCCCCTCCCCGAGAAGTGGCGGGCCTTCGGGTGGGAGGCCGTGGAGGTGGACGGCCACGATCACGCCGCGCTCATCAAGGTGCTCTCCAGGGACCGCAGGGGCGCGGGGCGGCCCCTCGCGATCATCGCCCACACGGTGAAGGGGAAGGGCGTTTCCTTCATGGAGGACGATAACAACTGGCACTACCGCACGCCGACGGCGGAGGAGATCGTGGCCGCGCATCGGGAACTGGGGTTGGTGCCATGAACCGTTGGATACCGATGCATTCTGACGGTTGGGTGGTGCGACCCAAGGGCAAGAAATCACCACGAAGGCACGAAGGCACGAAGAAACACGAAGAAAACCCCCTTCCCCCGGCGGCCGTCTCGAAGGCCATCCGGGCCGCAGGCCCAAGGTCCAGCTTCGCTGGACCTTCCTTCGGGGGAGGCGCTGGGCGGGCCTATAGGGGGCCCGCCCAGCGCCTCCCCCGAAGGGGATGGCCGAGGTTGGGTCGGCGCCCCTTCGTGGCCTTCGTGCCTTCGTGGTTTTCTCTTTACGCCGTCGCCGCGCAGTCAGGCCAAGCCGACCTGCTGGGGGGCCCATGATGCGCAACACCTTCGCCCAGGAAATCACCCGCCTCGCCGCCGAAGACGCGCGCATCGTCATGCTCTCCGGCGACATCGGCAACAAGCTCTTCGACGGCCTCAAGGCCGCCGCCCCGGGCCGCTTCCACAACTGCGGTGTGGCCGAAGCGAACATGGTGGGCGTGGCCGCGGGCCTCGCCACCTTGGGCTTCCGCCCCCTCACCTACACCATC
>CAYWDR010000002.1:0-22782 GCA_964457075.1 uncultured Solibacteraceae bacterium
AGCCCCCGGCGGGATTGGAAGCCCGGCAGCGTGGAGCAGCAGGTGGGCGACTTCTTCGCCTCGGGCATGGACGAGGCCCGCATCGAAAAGGCGGGCCTCAAGCCCCTGGCCGCCGACCTCAAGCGCATCGAGGCCTTCACGAAGCTCGCTCAGCTGCCGGCGTTCCTCGGCGAAAGCCACAATCTGGGGCTGGGCGCGGGTTTCGGCTTCTTCGTGGGCCAGGACGCCAAGGAAAGCACCCGCTACCTGGGCAGCCTTAGCCAGGGCGGCCTCGGCCTGCCGGACCGCGACTACTACCTCCTCCAGGACAAGAAGAACGCCGGCATCCGCGCGGAGTACGAGGCCCACGTGGCCCGAGTCTTCGTCCTGGCCGGTGAGAAGTCGGAGCTGGCCAAGGTCCATGCCCGGATGGTGCTGGAGCTGGAGACCCAGCTGGCCCAGGCGGCCTGGTCCCGGGTGGAGAACCGGAATCCCAACAAGACCTACAACAAGCGCACCCTCGATCAGCTGGCCACCGAGGCGCCCGGCTTCGATTGGAAGGGTTACTTCCAGGCCCGGGGCGCCGCCGTGACGGAAGTGAATTTGCGCCAGCCCTCCTTCTTTAGGGCCTTCGGTGAGATGGCCCAGAAGGTCCAAGCGCCCCAGTGGCGCGTTTACTTCAAGTGGAACCTGCTGCGAGGCGCCTCCTCGGCCCTGCCCAAGGCCTTCGTGGATGAGGCCTTCGCCTTCAATGGCAAGTTCCTCAACGGCACGCCCGAACAGGAACCCCGGTGGAAGCGCGTGCAGGGCGCCACGGACAACAACCTCGGCGAGGCCCTGGGCCAGCTTTACGTGAAGAAGGCCTTCAGCCCCGAGGCCAAGCGCAAGGTCTTGGAGATGGTGGCCAACATGCGTGCCGTGTTGAAGGAGCGCATCGAGGGGTTGGAGTGGATGGGCGAGGATACGAAGCGCCAGGCCATCCGCAAGCTGGAGGCCTTTGGCGTGAAGATGGCCTATCCGGATAAGTGGCGCGTGTACGCCTTCGATGTGAAGCGGGATGACTACCTCGGCAACCTCCGCCGGGCCCGCCGCTTCGAGGTGAGGCGCAACCTGGCCAAGCTGGGCAAGCCCATCGACCGCACGGAGTGGGGCATGACGCCGCCCACCGTGAACGCCTACTACAGCCCCACCATGAACGAGATCGCCTTCCCCGCCGGCATTCTCCAGCCGCCCTTCTTCGATGCAGGCGCGGATATGGCCGTGAACTACGGCGGCATCGGCTACGTGATCGGCCACGAGATGACCCACGGCTTCGACGATAGCGGCAGCCAGTTCGACGCCGATGGCAACCTCAAGAACTGGTGGACGGACGCGGACCGCAAGGCCTACGAATCCCGCGCCAACCTTGTCGTGAAGCAGTACGGCGCCTATGAGCCCCTCAAGGGCGAACACGTGAACGGCAAGCTCACCTTGGGCGAAAACATCGCCGACCTCGGGGGCATGAAGATCGCCTTCGCCGCCTGGAAGAAGAGCCTCGGAGGCCAGCCGGCCCCCGTCATCGAGGGCTTCACAGGCGAGCAGCGCTTCTTCCTCGGCGCGGCCCAGGTTTGGAGGAACCACATCCGCCCGGAGGCCCTCAGCGTGCGGTTGAAGACGGACTCGCACAGCCCCGGGCGGCAGCGAGTGAACGGGCCCATGTCCAACCTGCCGGAATTCTTCGAGACCTACGGCTGCGGGGATGGTTCGTCCATGAAGCGTGATGAAAAGGTGCGCCCTAGCATTTGGTAGGAGGGCTGATGGCTGACCGCCACCTTCAAACCTGCATCAACGCGCTCCGGTGCGTCCGCGTGAGCGTGAGCGTCGTCCCGTCCACCATGTGAACGAGATAGTCCCCGTGGAACCAGGGCTGCAGCTCCCGAATGTGGGCCATGTTCACGATGGTGGAGCGGTGGATCTGGCGGAACATGCCGGGATCCAGGCGTTTCAGGAATTCGCGCAGCGTGTGGCGGATCATGTGGGTGCCGTTGGAAAGGTGGAGGCGGATGTGGTTGTCCTCCGCCTCGATCCAGTGGATATCGGCCACCTTCACCAGTTGCTGGCCGGCGCCGATCTTCACGAGGATGCGCTCGGGGTACTGGCCCGGCTGGCGGACGTCCTCCAGCAGATGCTCCAGCCGTTCGGTGGAGGGATCCTTGGGTTCACCCAGGCGGGCCTTGGCCTTGGCGAGGGCCTTGCGGAAGCGATCGGCATCGAAGGGTTTGAGGATGTAGTCCACGGCGTTCACGTCGAAGGCCTTGAGGGCGTGGCGGGCGTAGGCGGTGACGAACACGGGGCAAGGCATGCGCTCGGGGCCCACGGCCTCGATGACGCCAAAGCCATCCAGCTCGGGCATCTGCACATCCAGAAAGACGAGGTCGGGGCGGAGCCGCTCGATGGCTTCCACGGCGGAGGGGCCGTCGTCGGCTTCCCCCACGATCTCGATATCCTTCTCGTCGGCGAGGAGGGCTCGAATGCGCAGACGGGCCGGGGGCTCGTCATCGATGATGAGCGTTCGATACGGCATGGGTTCTCCGGTCAGCTGATCGCGCGGGGGCGGAGCCGGGGGGCGGGCGAGTTCGAGGCCGGGTGGGCCTCCTCCGCCTCAAGTTCGATGGGCTTCCAGTGGAGGGGCAGCTCCACGCGGGCCATGGCGCCGCCATTGGGCGCGTTGAGGAGCTCGAAGCTTTGTCGCCCGCCATAGAGGGCCGCCAAGCGGCTCCGCGTATTGGCGAGGCCGATGCCTTCATGGATGGGCGTGGAGCCCAGGCCGCGGCCGTTGTCCTCGACTTCCAGCCGCAACACCTCGCCCAGCACCGAGACGTGGACGATGAGGCAGCTTTCCCGCGAGCGCTGGCCGAGGCCATGCTTGAAGGCGTTCTCCACGAGGGGCTGGAGGAGGAGGTTGGGGATCAGGGCGGGCAGCAGATCGTCGGGGCAGGCGATCACCACGCTCAGCCGGGGGCCGAAGCGCTGGCGCTGGATATCGAGGTAGCAGTTGAGCACCAGCAGCTCCTGACGGAGCGTGATTTCCTGGGGGCCGCTCTGTTCCAGGGTGTAGCGGAGGAGATCCCCCAGTCGGGTGACCATCTGCTCGGCCAGTTCGGGTTCCGCCCGGATGAGGGAGTTGATGGTGTTCAGCGCGTTGAACAGGAAATGGGGCTGAAGCTGCATGCGAAGGGCCTGGTGCTGGGCGCGGGCCAATTCGGCCTCCAGGCGGCTGGCCTCCAGCTCCCGCTCGCGGAAGCGGTGGTAGAGGTCGAACACGAGCCAGGCGCCGATGGCCATCACGAAATCCACGAGGGCCACGTGGAAGTACTTCAAGTTGAAGGACCAGAAGCGGGTGGAAAGGTCGCCGGGGATGGGGACGAGGGGGCCGCCCATGGCCTCGATGATGCCGAAGGCCACGATGATGCCCAGGAAGGTCAGGCCCACGCTGAGGCCGAGGTAGAAGGCCCATCGCCGCCAGTCGCCTTGACCGCCCAGGGGGACCTTATCCATATTGCGAATCACGACCAGGACCATGGCGCCCCAGGTGAGGTGCAGGGTGACGTCGACGAATAGGATTCGAAGCAGGTGCTGCCGAAGGATGGGCGTGGCCGCGGCATCCATGGCCGCGAAGTACAGGCCGATGAGAACCCAGATGGCCCAGTAGGCCCAGCCTGCCCTTTGTCGTGGATTGGTCATGAGTTCGAAGCTATTCGACCTGGCGCCCCTGACAAGGGCCAAATGGATGCGAACGGGGCGAGGGGATCCCCGGCCGTGGTGAATGGGACGCATAGGGGCGAAATGGAGCCGATTTTGGGCGACCCGGCAAGCCACGCACCACGAGGCCGGTCATGGATTGGTCTCGCTTCCGCCTCACCTGCCCTTGAGCAGCGCATCCACGGAGGCCTGGGCCATGGGGTGGTACCCGGGCCGGGCCTTGGCATAGATGGCCTTGGCGCGGGCGAGGCCCTCGGTGGTCTTCACGAGCTCCTGGTAGAGGGGCACGATGAGCTTCCGGCGCCCGATCCCGATCAGGTACCGTTCCAATCGGGGCCAGGCCGGCTCGTAGCCGGAACGGATGCACATGAGCAGCCACTGGTGGGCGATCTCGGCATTGCCGGTGTCCATGAGGTGGAAGGCCCGGTCGAGGGCCGACATGGGAGTGGGCTGGAGGCCCGGCAGCACGCGCAGGAAGTGCAGCCACTCCTGGGTGCTCCAGCCCGCGGGGTCGATGAGCCGCTTGGGGCTATCCATGTCGTAGCCCGCGGGTTGGCCTGGCTTGGGAGGCTGGCCCTCCCCCTTGGACCACCGCTGGGCCTGGGCCTCCACGGCCGCGAAGGCCGGGCTTTCGGGGCGTGGCGCGTCGGCGGGAAGGGTGCCTTCCGTGAGCCAGGCCGCGAGGTCGGGCGCCTTTCCGGGAGCCTGGCTCAAGAGCCCCTTCCGCACGTGGGCGAGGAAATCCGACGTGTGGACGCTCCGCCGGGCCTGATCCTTGAACCAGGAGGTGAGCCAGGCGTCGAAGGCGGGGCGGCCGTAGGCTTCCTCCAGGCGGCGGAGGAGGAGCGCTCCCTTTTCGTAGGGGATGCGGGAGTAGGCGTCGTCGGGGTCATGCTCGCCCATCTCTGGGAGCAGGGGGCGATAGGCGGGCTCCGCCTTGGCCAGATCCACACGGAGATCCTGGACGCCGAGCACGGCCTCCATTTCCGCGAGCTTGCGCCCGTAGACGGCCTCCACGATGCGGCGCTCCACGTAGGTGGTGAAGCCCTCGTTGAGCCAGAAATCGCGCCAGGTGGCGTTGGTGACGAGATTGCCGCTCCAGCTGTGGGCGAGTTCGTGGGCCACGAGGCTCACGAGGCTCTTGTCGCCGGCGAGGATGGTGGGCGTGGCGAAGGTGAGCTTGGGGTTCTCCATGCCGCCGAAGGGGAAGGAGGGCGGGAGCATCAACAGGTCGTAGCGGCCCCAGGCGTAAGGGCCGTAGAGGTTCTCCGCGGCCTTCACCATGGCCTCGGTATCCTCCAGCTCCTTGGCGGACTTCGCCAGCATGGGGGGCTCGGCCCACACGCCCGTGCGGGGACCCAAGGGCTGGAAGTCCAGATCGCCCACGGCGAAGGCCAGGAGATAGCTGGGAATGGGCTGATCCAGGCGGAAGCGGTAATCGCCCGTGCGGGGGGCGCCCCGGTCGAAGTCCGCCGCCATGAGGGCACGGAGCTCCTTGGGCGTGCGGAGCCGGGCCGAGAAGGTGATCCGCACGCTCGGGCCATCCTGGCAGGGCACGAAGCTGCGGGCCTGGATGGCCTGGGCCTGCGTGAAGAGGAAGGGGTGGCGCTTTCCGGCCGTCTGGGCCGGTTCCAGCCACTGCAGCCCCCCGGCGTGATCGCTCGTGCGGTAGGCGATGCGCACATGGCCATGGCCCTTGGGCACCCGCACTTCGATGCGCTGGCCCAGGGCCTTGGATACGGGCACGACCTTGAAGGCGGTGCGGCGCCAGGTCTTGGCGTCCCGGCTCGTGGCCACGGTTTGGATCTCCAGATCCCGGCCATCGAGGTTCAGGGTCGTCGCGGCCTTGGGCGTGGAAGCCAGCGCCCAGGTGGCGGAACCCCCCAGGCGATGGGCGTCGAAATCCACCTTCAGATCGAGATCCAGGTGCTTCACCTTGGGCCCGCCCCGATGGGCGGCGCTATGCACATCCACGCCGGGGCGCAGGAGCGCTTCGGGGAGGGGTGCCTGGGCGGCGGCGGGCAGGGCGAGGGCGGCGAGGAGGGCGAGGGTGCGCATGGATCCAGGATCGCAGATTCGGCCGGGTTGCCCGAGCGCCTGGGAGATGATGGGGAATGCGTCTCTATTTACTTCTCCTCCTAGCCAGCGCGGTCCAGGCCCAGCAGGTCGCCCTCACCTTCGATGACGGCCCCCGGATCCGGACCACCCCGAAGCTGACGGCGATCGAGCGGAACCAGGCCCTGCTGGATCATCTGGCCAAGGCGGGGGCGCCCGCGGCCCTCTTCGTCACCCTGAACAATGGGGCGGATACCCCCGATGGGTTGGCCCTCTTGAAGGCCTGGGGCGCGGCCGGCCATCGCATCGGCAACCACACGCTCAGCCATCCCGACCTCCACGCCACGGGCACCACCCTGGCGGCCTATCAAAAGGAGCTGTTGGACTGCGACTTGGTGATCTCCCAGATCCAGGGCTACCGGCCCTGGTTCCGCTTCACCTTCCTCCGCGAGGGCAATACGCCGGAGAAGCGGGATGGTATGCGGGGCTTCCTGAAGGCCCGGGGCTGGCGGAACGCCTACGTCTCCCTGGATACCAGCGATTGGCGCCTGGATGAGCGGCTGGAGCAGGTACTCACCAAGAACCCCAACGCGGACCTCGCCCCCCTCCGGGAGGCTTACATCGCCCACGTGAAGCAGCGGGCCACGGCCTACCGGGACCTCTCCCGCCGCCTCCTGGGGCGCGACATCCCCCAGGTGATGCTCATGCACCACAACCTGCTCAACGCGCTCTTCCTGGGCGACGTGATGGCCATGCTGCGCAAAGAGGGCTGGGCCTTCGTGGATCCCGAGCAGGCCTTCGCGGATCCCGTGTACCAGTCCCAGCCCGAGCGCCCCGCGCCGGGCCAGAGCCTGCTGCTCTCCCTGGCGCGATCCAAGGGCTGGAAGCTCATGCCCGAGTTCGAGCGGCTCATGGATGATGGGGATTTCGAGATCGCGGCGCTGGAGAAACGGGGCTACTGAAGGGCGCGCACCAGATCCTGCTGCACGCCGGGGTTCCCCGCCACGAGACTGCCCGTTTCAGCCCAGGTTTCCCCACCCTCCCAATCGCTGAGCAGACCGCCGGCCTCGCTCACCAGCAGCACGCCGGCCGCCAGATCCCAGGGCTGCAACCCCATCTCCCAGAAACCGTCGTAGATCCCGGCGGCCGTGTGGGCCAGATCCAGGGCGGCGCTGCCGGCCCGCCGGATCGCCTTGGCCCGGGGCCAGATTCGATCCAGGGATTCCCGCCATCGCGGATAGCGGGGGCCCAGTTGGTAAGCAAAGCCCGTGGCCAGGAAGGCGCCGTCGAGACCCGGGTGGGCGGAGACCTGCATGGGCCGGCCGTTCCAGGTGCCACCATCGCCCCGGGTGGCCACGAAGAGGTCCTCCTTGAGCGGATCCCACACCACGCCCACGGCGGGGCCTTGGGCATCCCACAGGGCGATGGACACGCACCACTGGGGGAAGCCCTGGATGAAGTTGAGGGTGCCGTCCAGGGGGTCCACGATCCACTTGCGCTCGGTATCCCCGGCGGCGCCCGTCTCTTCGCCCAGCCAGCCGTACTGGGGAAAGGCCTGCTCCAGCACGGCGTGGATGGCGGCCTCGCTCTCGCGGTCGGCGATGCTCACGAGGTCGTTCTTGGTCTTCTCCTGCACCGTGGCCGGATCCAGCTGGCGCCAGTGCCCCATGAGGATGGCCCCGCCCGCCTTCGCCGCTTCCACCGCTGCATCCCGCTGGGCCTCGAACATCCGCGCTCCAAAACCCCCATCATCCGCCTTGTCGCTCAAGACCGTCCATCACGACCGTCGCGAGGCAGGCGGTGAAGCTGGCCATGCGGATATCCGAGGGCTCCCAGCTCCGGGCCTGGCGATGCTCGTTGCAAAGGACGCCCAGCAGCCCCTGTTGGGATCTCAGGGGCACGTCGAGCATGGAGACGATGCCGAGCGGCTCCAAGTAGGAGGACCTGAACTCATAGGTGCGGGGATCCACGAGGGCGTCGTCCGCCGCGATGAGGCGGCCCGACCAGAGCTCCCGGAAATACTCGGGATACTTGCCGGCATCCAGGACCGTTCCAGAGACGTGGCCATCACTTTGCGCATCGTAGAGGTCCACCAGCCGAAGCACCCGGTCGAGACCTTCGAAGCGCCATAGGCTGCAGCGATCCACGGCCAAGCCCCGCGCGCAGGTTTGAGTGAGTTCCCGGTAGGCGGATTGGGGGGACCGGGTCCGGGCCGCGAGCGCCCGAGCCATGGCCATCATGGCCGCCGCGTGGCGGCCGGGCTGGGAATCGGGTGCCGTTCGGGTCGCTGGGGTAGGGGATGGATCTGAGGTGGTCATGGAACCCCCTACCCGGAGTATCGGTTTGCGTGGAAAGGTGCTCAATTCCAGACCCGGGCTCCGTCCGCCGATGCATTCAGGGCTTGACCATAGGTAGGCGCTGCGCCCGCGCGGAGTGCCTGATAGCCTCACCCAAACCCGAATCCGGAGGACCCGCCATGGCCAGTCTGAAGCACGCCGTCATCGTCGAGGCCAAGCGCCTGCCCCAGGGCCGGGGCGTAAAGGGCGCCTATGCGGCCACCCGTCCGGAGAAGCTGGGCGCCGTGGTGATCGAGGCCCTGAAGCCGATCCTGAAGGACTGGTCCTCCCTCGAAGACGTCATCGTCGGCTGCGCCATGCCGGAGGGCGAGCAGGGCATGAACATGGCCCGGCTCATCAGCTTCAAGGCTGGCCTGCCCATCACGGCCGCCGCCGCCACCATCAACCGCTTCTGCGGCTCCAGCCAGGAGACGATGCTCATGGCCCAGCGGGCCATCCAGACGGGCATCGGCACCCTCTACCTCGCGGGGGGCGTGGAGAGCATGAGCAAGGTGCCCATGATGGGCTTCAATCCCAGCGTGGATCCCGAGCTCACGGCCACCTTCCCCGAGGCCTACTGCGGCATGGGCGTCACGGCCGAGAACCTGGCTGCCGACTACAAGATCACCCGCCGCGAGCAGGATGAGTTCGCCTTCAACAGCCACCAAAAGGCCGCCGCCGCCTGGGCCAACGGCAAGTTCGCCAAGGAAGTGGTGACCTTCGAAGCCAAGGGCCTGGACGGCAGGATGGTGACCCTCGCGCAGGATGAGTGCGTCCGCGCCGACACCTCCATCGAGAAGCTGGGCGAGCTCAAGGCCGCCTTCATCAAGGACGGCAGCGTCACTGCCGGCAATAGCTCGCCGATCACGGATGGCGCCGCCTTCCTCCTGATCATGGAAGAGGAGACCGCCAAGGCCCTGGGTCTCAAGCCCCGTGCCCGCATCATTCAGGGCGCCGTGGCCGGCTGCGCGCCCGACCGCATGGGCCTCGGCCCCGTGCCCGCCACGAAGAAGGTGCTGGAGCGCCTGGGTCTCACCATGGACCAAATCGACGCCGTGGAGCTCAATGAGGCCTTCGCCGCCCAGAGCATCGCCGTGATCCGGGAAGGGAAGTTCGATCCGGCGAAGGTTAACGCCTGGGGCGGGGCGGTGGCGCTGGGGCATCCCTTGGGTTCCAGCGGCGCCCGCATCCTCACGACGCTGTTGAACCGCTTGGAGACGGATGGCGGGAAGTACGGGCTGGCCACCATGTGCATTGGCGGCGGGCAGGGGATCGCTTCGGTCATTGAAAAGCTGTAAGGGGGAACCGCGAATGACGCGAATGGACGCGAATAAAAGCGGGGTCCATCCAGCGTGGGTATTCATTCGCGTGAATTCGCGACATTAGCGGTTTCACTTTTTTCGGGATCAACCATGGATATCAAAAAAGTAGCGGTACTGGGTTCGGGAGTGATGGGGTCGGGCATCGCCGCCCACTGCGCCTCCGCCGGCCTCCATGTCGAACTCCTCGACATCGTCATCGACGAAGCCAACCCCGACAAATTGGCGGAAGGCGCGCTGGCCGGGCTGAGGAAGAGCAAGCCCGCCCTGATGATGCACGAGTCGCATCTGAAGAAGATCCGCACGGGGAACCTGCGGGACCACCTGGATCGCCTGAAGGAGTGCGACTGGGTCGTGGAAGTGGTGAAGGAGGATCTGAAGATCAAGCAGGCCCTCTACGAGCGCCTGGAGACGGTGCTGAAACCCGGGGCCTGGGTGAGCTCGAACACGTCGGGCATCCCCCTCAAGCTCCTGGTGGAGGGGCGCTCCGCCGCCTTCCGTGGCCGCTTCGTCATCACCCACTTCTTCAATCCCGTTCGCTACCTTCGCCTGCTGGAATTCGTGAAGGGGCCCGAGGTTCCCGAAGGGGAGGCCGCGGCCTTCCGGGACTGGCTGGAAGTGGGCCTGGGCAAGGAGGTCGTCCCCGCCTTTGACAGCCCCACCTTCATCGGCAACCGCATCGGCATCCACGGGATCATGAGCGTCCTGCATCTGGCCCTGAAGGAGAACATCCCATTCGAGGTCATCGACTCCGTGTTGGGCGAGGCCGCGGGCCGGGCCAAGAGCGCCTCCTTCCGCACGGCGGATTTGGCGGGCGTGGACATCATGGCCGCCACCGCCAAGAACGTGTACGACCTCTGCCCCAACGACGAGGTGCGCGACACCTTCAAGTTCCCGGAGCTGCTTCAGTGGATGCTGGATAGCAAGCTGCTGGGCAACAAGACGAAACAGGGTTTCTTCAAGAAGGACAAGGGCGAAGGCGGCAAGAAGCTCTTCCTCTCCCTGGATCCGGCCGCCAAGGCCTATCGCCCGCAGGAGAAGAAGGACTGGCCCCTCCTTAAGGAACTCAAGGGCCTCGATGAGCCCGTGGAGCGCGTGCGCGCCCTCTTCACGTCTGACTCCGAAGCGGGCCGCCTGGCCTGGGCTTGCGTGGCGGACAACCTCATCTACGCCGTGAACCGGCTGGGCGAGGTGACGGATCTGCCCCTCAACGTGGACCGCGCCATCCGCAACGGCTTCGCCGCCGAGCTCGGCCCCTTCGAACTGTGGGACGCCCTGGGCGTGGATCGCGTCGTCGCCCGCCTGCGCTACGAGGAGCGGCCCGTGCCGGCCCTCGTGGAACAGATGCTCGCCAAGGGCATCACCAGCTTCTACCGCATGGAGCACGGTTTGCCCGTGGCCCAGCTGGATCCCGCCGCCTTGACGATGGTTCCCGTGCTGGAGGATAAGCGCATCCTCATCCTCAAGCGCCAGGAGGGCCGCGGCAGGGTCATCGCCGAGAATTCATCGGCCCAGCTCATCGACGTTGGCGACGACGTGGCCTGCCTCAGCTTCCGCACCAAGATGAACGCCCTGGACGACGGCATCGTGATGCTCATGGAAGACGCCGTGCAAAAGCACGTGCCCGGCCAGTTCAAGGGCCTCATCGTGGGCAACCAGGGCAAGGTCTTCAGCGCGGGCGCCAACCTCGTCTTCGTGCTGAACGCCGCCAAGGACAAGCAGTTCGATCTGATCGAAGAAGCCGCCCGCCGACTGCAGTTCGCGGCCCGCGGGCTGACCTACGCACCCTTCCCCACGGTGTCGGCGCCCTTCAACCTCGTGCTGGGCGGCGGCTGCGAAGTGACCCTCGCCTGCCAGGCCACGGTGGGCTCCGCCGAGACCTACATGGGCTTGGTTGAAGTGGGCGTCGGCGTCATCCCCGCCGGCGGCGGCTGCCTCCAGATGCTCCTCCGCATGGAGGACGCGATGAAGGCCAAGGGCGAGCTGGGCCCCATGCCCAAGGTGAAGGCCGCCTTCCAGTTCATCGGCACGGCCCACGTGAACACCTCCTTCGACGAAGCCCAGCGCAACGGCTACTTCCGCCGCACGGACACCCGCGTCATGAACCACGCCCACCTGTTGCATGATGCCAAGCAGCGGGTGCTGGCCATGGCCGCTGACTTCAAGCCCGTGGAACCCCGCACCTTCCGCCTGCCGGGTCTGGGCGGCGAGACGGCGCTCAAGCTGGCCGTGAAGGACTTCCAACTCCAGGGCCTCGCCAGCGAGCACGACGCCATCATCATGGGCGAGCTGGCCCATGTCCTCTGCGGCGGTGACGTCAGCCTCGTCCAGGACGTCACCGAGGAGCGCATCCTGGAGCTGGAGCGCCAGGCCTTCGCCCGCCTCTGCGGCTATGAGAAGACCCAAGCCCGCATGGACAGCATCCTCACCAAGGGCAAACCGCTTCGAAACTAGTCGTTAATTCCCCATCAAGAAGGCCGCCCATGGCGGCCTTCTTGATGTTTTAGGGGTGTTGACATGTGAAAAAGGGCGGCGCATGATCCCCTCCGCTGTCCAACCCAAAGGAGGGAATTCCCATGAGGAACCATCTCAGGACGCTCACCGTTTTCGCGCTCTGCATGGCGGGGTTCGCCGCGGCCGGCGACACCCCAAAGGGCAAGAGCATGGCCAAGGACGTGATCTGGCCCGCCGAGGCCATCAAGTGGGAGGATGGCCCTGCGCCGGGCACCCATGTCGCGAAGCTTTGGGGTGATATGGCGAAACCCGGCCCCTACGGCGTGCTCATCAAGTTCGACCCGGGCGTGGTGCATCCCCTCCACTGGCACACGCGATCCCTCAAGATCGTCATCATCTCCGGCAGCTTCTTGCACCGGGGCGAGGATGGCGCCGAGATGAAGCTAGGACCGGGTTCCTACGCCCTTCAAGCCGGCGGCAACAAGCACATCAGCGGCAGCGTGGATGGCCCTTGCGAGTTCTTCATGACGGGCTCCGGAAAGTTCGATATGAAGATGGTCGAGGCGGCGAAGAAATAGCTCCGGCGGATCGGGGGAAGCTCCCGGGATAGCGGGGAGGTACGATCGACCCATGCGCGCCCTCCGATTCCACGCCCCCGGTCCGCCCCAGGAGTCCCTCGCATTGGAGGATCTGCCTCGCTCCGAGCCGGGTGCCGGAGACGTGCGCCTTCGAATGCGGCTTTGCCCCATCAATCCCTCCGATCTGCTTCAGATACAGGGCGTCTACGGGCGCATGCCCGGCTTGCCCGCGACGGCGGGCCTGGAGGGGCTGGGTGTGGTGGAGGCCCTGGGCGAGGGGGTGACGGGCTGGGCCCTCGGGGAGCGGGCCCTGCCGCTGGGGGCCCAAGGCACCTGGTCGGAGGGGCTGGTGACCCCGGCGGATAACCTCGTGCGGGTGCCCCTGGCGTTGGCCGATGAACAGGCGGCCCAGGTCATCGTGAATCCCCTCACGGCCTGGATCATGGCCCATCAATTGGGCCTGGGCCGCGGGCATACGCTCCTTCAAAGCGCGGCGGGCTCCACTGTGGGGCGGGCCCTCATCCAGTTGGGGAAGGTGATGGGATTCCGCACGGTGAACCTCGTCCGCCGGCCCGATCAGGTGATGGAACTGTTGGCCCTGGGAGCGGACGCCGTGCTCTGCACGGAGCATCCGGATTGGGCCCTCCAAGCCACACGGTTTTTGCCCAAGGGGGCCGATGCGGCCGTGGATGCGGTCGGCGGGGCCTTGGCCGGGGAGATGCTCAAGTTGCTGGCCCCAGGCGCGACGATGCTCGTCTATGGCGCCCTGAGCATGGAGCCCCTCCAGCTCCCCGGCGGGCAGCTCATCTTCCGCACGGCCACGGTGCGTGGCTTTTGGCTGACGGATTGGAAGAAGCGCACCCCCAAGGCGCTGAGGGATCAGACCTGCCAGGATCTGATGGCCTGCATGGCCGAAGGGCGCCTCGCCTGCCCCGTCGCCGGGATCCATCCCTTGGATCAATGGCGGGAGGCCGTGGCCCAGGCCCAGGCTTCAGGGCGAAGCGGGAAAGTGCTCATTTCGATGTGAATCAGAAAACCCGGCACAAGATTCACGGCCCGCATCCGATAAGGCCTCCATCATGCGGGCGGCGGGAGGTCAGGGTGTCGAGGATCGAATGGGATCAAACCTGGAGCGTGGGCGATGACCAGCTGGACAAAGAGCATAAGACCCTCGTGGCGCTGATCAACCGCCTGGCGGATTCGGAGGTCCAGCATGGGCTGGATCCGCAGGTGTGGCGCGAATGCTTTTCCGAGATGGTCCTATATGCCGAGAATCATTTCCGGCATGAAGAGGAACGGATGGGGCAGGTGGGATTTCCAGAGTTGGAATCCCACCGGGCGGGCCACATGCGCTTCCGCAAGCAGCTCTCGATCCTCGCCTCCGAGGCGGAGGTGGCGCCCCGTGGCGCCCTCCCCGATCTCCACTCCTTCCTCGCCGGGTGGTTCAAGGAGCACATCCTTAAAGAGGATCAGCGGTACAAGCCCTACGTCGAGGCCAAGGTGGCCAAGGTCCGCTGATCCTTGAATGGATGACGTCAGCCCCGCAATCCGGGCCAGAGCAGCATGGCGAGCAGGGCTCCAAGGAAGAACAGGATCCAGCCAGCCTCCTCCAGCCATACGGGATCGTGGAACGGGTCGTAGGAATGGGGGAAGTGGAAGCGCATGACCGGCTCCGCGCGCCATTGGGCAAACCCAATATCGGTCGCATTTGGGTTCGCGCCCGTGAAACTCAGGCTGGTGCCCCCACCCGGGGTCGAACCGGGACACCCTTGCAGGTTGCGGATTTTAAGTCCGCTGCGTCTGCCATTCCGCCATGGGGGCCGGGTTCCAGGCTACCGCAGGGCGCGGGTGGGCATACTGGAATCTCGTGGAGGTTGGATGCCCGTGATGTGGTTGATGCTGTCCGGCCTGGTGGCCTCTGGCCCAACGCCCCGGAAGGACTTGCCCCTCTTGTACCGCAGGGCCTGCGCCGAATGCCACGGCGTGGATGGCGGGGCCCGCTCCTCCTCTGGATTCCGGTTGGCGGGCCGGAATCTTTCGGACCCGCGGTGGCAGTCGCGTACGAAGGATTCGGATATGGTGAGGGTCATTCTCAAAGGCAAGCGGGAAATGCCCGCCTTCGGCGCCAGCCTCACCGAAATGGACGCCCAGCGCCTCGTCAGCGAGATCATTCGGCCCATGGCCGCCCGCAAAAAATAGGAGCCGCGATGCGAACGACCCTTCTCGCCCTCACCCTCGCCGCGTGGCCGGCCTTGAGCTCCCTGCCGGTACGGGCCTCGTCCGGGGCCTCTGGGCAGGAGGCCCCGCCGCCCGTGAAGGACACCAAGGCCCTGCGCGCTTTCTTCGCGGAGAATTGCGTCAAGTGCCATGGCCTGGATGGCAGCGCCACGAGCCCGGACGGGAAGCGGCTCAAGGGGCAGGACTTCACGAACCAGGGGGAGATGGCCCAAAAGCGGGACGCCAAGCTGGCCAAGACCATCCGCAGGGGCGTCTTCTTCGGAAAGGCCATGCCCTCCTTCAAGGACAAGCTTTCTGAAGCCGAGGCCCTGGCCATGGTCACCGAGGTGGTGCGCAAGGCGGAGAAGGGCAAGGCCATCAAGTAGACTGGAGGGATGGATTCCCAGCTCGGCCATCCCCTCCTGCGGGGCCTGAACCCGCCCCAGCAGGAGGCGGTGAGGCACGTGAAGGGGCCACTGCTGATTCTGGCGGGCGCCGGCTCCGGAAAGACCACCGTGATCACCCGGCGCATCGCGTGGCTGGTCGAGGAGGAGGGCGTGAACCCCTCGAGCATCCTCGCGGTCACCTTCACCAACAAGGCGGCGGAGGAAATGCGGGAACGCGTCTCCCGCCTCGTCTCCGTGCCCGTGGAGCACCTCTGGGTGAGCACCTTCCACAGCTTCTGCACGCGGCTCATGCGGCGGGAGGGGGATCGCACCCCGGTGGGGAAGTCCTTCGTGATCTTCGATCCCAGCGATCAAAAGAGCCTCATCAAGCAGGTGCTGGCGGAGTTGAAGCTCTCCGAGAAGCAGTTCCACCCCCGCAAGGTGCTCGAGCACATCAGCGACTGGAAGAACCGCTGCCTCCTTCCCGATGAGGCCCAGGGCGAGGCCCTCGACGCCTGGAGCCGCAAGACCCTGGAGGCCTACCGGCTCTATCAAAAGGGCCTCACCAACCATCGGGCCTGCGACTTCGACGACCTGCTCCTCCACGCCGAGCGCCTCCTGCGTGAACCCGTGATGCAGGAGGCCTATGCCCAGAAGTTCCGCCACGTCCTCGTGGACGAGTACCAGGACACCAACTTCGCCCAGTACAAGCTCGTGCAGCATCTGGCGGGGCTGCACAAGAACCTCTGCGTGGTCGGCGATGAGGATCAGTGCCTGGTGGCCGGGACCCGCATCCGCATGGCCGACGGCCGGGAACGGGCCATCGAGAAGGTGAAGCCCGGGGACCTCGTCCTATCCAGCCACGGCAGCGGGGATCTGCGGCCTGCCGAAGTGGCGCGGGTGCATCGGCGCGAAGGGCGGAGGCAGGGCATTGAGCTCCGCACCGCCTCAGGCCGCCGCCTCATAAGCACGCCGGACCACACGCACTTCGCGGGCTACCGCCTGGGCCTGAGTCCCCAGCGGCACTTCGTCTACCTGATGCGGAAGGAAGGCGTGGGGTGGAGGCTCGGCACGACGCAAGTCCACACTCGGGGCGAAGTGAAGCCTGTGGTGGGGTTCAAACAACGGGCCCTCCAGGAGCACGCGGACGAACTGTGGGTGGTGGGCGTGCATCCGACGGAAAATGCGGCCCGGGCGGAGGAAACCATCCTCTCCCTGAGGCACGGCATTCCCACCCTCCCCTTCGTGCCCCGCAAGGGCGCCTCCTCCAAGGGGCTGGTGCACGATGGCCAGGCCATCACCCGGATCTTCGAAGCGGTGGCAGGCGGGGCGGCCGGGGCGCGGGCGCTGCTCCAGGCCCGGGGCCTCTCGGAAGGCCACCCCCACCACCGGGCCCAGGCGAGCGAGGGGCGACGCCGCAACGTCACCCTCACCCTCTGCGGCGACCGTCGAGGGCGCACGCCCATGCATCGCCTCGCCATGGTGGGGAAGGACGCCGAGGGCCGAAGGGCCTTGGAGTCCCTTGGGCACTCCGTCAGAGGGGCCAAGGCCGGCAGCGCCAGCTGGCGCTTCGAGACCTGCCGCAAGGACTTTGGCGAAGTGCTGGAGATCGCCCGGCGCATCGAGCAGCACCTGGGGGGGGCCATCCTCCTGAACGCCCGCTTGGGGCGGAATGGGGAGCAGGCCGAGACGAACAGCCTGCCGATGACCCCCGCTTCCAACGTCCAACCCGGCATGGTCCTCTTCGACGGCGAGGGCGGCTATGACACGGTGGAGACGGTGCGGCGCGTGCCCCTCGATAAACCCGTCTTCGACCTCGACATCCCCGGCACCCACAACTTCATCGCCAATGGCCTGCTCACCCACAACTCCATCTACGGCTGGCGCGGCGCCGACATCCGCAACATCCTCGATTTCCAGCGGGATTTCCCCGGGGCCGTGCAGATCAAGCTGGAGCAGAACTACCGCAGCACCCAGGCCATCCTGGACGCGGCGAGCACGGTGATCGCCAACAACAGCCAGCGCCTGGGCAAGACGCTGTGGACGGACCTCGGGCACGGGGAACGCCTCTCCTTCCGCCTCCTGGACGATGGCCGGGCCGAGGCCGAGCACGTGGCACGGCGCATCCTGGAGCAGCGGGCCGTGGATCCGGACGGCCGCGTGGCGATTCTCTACCGGGCCAACTGGCAGAGCCGGCCCCTGGAAGAGGCGCTGCGCTCCCAGAACCTGGCTTACAAGCTGGTGGGTGGCACGAAGTTCTATGAACGGCAGGAGATCAAGGACCTCATCTCCTACCTGCGCCTCGCCTCCAATCCCTTCGATCTCACCTCCTTCCGCCGCTCCGTGAATACGCCCAGCCGGGGCATCGGGCCCACGACGCTCGGCAAGATCGAGGCGGCCATCCCCGAAAACGGAACGCCCCTGGAAGGAGTGGCGGCGCTGTTGAAGGACAAGGCCTTCACGGGCCGGAGCCAGCGGGAGATGGTGCGCTTCCACGACCTCTTCGCGAAGGCGGAGGGGGAGCGGCGGGCCCAGACCCTCTCGGGCTTCATCCGCTGGCTGCTGCACGAGAGCGGCCTGCTGCAGGCCCTCGTGGATGAGGACACCCTGGAGGCCAAGGGGCGCATCGAGAACCTGGAGGAGTTCCTCACCGCCGCCACGGAGCTGGATGGCTTGGGGCTGGATGGCTTCCTGGATCGCATCACGCTCATGGCCGACGCCGACGAGGTGGAGCAGGATTCGCGCATCACGATGATGACGATCCACTGCGCCAAGGGCCTGGAGTTCCCCACCGTATTCCTCGTGGGCATGGAGGAGGACGTCTTCCCCAACCGCATGGCCAAGGAAGACGACGGCCTGGAGGAGGAGCGGCGCCTCTTTTACGTGGCCATCACAAGGGCTCAGCGCAGGCTCTTCATGAGCGGCGCCCGGCGCCGCGCGGCCTTCGGCGGCCCGCCCACGGTCGGGATGCCCAGCCGCTTCCTCAAGGAAGTGCCCACGGAGGCCCTCGACCAGCCCATCCGCTGGGGCACGGAGATGTTCCAAGCGGGGCAGGGAGGGTGGACTCCCTCGCCCGCCCGGGGCGGGGGCGGCGTATCCGTGGCGGGCGAGCTGAACCGCATCCGCTCCATGTTCAGCCAGGTGAAGTCCCAGACCTCCGCTGGGCCTGCGGAGGACGCCCCCGAGCCCCCGCCCATCGCGGAACCCATCCCGGGGAACGCCTGGCCCGTAGGCACCCGCGTGCGCAGCCCGCGCTTCGGCCGCGGCGTCATCACCGGCGCCTCCGGCCGCGGCGACATGCTCACCTACACGGTGCGCTTCGCGGAGAGCGGAGAAAAGCGGATCGTCGCGAAGTACGGGATGTTGGAGAAGGAGTAGGGCTGAACCTGTAATTCTGGAACCACTCAAACGGTGACCCATGACTGACGCTCCGGCGCGCCCTTCCGCCGCCCCATCCCTGCTGTTGCCCTGCACGATGGTGGGCCTGGGGGCCTTTCTGCTCTTTCAGGTGCAGCCACTGCTGGCGAAGCGGATCCTGCCCTGGTTCGGCGGGTCGGCGGCGGTGTGGACGGCTTGCATGCTCTTCTTCCAGGTGACGCTCCTGGTGGGTTACGGCTATGCCCATCTGCTCCAGAAGCTGCCGGCGCGCCGCCAGGCCTTGATGCATGGAGCGCTGCTGCTGGGCAGCCTGCTGTTGATGCCCTTGAGCCCCAGCCCTTCCTGGAAGCCCACCGCGGCCGGGGATCCGACGCTGCGGATCCTGGGCCTGCTGGGCGCCACCGTGGGCCTGCCCTACCTCCTGCTCTCGGCCACGAGTCCCCTCGTGCAGGCCTGGGCATCCCGCGAGCGGCCAGGTTGGCAGCCCTGGCGGCTCTTCGCCCTTTCCAACGCGGGCAGCCTCCTCGCCCTGCTCAGCTATCCCGTGCTGATCGAGCCCTTCATCGTGCTGCCGACCCAGGCCTGGGCCTGGACGGGCACCTTCGTGGCCTACGTGGCCTGCGCCCTCGCCATGGCATGGCGCGCCCGGGTGTTGCCCGAGGGAGGGGCCGGGCGTCCGGAGGAGGAAGCACCCGCGCCGGCCTGGGGCCTTCGCGTGTTCTGGGTGCTGCTGGCCTTCGTGCCCAGCCTCCTGCTGCTGTCGGTGACGAGCCACTTGAGCACCAACGTGGCGCCCATCCCCTTCCTATGGGTGCTGCCCCTCTGCCTCTACCTCCTCAGCTTCATCCTCACCTTCGAGCACCCACGGTGGTACTTCCGCAGCGCCTGGCTGGGGCTGCTGGGCCCGGCCCTCATCGCCATGGGGCTCATGCTGAGCCGCGATTTCGCGCACGCGCCCGTGCGAACGCAAGTTCCGCTCTTCTCCGCGGGGCTCCTCATCGTCTGCATGACGGGGCACGGGGAATTGGCCCGCCTGCGCCCCCACCCCCGGCACCTTACGGGCTTCTACTTCTGCCTCTCCGTGGGCGGGGCCCTGGGCGGCGTGTTCGCGGGGCTCGTCGCCCCCCGGATCTTCAACAGCCTCTTCGAGCTGCCCCTGGGCCTCGTGCTCTGCGGCCTGCTGGCCTTCGTGGCTTGGGCCCGGGATTCCAAGCCGGAGCCCCGGTGGGTGCGCCGGGGGCTGATGGCGATGCTCGCCCTGTCGGCGGGAGGCGTCCTGGCCATGGCCACCACCTACCTCCGGGCTTCCGCCAAGGAGAGCCTCATCCAGGCCCGCAACTTCTACGGCGCCCTGCGCGTGAAGGAGGAGGGAGAAGGGGACGACCGCATGCGCCTCCTGCTGCACGGCACCATCAACCACGGCGGGCAGTTCCTCCAACCGGGCCATGAGCGGGATCCGGCCACCTACTACGGCCGCACCAGCGGCGTGGGGCGGGCCATCGCCGACGCCCAATCCGCGGGCCCGGCGAAAGTCGGCGTTATCGGATTGGGTTCCGGGGGCCTGCTCTCCTACGTGCGCCCCGGCGACCGCTTCCGGATTTACGAGATCAACCCGCTGGTGGAGGCCATGGCCCGAGCCTGGTTCCAGGGCCTGCCCCAAACCCCGGCCCCCGTGGATCTCGTGCTCGGCGACGCGCGCCTCATGCTGGAGGCGGAAACGCCCCAGTCCTACGACGTGCTGGCGGTGGACGCCTTCAGCAGCGATTCCATCCCTGTGCACCTGCTCACCCGCGAAGCCTTCGACGCCTACCGGAGGCACCTGAAACCAAAGGGCATCCTGGCGGTGCATATCTCCAACCGCTATTTGGATCTGAAGCCGGTGCTCGTGGCGGAGGCCGCGGCCGGAGGCTGGAGCGCGGTCTACGTGAGCGACGACGCGGAGGAGGAACCCGAGGGCGTCTACAGCTCCGATTGGGTGCTGCTCTCCCGGGATCCCGGCGCCCTCCAGGGGGGGAGGGTGAAGGCGGGTTCCGAGCCGCTGAAAAGCGCGCGCTCCGTGCGCCGCTGGAGCGATGACTTCAGCAACCTCTACCGCATCCTCAAATAAGGGCGGTTCCGCTTCCAGGCCTTCGTCTCGACACCTACGAGGGTCTTCAGATCCGCCTCTTCGGCCCCCCCGTAGGCAAAGGCATCCACGGCCCTCGCCAACGCTTGAACGTTCGCGGAGCGCTCCGGCCGAGCCTGGCCCAGCCTGAGGAGCCAGGCTCGTGCCGTTTCGCCGGGGGCTGGCCGGAGGGTAGGAGGGACGCGGCGCAACAGGGGCTTCAGCTGCCGGAGCCCGCCCGGGGCCTTGGGGCCAAAGAGGGTCAGGGAGGGCCCAAACCACCGGAGGAGCAGGAGGGCGGCGAGGGTTCCGCCCGCCGCGAGCCAGGGCCAGGAGGGGCGCTTCCAGCTCCAGCCTTCGAAGCGGGCCCGGGCCCAGTCCAGGCCGGCCTGTTGGTCTTCGCCGGAATAGCGCACCACGTAGCGTTCCCATCGGTAGCGCACCGAATCCGCGAGCCGTGCCCAGGCCGAGAGCCCCTCGGCCTCGCTGGCGCCGAGTTCCGCGGCGGGTGTGGCGTCCTCCGCCCGCCATCGTCCGCCCGCCTCGTCCCACCACTCCACCCAGGCATGGGCCTGATCCTGGGTGACGAGGAAGTAGCCACCCTGCGCCACCCAGGGACCCAGGCGGTAGCCGTTCACCACGCGCGCCGGAACCTCCCGGGCCCGCAGCATGAGGGCGAGGCTGGACGCGAAGTATTCACAGTGGCCGGCGCGGGTGTTCTCCAGGAAATCCTCCAAGGGATTGGCGGCCCCGCCACTGGGGTTGGAGAGGGTGTACTTGAACCGCGCGCGCAGCTCCCCAGCCAGCCGCCGGGCCAGCTCGGGGGCCGGTTGGTAGCCCGGCGCCAGCGAGTGGCTGGCCCGGCGGGCCGCTTCATGCTCGGGGCCCAGCTGGGTGAGGGCCTTCCAGCGAGGGCCGGCGCGCTCCCGGCCCTCGGGAAGGCTATGGGCCTCGGCCTCCTGCGCGGACCAGCCCAGGCGGAGCGGAAAACCCTGGGTGGGCAGCCAGGCCCACCGGAGGCCGCCCCCCTCCCCCGTGCGGAGGGGAAGGGGCAGGGGGCTCTTCAGCTCGTTCACGCCATAGGGCACCGTGAGCAGCGAATTGCGGCTGGGAAGGAGGAAGAACTCCGCCTCCCGGGGGCCCGGGGGGCGGCCTTCGGTGATGAGGTTCTGCAAGGGCAACCGGGGCGTCCAGCGGGTGGCCTGCCAGGACATCCCCTTGACCTCCTCCAGGGCCAGACCCCTGAGAAGGGAAAGCTCTTCGGCCCAGCGGGCCCGCTCTCCGGGGGAGAGGTCCCGGGTGGGGGCCACGCGCAGCACCAGATCGCCGTTGGATTGAATGGGTCCTTCCTTGCCCAGATCCAGGCCATCGGAGAGCCCCGCGGCGGAGCCGAGCAAGCCTCGCCGGATGAAGGAGAAGGGCCGCATTCCCAGCGTGACGCGGGGCATGGCAAGGAAGGTGAGGGAGGCCAGGAGCAGCACGCCCCCGAACCAAGGCAGGAGCCGGCGGAAGGGGGCCTGGGGGGAGGGCCCCCGCCTCAGGCTGGCGCTCTCCTCCCAGTTGAGGTGGAGCAGGGTGGCGGCCGCGGCGGCCAGGAAGGCGAGGGCCGCGATGAAGAACGGCAGATCCGTGGTGCTGATGGCGGTGGTGAGGAAGAGCAGGAAGGCCATGAGCAGCAATTGGCGGCGCTCCCGCTGCTGCCGGGGCAGGGCCAGCCGAAGCCCCATGAGCACGAAAAGCACCCGCACGAGGGCGCCGAGGAAGTTCCGGGTGGCGAGCGAATCCAGGATGAGCAGGGCCAGGGCGGCCCACTCCAGCCCCTTCCGCCACGCGGCGAGATCCGAGCGTCGCGCCTCCACGGCCGCCGCCAGGACCAGGGGCAGGCTCATGGCCACCAGCTCCCAGGGGTCGTAGAGGCCCGTAGTGGCCACGGCGGCCCAGACGACCCAAGGGCAGAGGTGATCGATCCAGCGGCCCACCTTCAAGGCGCGGCTCCTGAAAAACGCAGCCATGGATTCATGGGGGGATTCATGGGGGGAAGGCCCAGCTGCCCAGCACCGCCGGACGGGAGGCCCCCGTCACTTCGGGGACGTTTCCGGGCACGCGCTCGGCGCTGGCGGCGCCCAGCAGGGCCCAGCTGATGGCCTCGCGCGCGCCCGCGGGGAAGGCCTGATCCTCGGCGAAGGGAAGCCGGGGCAGGCGTTCGGCGAGCTCGGCGCGCAGCCGCGCGTGATG
>CAYWDR010000002.1:22792-55528 GCA_964457075.1 uncultured Solibacteraceae bacterium
CGCTGACGAGGCCGGTGGACGGCAGGCGCGGGATCCGGCCCAACTCGCGGGCGATGGCCTCGGCGCTGAAGGCTGCGAGCGTGGCGAGGCGATCGGGCAGGGGGAGGGCCTCCAGGGCGGGGGCTTCCCCATCGAGCCAGGCGGCGCCGAAGGCCTCCCGCCCCGTGCTCTTGGGGGGCGTCTGTGCGAAGTAGGGGTGGGCCATCCAGCGGTTCAAGAGGGTCCCGTCCACGGCGCCCACGGCGTAGGCACCTTCTGGATCGAAGGAGATGCCCAGCCAGCGCCGGGCGGCGAGATCCAAGAGGCTCATGCCCGGGCCCACGTCCCAGGCCTGCACCCGGGCGCCATCCCAGAGGGTGACGTTGGCGATGCCGCCCAGATTCAGGGCCGCCCATGGCGCGGCCTGACCCCGCAGCCAGACCTCCGTGAGGGGCACGAGGGGCGCACCCTGGCCCCCCAGGGCCATGTCCATGCGGCGGAGATCCCATACGACGGGGCGATCCAAGCGCAGGGCCAACACGTAGGGATCCGCCAATTGGAGCGTGGCCCCCTGCCCGGGCTGGTGCTGGACCGTCTGTCCGTGGAGACAGGCGAAGTCGGGTGCTTCGGCCGCCAGGGCGGCGGCGGCCTCCACGTTGACCTCGCCCAGGTCCCGCTGAAGCACGCACAGCTCCCCGGGCCTGAGGCGATCCGAGGCCGCTTCCACCACCTGCTGATGCAGGGCGCCCGGATAGGGCTGATGGTGGTGGGCCCGCAGGGCGAGGAAGGGGCGGCCGCCGTGGAATCCCGCGGGATCGACCTCGATGACGACCGCGTCCACCCCATCCGCGGAAGTGCCGCTCATGAGGCCCAGCACGCGCCAGGGCCGATCCAGCGGGAGGGCGGGGAAGGGCATGGAGCGATGATGGCACAGGGTGTAGCCTTAGGCTCCTGGGAGGTCCTCCTTGTTCTGGTTCATTCTCATCGCGGGCATCGTGCTGTACTTCGTGCTGAAGGGACGCTCCGACCGGCCCCAGGTGGCCGGCGCTCCCAAGCGGGGCATGGGCAGCGGTTCCCTGGAACCCTTCACCTTCGTATGCCCCTACGCGAAGTGCGGCTCCTGCGGCGCCGCCCCCGACAAGATGAAGCAGGAGTGGGATGGACTCCGCACCGTGAAGTGGACCTGCGGCTATTGCGGGAACTCCGCGGGGGTGCAGGAGCTGAAGGATGCGGAGCTGCCCCCCGGCGCCCGCCGCCGCCTCGGCCTCGATCAATCCTCGATGCAACCCGGAATGCAGCCCGGGTACGGCCAGGGCTTCGGCCAGCCCGGCGGCGGCGTGGGGAATGTGCTCACGGGCATCATGATCGGCTCCATGCTGGGCGGGAACTCGCACCACCCTCACCACGACCGCCCCGAAGGCGGCGGTGATTGGGGATCCTCCGGCTCGGACTCCGGGGGCGGTTCCTGGGGCGATTCCGGGAATGAGTCTTGGGGGGATTCCGGGGATTCCGGTGGCGGGTCCGATTTTGGCGATTCCGGGGGCGGCGATAGCGGCGGGTCCGACTGGTGAGTTGTCAGACGCGGGAAGGCCCGGGCCCTCGTCCGGGCCTTCCCGCGAAATGCGATCCCGTCAATGCGTCGTGACCTTCACGTTCACCGGGTTCTTGAACGTGTCCAGCAGCGGAGACGTGCGCACGGCCTTCTCGTGCAGCTCCTTGATCTGGGCGGGTGTGCCGCTGCAGATCAGGTTCACGTTCACGCGGATGTCGGAGAGGCCCGGGCGGACCTTCTTGTCCAGTTCCAGGAAACCGCGCAGATCCGTATCCGTCTCCAGATCGAAGCTGAGGCTGGTGATGTCCAGCCCCATGGCGGCGGCGTTGTAGGCGTAGGTCACGCAGAGGCAGGAGCTCAAAGCATGCAGGGCCGCCTCGGCGGCGTTGGGTGCAAGGTCCGTGCCCAGGAGGACCTCGGGCTCATCTCCTTCGAGAAAGAGGGGTTTCGCCCGCTTGTGCTCAAGGCCGGCCCCGAAGAGGGTGTCGAAGGTGCTGGCCGAGTGGGCTCCGTTGATCCACTTGGCTTTGGAACGGAACTTGAAGTGGGCCAGGGCGGGATTGGCCTTGACCTGAGTGATCGTGGTGTTGAGGGCCTCCACGTTCACGCCGTTGTGGGTGGTTGCGATGTTGCCCATGGATCCTCCGCAAAGGGGTCCAGCCCCCGAATTCGATGGAAAACGGGGTCAAGGTGAGGCGGTGAGACGCCTGCGCAACTCCGCAACCTTTGCGCCAGGATTTCAATACCGAGGGGTCCGAAGTCTAAGAGGTCAGAGCACTTTAGGTACGACGAAATGTCCCTGATCGGTCATCGGCGCCTGAGCCAGGGCCTCGGCCTGGGTGAAGGTCGCGCGGGGTTCATCCTCCCGGCGCGGAAGGGGTGATTCGAGGCCGTGAAGGGTGGGCTCCACGCCTTCGAGATCCAGCTCCAGCAGGCTCTGGGCGTGGGTGAGGATGCGGGTCATATCGCGTTGCAGCGCGGGGATTTCCGCCTCGGCGAGCTGGAGCCGGGCCAACTCGGCGCAGCGCAGCACTTCTTCGCGGGTGACCTCCATGGAACCTCCAGGCTCCAGTTTAAGCGAGCCTAAGGTCGGAGTCGGCATTTAGGCTCCAGTCGGTCTCCGTGGGCAGGAGGGCGCCGGCGGCGGCGATCATGGCGCCGTTGTCCGTGCAGTAGCGGGGCTCGGGTACGGCCAGCGCCAGGCCCAGGCGATCGCAGAGGCCCTTGGCCTGGGTCCGCAGGGCCGAGTTGCAGGCGACGCCGCCGCTGAGGATGAGGCTTTTGGCGCCCGAGGATTCCGCGTGGCCGGGAAGGGGCTTCAGGAGCCAATCGGCGATGGTGTCCTGCAGGCTGCGGCAGAGGGCCTGCACTTCAGGGGCCTCGGCGCCGCCCGAGGCGAGTGTGGCATCGGCTTCCACCTTCAGTTTCACGGAGGTCTTCAGCCCGCTGAAGCTCCAGCTGGCGATCCCGTCTCGAAATTTGGGCGGCGTGAAGCGGGGGCCGGGGCCTGCCGCGCGGCGGGCACAGGCATCCACGAGGGGGCCGCCGGGATAGCCCAGGCCCATGAGCCGCGCCGCCTTATCGAAGGCCTCGCCCGCGGCGTCATCCCGGGTCTTTTGGAGGAGCTCCAGGTGGGTCCAGTCCTTCGCGTGGTAGAGGTGCGTGTGCCCCCCGCTCACGAGCAGGGCCAGGGCGGGGAAGGGTAGGTTCGGTGATCCAATGCGGGCCGCATTGAGATGGCCCAGGAGGTGGTGGACGCCTACCCACTCCTTGCCGCTGCGCCAGGCCAGGGCCTTGGCGGCGCTGAAGGTGCAAAGGAGGCTGCCCACGAGACCAGGGCCCCGGGTCACGGCGATGCGATCCAGCTCCGCCAGCGTGATCCCCGCCTGGTCGAGGGCGGACTGCACCACGGTGCGCACCTGCAGCAGGTGCTCCCGCGCCGCCAGCTCCGGCACCACGCCGCCGAAGGGGCCGTGAAGCTCATCCTGGCTCTTGCGGACGAGGGATCGCACGACGGGGCCGCCGACCGACTCCTCCAGCACCGCGGCGGAGCAATCGTCGCAGGAACTTTCGAGGCCCAGGATTAGCATCCCTTCATTATATGCTGGCCCATCTCTGCCCCGGAGCCTTCATGCGTCTGATCATCCCCGGCGTTGCCCTGCTAGCCGTCGCCTCCACGTCGCTGTCGGCCCAAACTACGATCATGATGCGTGGCCGGGGCAAGGAACCATCCACGTGGACGGAAGTTAAATCTGATCTGCGCAAGAAGGGCGAGCCGGCCTGGATCCTCGTGGAGGACCCCGCCAAGCCGATGGCCGGGGCCTTCAACGAACTGCTTAAGGCCGAACCTCTCGTCGAGTCGAGCTTCAAGGTGTTAACGGCCACCCTGGAAGGGCCCCTGGGCAAGGAAATGCGAATGGCCTTTGGGTGGGAGGGAGCGCGGTGGGCGTTGTTGGATCCCAAGGGCCAATTGTTGCTCGTCGGAAGCCGCCTCCCTGCGGCCGATGAATTGTGGGGTCAGCTGCGCCAGGCTGGTGTGCAAACGCGGCTTGAGGTACTGGAGGCTTTCGTGGCTCGGAATCCTGATCAGCTCGAAGGCCGCGAGGCCCTGCTGGGAGAACGATTCAATGTGGCCAATCGCCGGATGGCACCCTTCCTGAAGCAGCAGCCAAAGATGGCGAAAGGCGAGAAATCCCCGCCGCCGGAGCTAGTTCAAGCGCTGACGGAAGCCGAAGATGCGCGGATCTGGGGGCGCCTCGCGGCAGAGTTGGAGCGTCACCTGCTAAGTGGTGACAGCCAGCGGACCACGGCCTGGGACTACATTGGGAAGCCGCAGGACGTTGCGGCTTTCTCTCCTTCCATGCGAGCCGCGGCCTTGAAGGGCCTGCCCGTCGTTGAGGATGCGCTTCGCCAAGCCCCTTCCCATTGGATGCTATGGACGTGGTGGGACAAATTGGCCACGGTGGCGGGTGGGCGCCCCCTTCGTCCATTGCTGGCCTCGATTACGGTGGTTCCAGGCCGGTCGGCCAGCGCGGTGCCTCCGGAATTCGTTCTTAAGGGGTTCATCCGGCGGGCGAAGGATGCGGGGGACTGGAGGGCCATCCGGGATTTGCTCGCCCCTCGATGGGAGGCCGAACAACAAGAGGCCGTGGAATTCCTGGTGATGGATGCGAGTGGGAAACCCGCCGAGGATGGACTCGCCTCCAGTTGGGACAATTATTTGGGATCCCTGTTGGAAGCCCGCCTGCGGCTGGGCGAGACTCAAGATGCCGACCGGATGCTCACGGAAATCCTCCAATGGCTGCCTGGGTCGGTCTCCTTACCCAGGCGCGCGGCTGCCGTGGCGCAGGCCTGCGGGCATTTGGATCTCGCCGCGCGCTGGAGCGCGATGAAGGTGGCTCCGAAATCCTGAGTCATGATGGATCAACGATGATCCCCACCCGCGTCGAATTGAACCGCCCTTTGCCGCCGCTCACCTACCTCGCGCCCGCGGGCCTTCCACCGGGCCTCCGGGTGCATGTGAAGGTTCGCGCCGGCGCGGCCGTGGGTCTCGTCCTGGGGCCGGATCCGGATCCGCCGGGGGTGAAGCTTCGGCCCGTGGAGGGCATCGTCGATCCCTTTCCGCTCCTGCCGCCCAAGGTGCGGGAGCTGCTCGCCTTCGCCGCCGGGTACTACGCCTGCGGAGAAGCCGCGCTTCTGCCCCTGGCCCTGCCTCAGGGGCTGCGGGCCCGGTGGGAGGAGCCAGTGGGCGACGGTCGCACCTTGGCCAGCTTGCGGGAATCGGGCGCCTGGGAGGACCTTTCCGCCTTGGGCGAGGCCTGGCACGCGGGGACGCTCAAGTTGCCCACCCTCCTGCACCGGCCGGAGCGCCGGGGCGCGGGCCACACCGAAGTGCGCCTCACGGACCGCCCCCACCCGCCCAGGGTGACGGCCTCTCAGGCCAAGATCCTGCTCGCTCTGGAGGAGGCCGGCGGCGCCCTGCTGGAGGAGGAGCTGCTGGACGTGGCGGGCGTCGGCGTGAGCGTGCTCGCCAAACTGGAGAGGCACGGCCTCGTCGAGAAACTCAAGCGAGTGGATCTCCTCTCCCAGCGCCGCGAAGCGGGCGCGGATCGCGTCGTGCAGCTGAACGAGGAACAGCGAGCCGCGCTGGAGGCCATCGAGGTGGGCCGCTTCGGTTGCCACCTCCTCTACGGCGTCACGGGCAGCGGCAAGACGGAGGTGTACCTCACCCTCGTGGAGCGGGTGCTGGCGCGGGGCCAGCGGGTGCTGTGGATGGTGCCTGAGATCGGCCTCACGCCCCGCCTGCTATCACGGCTGGAGGCGCGCTTCCCGGGCCTGGTGGGCGTGGGGCACGCCGGCCTCAATACGGGCGAACGCGTGGCGGACGTCGTGCGCCTCCTCAACGACGAGCCGGCCATCTTCGTGGGCGTGCGCAACGCCGTGCTGGCGCCCCTGCGAAACGTCGGCCTCATCATCGTGGATGAGGAACACGAAGGTTCCTACAAGAGCGAAGAGCATCCCCGCATCCACGCCCGGGATCTGGCCATCAAGCGGGCCCAGCTGGAGGGCTGCCCCATCGTGCTGGGCAGCGCCACGCCCTCCCTGGAGAGCTGGCAGGCGGCGATGTTGGGCCGCTATAAGCTGCTGAAGCTCACCCAGCGGCCCGGTACCACCGTGATGCCCGAAGTGGAGGTGGTGGACCTTCGCGAGGTCTACAAGGCTACGCGAAGGAAGGTGCTCTTCTCTCCACGGCTGCTGGAGGCGCTCGCGGAGACGTTGAAGCGCGGCGAGCAGGCCATGATCCTGCTCAACCGCCGGGGCTTCGAAAACTTCTGGATGTGCCGCGCCTGCGGCAAGCCCCTGGAGTGCCCCCACTGCGCCCTGAGCCTCACCTACCACAAGGGCCACTGGCGCCTCCGCTGCCACCTCTGCGGCTTCGAGGCCGTGCCCCCGGAGGCCTGTCCCGCCTGCGGCGCCGAACACCTGCGCGGCGTGGGCGAGGGCACGGAGCAGGTGGAGGAACAGCTCGCGGCCCTCTTCCCCACCGCGCGGATCCTCCGGCTGGATCGCGATACGACGAGCCGCCGCGGTTCCCTGGAGGCGGGCCTCTTGGCGGCGGAATCCGGCGAGGTGGACCTCCTCGTGGGCACCCAAATGCTCGCCAAGGGCCACACCTTCCCCCGCCTCACCCTCGTGGGCATCCTCAACGCGGATCAGGGCCTCAAGGTGGCCGATTTCCGCGCCGCCGAGCGCACCTTCCAGCTCCTCACCCAAGTCTCCGGCCGCGCGGGCCGCGCCGACCTGCCGGGCAAGGTCGTCCTGCAAACCTACAGCCCCGATCACCCCGCCGTGCAGTGCGCCGTGGCCCAGGACTTCGAAGCCTTCGCCGCCACGGAGCTCCCCTTCCGGCAGAGCCTCGGTTATCCGCCCTTCGTCTCCCTCACCCTCTACCGGGCCGAAGCGGAAACGCCCGAGCAGGCCCGCCAGGGTCTGGAAGAGCTCCGCCAGCGCCTGGAGGGGCTGCCGGGATTGCGCCTCCTAGGCCCCATCGAAGCCCCCGTGCCCCGGGCCCGGGATCGCTGGCGCATGCAGCTCCTAGCCAAGGCCGCCGAGCGTGGAACCTTGGGCCTTGCTTTGAGAAGGGCCCCCCTCAAGCGAGGTGGAGACTTGAGCTTGGATCGGGATCCGTTACAATTCGGGTGATGTAAAAAAAGGGTACACTTCGTCATTCAAATGTCCGATCATGGGCTGGCTGATAATCCAAAAATGCCTAAAATCATTTAGTTAGATAAATGTGCCCTCGAAGTCTTTCAACCCCGAACCTTTTGTGTCGCGAGGTTTCCATGCAAACCCGGTCTAGACAGTCTGCCTTCTCCCTTATCGAGCTCGTCGTGGTGCTCGCGATCGTGGGGATCCTGGCTATCACGGCAGGAGTCTTTAGCTTTCAGCCCCGGCACAAGCCGGCCGTCCAAAACCTGCTGAATGAGGTGGAGGGCCTGATCTCGGAATCCCATAAAGCCGCCGGGGCCACGCTCGGGAACATCGTGGTGGAGGGGGTCGGCAGCTGGGGGGCCAAGACGCTCGAGCTGAATTTCCAAACCAAGCTGGCGCCCGGTGTTCCCGTGAGCCGGATCCGTGCGGATTCCGCCCAGGATTGGCAATACGCCGGGATCGACACGGGTGGCGGAATGGCCACGGCCGTCGGCGGCGAAACCCTGGAGGCGGCGCTGGCGGGGTCCACCCCCGATCTGCTGAATGACCTCACGGCCGCGCTAGGGCGAAACCTGTTCGCCGTCGGAGGCAAGGTGGAACTGAATGCATTCAATAAGCAATTCATGACGGGATTCCACATCCCGGTGGTGGGTCTCCGGGATGGAGTCACCTTCGCCGGGGCCCCCGCGGGAGTCGTGGTCGTCAGCGGCAACCGCATTTACAAGTTCTACAAGGCTGGGCCCGGACCCGAGAATCCCTGGAGGCGCCTGTGAGTGGATCGATCACGCACGATCATGGAATTCCTCCAGCCCGGAAGGCGCCAGCCCAAGCCCAATGGGGCTTCAGCATGGTTGAACTCCTCGTGGCCGCTTTCATCATGGGAGTCGGCCTCCTGGGCCTCGCGGCCTTGCAAACGATGTCCATCCGGACGGCCGGGGTGGGTGCCCGGATGGGCGATGCCATCCGGCTTGGAGAGATGGTCATCGAAGCCGCCTCGGCTGAGGCCACGCAGTCCCTCCTCGGGGAGCACTACCAGAACGCGGCCGCTTCCGCGCCTAAATGGATCGGAGGCGTCGCCATCGTCGAATACTACAAATACAGAGACGCGGACGAGGCCGACGGGGCCAAGGGGTCCTTCAAGAAGGCGGCGGATGCCACGGATGGCCTATTCACGGTGACGGTGACCCCTACCCCCCAGGCAGCGCCGGTGCGTGGACGCATCACCCGGTTCCAGGTGGTGGTGGAATTCACGGAAACCGTTGTCGGAGGAACGCCCGTCAAACGCAGCGTCCAACTCTTCAGGGAGGTGGCCCATGCGTAGCCGACAACGCGGGTTCTCCCTCGTCGAGCTCATGGTGGCCGTTCTGTTCACGGGCCTCCTGATGTCCGGCCTGGCTCGGGTATACCAGGCCAGCCTTTCGAGCTTCCAGACCACCGCCGAGAAGATATCTTCAACGCGCAGGGGGCGGGTGGCCATCGATATGCTCACGGACGATTTGAACGCGGCGGGCATGTACTTGTGGGATTTGAATCGCTATCCCACCGTCATCACCTCAAGCAATCCGGGCTTCTGGATCGACCCCGATATCTCAGTTTCCCTGAGTGATGGGGTGGTCAAGGCGGATCAAATCAACTTTTACTACGACGAGGCCCTTCCCTTCGAGGGGACCCTCAGCAAGGAAGGCGGTGCGCAAAAGGTGTATGAGGGTTCTGGGGAGGCCGTGACGTCAGCTTCTGTCTCCTTCACCGTGGAGGCAGGGGACGCCTCTTTCGCAACCATGATTAAACCCGGACAACGTTTGATCATTAAGGACGGCTGGCCAGGGTTTGAGGTCAAGACCGCCACGGTTTCGGGCACGAAAGTAACCATCGAGCCCGCGGAGAAACCTCAGGATGAGACCGGAGCCCCCACGGGCGGCACATGGTTGAGCCCAACGATCCACTTGAACGGCGCGCCGGTGACCTTCATGAAGACGGGTCAGATGGTTCGCTACAGCATCCAGAGCCGGTTCCTGGATCCCGCCGAACCGGGCCGATCGATCCCCTGCCTCGTGCGTGAACAAGGGGCCTACCAGCCCGCCGGGCTAGCCTCGCCTCTGGAAACCCAAGTGCTCGCCGAGGACGTTACGGACCTAGAGGCCTTCATCAGTGTGGATGGTGGCCGGACTTGGCTCCGGGCCGATAGCGGATCGGGTTGGGACGGCTTCAAGACGAAGGTGGCCAATGCCCTGGGGGCGAGCGGGTACGGCCGCAAGGGCTATACCACTTTGGATGATCCCCACTGGTACAGGGACATTCCCGTCCTCCTGCGGGTGGACGTCAAGACGCGAACGGCGGTAAAGCGCGCGGAATACAGCGCCACACCCACGACTCGGGAGTACAAGGAACAAATCCAGAGTCTCGTCATCCGGCCTCGCCACTTCGGCCTCTCCTACCGCTGAGGTTTCCATGTATCCCAAGCGTCACACCCCTTCCTCCCATCGGGCTTCGCAAACCGGGGGCATCGTCATTCTCGTCGTGCTTTCCCTGCTGGTGCTTCTCACGGTGGCTGCCATGGGCATGTCCCGGAATAGCCTTCGAGAAGTGATGATCGTGGGCTCAAGCCGGCAGGCCGCGTCCGTGCGCCAACTCGCCGACACGGGTCTCGAGTTCAGCCTGCTGTGGTCGGATCCCCAAAACAAGACTTCCTCGACCGGGGCCGAGAGCTTTCAGTCCCAGATGAGATTCCTGCTTGAAAACCCCGAAAAGCAGGGGGAGTACCTCGATATTGCCAACGGGCCTGACATGGTGCTCGACAATGGTGACGTCAAACAGACCTTCGAAATCAAACTGCTTCGCCTGGGCAAGCTGCCTTTAATGAACACCAGCGTTCCCGATGAACGCCTCTACAACGATATCTGGGTGACCCGTTCCGCCGGACTGATGAAGGTTGGCTCCCTGACCTACCAACACAACAAGGAACTCTGGCTCACCACCCCGGCCCAAACCAACTGACCCTCCTGAAGAGGTGTTGCCATGCTCTCCCGACTCTTGAAAATCGGCCTCGGCCTGAATCTAATCTGGGCGCTGGGCTCCTCGCCCCTTCGGGCGCAGCTGGATCCGCGTCTGCAGGCGGGGAAAACGGACTTCCTGGACCTGTACCAGGCTGGCGTCCGCGCCCAAGTGAAGCCGGAGATCGTGACCCTGCTGGATTTCTCGGGATCCATGAACGCCATCATGTTCCATCCGTCCTTTCCCAACCGGGCCGACGACGAGGAGACCTACGGGACCTATTATCGGGTCCGCGTCGTGCTGAAATCGGATTTCTCGGGCCTCGAGCCGGCCAGCGCCGTATGGAGGGATTGGAATCCGGCGAATTTCACAGCTCTCACCTCGGATGGGGTGAACTACACCTTCCGGCAAATCGGTCTCGTGAAACCGAACGGCGACTTGGTCACCGACGCCGATGCTGGCAGCCACGTGAGTGATACGACGGAATGGCCGAGATCCTCCCTTGGCAAGAAACATGTCCTGAACTGGATCCGGGCCGCGTCCCACATCCGGGTGGAGGCCACCTTCGGCGCCACCGTGCGCACGCTGGACCTCCCCATCCCCTGGACCGTCCTTGACGCCAGTTCCACAGGTGTTCCCCTTCAGGCGAACTACATCACGGACACGAAGACGAGCACCAAGATCGAGCTCGACACCACCCACCGGGGCTCGGATTCCTCGTACAGGTACCTGGACGAGACCAACAGCGACTTTATCGCCTACATCGGTGCCTCGGCTGGCGTGCCCCTCTATCGCCTCCGCTACATCGCCTGGCTCTTTTCGGCTAAGGATGCCTCTGGCAACTACATCATCCCGGATGTCGGCACGGCCAAGGCCTTCAAAAACGGGATCCCCGCCCGCACTCGTCTCCAGGCCATCAAGGAGGCCGTGATTCGCACGTGGATCAAGTACCAGGACAAGGTCTTCTGGGTGATGCGGGGATTGGCCACGCCTCCCAAGGACTATTCCTATGACACCACCACCAATACCCCCGCGGGCATTGCCCTTCCTCCCGGTAACGCTACTTCAGGGGCCGAGGCGAACTGGCTTCTCTTCAATAGCGACCCCATCAAGGGGGCCCAGCGCCTCTCGAAATTGGTGGCCTCTGGCGGCACGCCCCTTACCCGGTCCATGACCCACTCCTACTTCCAATTCCAGGACCCGAGCCCCTGGGATCGCGTCCATAAAAAGAACAGCGAGGACGATGACCAGCGCCCCGTGGACTGCCTCAAACACTTCCTGATCGCCTTCACGGATGGCGTGCCCAATCCCGATGATCGGGATGAGGCCGATGAGGCCAACCAGCCCTACGGGGCGGGCGCGGCGGAGGGCAACAAGACCATCGCCGCTTCAGGCCTTAGCAGCCTCGACTTTAAGGAGAAGCATTGGAACATCCCGACCATGGCGGGTGTGGCCGCCCACGGGGGTGATGAACGAGTGGGCTGGATCCGCGACCCGAATTCCCAGAGCACGGGGAATAGCGGCTATCCCCACGATTTCGCACCCTTCTTTATTAAAACCCGCAAGGACACGGATAACGTCGTCACGACCTTCTCCACGCCCCACCCCATCCAGACGATGACGGTGGGCGTGAGCCTGGGTTCCAACTATGACAACAGCGGCAACGAGCTGAACCCTGCCACGGATTCCACCAGCCCGAAGTTCCGTCTTCTGGCGGCGGCCACCTTTGGCGATCCCCTGAAGAGTTCCGCTTCGGATCTCAACGTCTCCACCAAGAAGGCCTTCGAGGCCAACAGCAATGGCACGGCGAAGGAGGGATCCGTCTACTACTTCGATGCCAGGGACGCGCAGTCCCTCTCCAGCAATCTGGACAAGGCGATCTACGCGGCGACCCAAATCGCCCAGGTGGGGGTTGCCTCCGCGCCCGTGGTGCCTTTCTCCGGCCTCGCCCTTGCCCGCCAGATCTACCTGGGCAACTTCCAGGTTCCGGATAGCGGGCCGGTATGGCCCGGCGATCTCATGATGTTCCCCACCCACACGGAAGGCCTGAAGACTCAGATCCTTACCAATGCTGGAACCGTGGTGGATTCCCTGGCCCCCGAGACCTCCTCAGACGAAGCCCAGTGGAGCGCCAAGAAACTCATGAACGTGACGGACTTCTGGAAGAACCGCACGGTCTACACGCGGCCCTCGGCCACTGTCGCGGTACCCAGCCCCGGGCTCGTGAATTTTACGGATCAGGCGGGCACCGATTTTGAGGCCTTCAAGAATGAGCTTCCAGCAGGCTCCGATTCCGACCGCCAAAAGCTGGTCAGCTGGATGCGGGGCGCGGATACCAGCCAGCCTTCGCCCTATGTGAACCGCCCCAATCTGATGGGCGACATCATCGGAAGCGCTCCCGCCGTGCTCGAGTACGGACCGGATTCAAGCCTGGCCTCGAAGGTCGGCGCGGAAATGAGCAAACCCGGGGCCCGGCTCCGCGTCGTATTCGTCGGCACCAACTCGGGTTACCTTCACGCCTTCGGCGAGTTCTCCTGGGATGAACAGGTAACCGTGGGAGCCGGCTCCATCGGCGTAACGAAGGCGAAGGCCGTAGAACTTTGGTCCTTCCTGCCCACGGATTTCCTGCCCTACATCGATTACCAGCAGAACTCGGCCAACCCTCACCGTTTCATGGTGGATGGGACCCCCTCCGTCTATCATCTCGACCTGCCTGCCACCGGGAAGCGATCCGGAAATGGAAAGATCGACAACAACGAAAAGGCCGTCGTGGTCTTCGGCTTACGCAAGGGCGGGCGGAGCTACTACGCCCTCGACGTCAGCGACCCCTTGAACCCAAAGATGGCGTGGGCCCTGCGACCGGATGAGGCCACCACCATGCCTGATAGCCGGATCATCTCCGGTACGCCGGCCAACGTTCGAACCCTCGTCCAGAACATGGGCTTCTCCACGGCCCTCCCCGCCATGGGGCGCGTGCTCTTCACGGAGGGCGGGGGGCGCCGGGTGAAATCAGCCACCTTCCTTGGCGGCGGCAACAGCGTTCCCGAGGTGGAGGCCTTTTTCAAGGATGGCAGTGGCAATGCCATTCCCCTGGGACGCAGCGTCTTCGCCCTTGAGACCTTCACCGGCAACATCCTCCAAAGTTGGGATCTCAGCGGGAAGACTGGGATCGGCCCCATCTCGGCCGGCGTCATTCCCTTCGAGTTCTTCATGGGCTCCGGATTCGTCCAGCGCGCCTACTTCACGGATAAGAACGGCGGGGTTTGGGCCTTGGGTTCCGGCCAGCACAGCTCCACCTCACCCTTCACCGAGTTCCGTTTGGATTCCAACGACTTGGACCGCTGGACCGATTCCGGGGCCATCGGGGGTACCCCCATGATTCGAAAGGTGTATCAAGGCCCCACCAACGACCTTCACAGCACCCTGCCGGCCCCATTCAACATCGGAGCCTTCCCCGTGTACCGGACGACGGATCCCAAGGTGGCTCCCACCGCCGTGGGCATCGCTTTCGTCAGCGGGGATCGCAACAACCCCGTGGACCTGTTCTATGGGGCGGGGAAGGCCCCTACCAGGCACCGCATGAACGTGGTCTTCGACCGGCAGGACAGCTCGGCGGCCACAGATGCGAACGGCATTCAGACGGGAGACATGGCGGATATGAGTGCCCAGACGGATCCCGCCGCAGACATCATCAACGTCTCGAAGGCTTCCTACTACCTGAAATCCAAAAAGGGGTACTACATCGATTTCCCCACCCCCACCACGGTGGGGACCAAGACCTACATTCCCAAGGGCATCAATGAGCCCACGGTCCTGGCGGGCGTGCTGTTCTACAGTTACTTCAAGCCCACCTCCGGGGACCTTTGCAGCCCGGGTTCAGGCCTGACCCGCAGCTGGCGTGTGTGCGACGTGATCAATCCGGTGGTGAGCAACGCCGCAGGCGGAACATCCGTCGTCTGCACGCCCGGGTTCGTGATGGAGTGGGCCGGCGTCGCCTCCAACTTCGGGGCCCGGGGCACCGTGGCCGTCAACCAGGCCGGTGGCGTGCTGAAGGCGGGCGCTGGCGGCGACTCGGGAAGCGGGGCCAACGAAGATAAGAAGGTGGGCATTGGCACCGCCACGGGCAGCTACTCGGAAACCTTCCCGAAACCCAGGGTATGGCGAACTGTCCACGGAGAAAACTGATCCTTGGAAAGGCCGAAAAGGGCCCCGAAAGGGGCCCTTGCCTTGCCCGTGATAGGTTGAAAGGGTGGATGCAACACAGCTGGGCCTGAAGCCCAAGAAGGCCTTCGGGCAGAATTTCCTGGTCAACGAGGGGGCGATCCGGGGCATCGTGCAGGCGGCGTTGGCTTCCAAGGCCCCTGAAATCCTGGAGATCGGTCCGGGGCCCGGGGTGTTGACGGAGCGGTTGCTGGCGGACGGGCGGCCCGTCCACGCCATCGATTTGGATCCGGAGGCCATCGCGCTGCTCCACGCCCGCTTCGGGGAGCGGGCCCACTTCCACCTTCGGCAGGGGGACGCGGTCACGGCCCCTTTGCCGGAGGGGGGGCCCTTCGCCGTCATCGGCAATCTGCCCTACAACGCGGCCACGCCGATCCTCACTCGGTTACTTGTGGAGGGCTACTCCTTCGAGCGCATGGTTCTGATGTTCCAGTTGGAGGTGGGCCGCAAGCTGCTGGGCGGGCCCTCCACCAAGGACTACGGGCCCCTGGCCATCCTCAGCCAGCTCTGCTGCCGGCTGACGAAGGTGATGACGCTGGGGCCCGGCTCCTTCCGGCCCGCCCCCAAGGTGGATTCGGCCGTGCTCCTCTTCGAACCCAAGGCCGACGCGCCCTCGCTGGAGGAACGCCGAGCCCTGCTGACCCTCCTCCACCGGGCCTTCGCCCAGCGGCGGAAGACCCTATCCAACAATCTGGGGGATCCGGAGCGCCTGCGGGCCGCCGGGTTGGACCCCACCCTGCGCGCCGAGGCGGTTCCGCCCGCCACCTGGCTCGCCTTCCTGCGCAAGACTCTGGAGTAACTGTGATTCAAACATTGACGCCCTTCGAGGGCTGGGCTGAAGCCCCCCAATCCGACGAACTGCGCCTGATCCCCATCGGCGGCCTGGGGGAGTTCGGCATGAACGCCCTCGTGGTGCATGGGCCAAAGGGCCTGGTGCTCGTGGACTGCGGCCAGCTCTTTCCCTCGGAGGATCAGCCGGGCATCGACAAGATCGTGCCCGACTTCGCCTACCTCGATGCCTTCGCCGATCAGGTGCAGGCGGTGCTCCTCACCCACGGCCACGAGGACCATATCGGGGCCCTGCCCCACTTCCTCCGCCGCTGGCCCGTGCCCGTGTACGGCACGGCCTTCACCCTGGCCCTCGTGGCCGGGAAGCTGAAGGAGGCGGGCATCCGGGAGGATCTCCTCCACGTCATCCACGATTACGACCGCGTGACCCTCGAGGGCATGGGCATCGAGGCCGAGTGGGTCCCCGTCACCCACAGCCTGCCCGACGCCTGCGCCCTCGTGCTGCACACGGCCCAGGGCCCCATCATCCACAGCGGCGATTTCAAGCTGGATCCGACGCCCGTGGATGGCCGGGTCACGGGCCTCAAGCGGCTCAAGGAGCTGGGCGACCAGGGCGTGCGCCTGCTCATGGCGGACTCCACGAACATCCTGCAGGCCGGGCGCACGCCCTCTGAATCGCTCTGCAAGGCCGGGCTCGACGACGCCTTCCGCAAGACGGAGGGTGCCCTCTTCATGGCCACCTTCAGCTCTAACGTCCACCGCATCCAGGTGCTGTTGGACCTTGCCTACGAGCACGGCCGCCAGGTGGTGCTGCTGGGCCGGAGCATGGAAAAGGTCGTGAACCTGGCCCGGGGGCTGGGGCGCCTCAAGCTGCCCGACGACTTCATCATCGAGCCCAAGCACGCCCCCAACTACAAGCGCGGCGAGCTGCTCATCCTTTGCACGGGCAGCCAGGGCGAGCCCATGAGCGCGCTGATGCGCGTGCTCCGCGGCGAGATCAAGGGCCTCACCATGAAGGAGGGCGACCGCCTCGTCCTCAGCTCCCGCGCCATCCCCGGCAACGAGGTGGGCATCTCCCGGATGCTGGATGCCGCCGCCCGCCTGGGCGCGGACACGACCCTGGATGGCCTCGGCACCATCCACGTCTCCGGCCACGCCTATCGCGGGGATCTGGAGGAACTCATCCAGACCGTGCGGCCCAAGCACATGGTCCCCGTCCACGGCACCTACCGGAACCTCAAGGCCCACGGCCAACTGGCGGCCTCGCTGGGTTACAAACCCCAGGCCATCTCCCTGCTGGACGGTGGCCAGTGCCTGCGCCTATTCAAGGGCGGCAAGGTGAAGATGGCGGGCACCGTGCCCGTGGGGCGCGACTACGTCCACGAGGGCGTGGATCACATGGTGGACGCCCGCATCGTGCAGGACCGACTCATTCTCCAGGAGGACGGCGTCGTCTTCGCCACCCTCATGGTGGATCCCGACACCCGCGAGCGCGTGGGCGAGCCCGCCATCCTCACCCGCGGCTTCGTGGTGCTCAGCGACGACGAGGCCTACGGGGCCCTGCTGCGGGGCGTCGTGGCCAAGGCCTATGACGAAGCCCCGGTGGAAGTGCGCCGGGACGACACGCTGCTCTACGAGCTGCTTCGGCAGAGCCTGCGCCGCATCATCCGCAAGACGACGGATACGCGGCCGCTGGTGGTATCGATGGTGCTGGAGGCGCCGAAGGAGTGATCAGTTCCGGTTGAAGGGCCGGCGGGGGCGCCCCTCCATCGCGCCCTCCCGCTGCTCTCGCCGGAATTCCTTGAGGATGGGGCGGTTTTCCAGCCGCTTGCGGATCTGCTCGATGATTTCGTCCACGGTCACGACGAGCCGCGCCTGTTGGGCGGGAGAGAGCCCGGCGCGGATGTCATCCTCGAAATCCAGCTTGGATTCGATCTGTTGTTTCCTGAGTTCCAGGAATCGTTCCAGGAGGGGTTTCACCTTGGCGCTCTTCTGATCTTCGTCGCCTGGGCCGAGCAGGATGTCCTCAAAGCGTTGGCGGACCTGCCCCATCTGCCGCTGGCGTTCGAAGTGCTCCCGATTGAAGCGCTCCCAGCGGTCGGCCACCTGCTTCGCCTGAGCGCCGGAGAGGCCCACGCGATCCTGAATCCGCTGCATGATGAACTGCCGGAGCACCTGCTGACCCTCGCCCGGGACGGATTGAGCCGCCAGGGCGGCACTGGCCAGGATCAGGGCGGGCAGGGCGCGATTCATGCTGGACCTCATTCGGTCCCCTTGGGGGGATCGGTTTGGAGCTGGTTGACGAGATCGCGGACCTCTTCGGGCTTCATATTCTGGAGTTTACCCAGCTCATCCTGGGAATCCTGGAAGGGGGCTTCGATCTGGGGAGCGGGTTCCACGGGGCGCGCCTCGGCCTCCACCACGGGATGCCGATTGGCCCGGCCGGCCATGAAGGCACCCGTTCCCACGGCCAGACTCAACACGGCCGCGGCCGCCATCCACCAGGCGCCGGGGCGGAGACCCACTTTCCGCGTCTGCAGCTTGCCCATCACCCGGGCGGGCAGGCGCTCGAAGTAGCCGGCCGGCACGAGGGGCAGGGGGGCCTCCTCCTGGGCCAGGAGCATCACCTGGGCCTCACGGCAGGCGGTGCAGGCGCGGAGGTGGGCCTCCGCATGGGCTCCGGGTTCCATGGGGTCGAGCTCAAGGGCCGCGAGGGCTGATTGGCAGGCGGGGGGGAGGATCAGTTCGCTCATGAGCGGCCTCCTTTGATGTGCCGGGTCAGGCTTTGGATCGCGTGGAAGATGTGGGCCTTCACGGAGCCCACCGAGGTGCCCATCTCCTGGGCGATCCGCTCGTACTTCCAATCGTTTTGCAGCTTCAGGGTGAGGGCCTGCTTCTGGCGGGGGGGCAGCTTGGGCATGGCCTCCGCCAGCAGCCGGCGGGCCTCCTGATCCAGGATCCAGGCGCCCTGGGAGGCTTCCACGCGAAGGGCGGGGGGTTCGAAGCCCTCCTGTTCCATCTCCAGGCCCGCGGGTTGGCGCTGGATGCGCTCCCGGTAGCTGAGGGCCTGGCGGGTGGCGATGGTGATGATCCAGGTCCGGAAGGAACTTTCCCACCGGAAGCCCGGCAGGGCCCGGTACACGCGAATGAAGGTCTCCTGCACCACGTCGTCCGCGTCCGTGTGGTTCTTCAGAATCGAAAAGGCCTTTCCATACACATCCCGGCTGAATCGCTCCACCAGCCGGGCAAAGGCGGCCTGGTCCCCCGATTGGGCGGCCTCGACCCACGCCAGCACTTCCGGCGCGTGGTAGGGGGAGTCGGTGACGGGGATGGACATGAATGGGGTGAGGGCCTGGGTCATCATTGTAAAGCTCCGCCGGGGAGGTTTCGGCTGAACTATGGACCCGGCGCCCCTCACCAAGGTTGAATGGGAATAGAGGTCGCTCATGCGCAGTCGCGTCACCCCCCTGTTTGATGAAGCCCAAATCGCCACGCGGGTGAAGGAATTGGGTCAAGCCATCACCCGGGACTACGCCGGGAAGGATCTGGTGGTCGTGGGCCTCCTCAACGGCGTCTTCCCCTTCTTCGCGGATCTGGTCCGGGCCATCGACTTGGACCTGGATCTCACCTTCATGCAGGCCTCCAGCTACCACGGCGGCACGGATAGCACGGGGGAAGTGGTGATCAAGAAGGACATGGACCGCCCCATCCAAGGGCGGCACGTGCTCGTGCTGGAGGACATCGTGGATACGGGCCTCACCCTCCACAAGGTGCGCAACCTCCTCATGGATCGCGAGCCCGCCTCCCTCGCCGTCTGTTCCCTCCTCGACAAGCCCAGCCGCCGGAAGGTGCCTGTTCAGGTCGAATACATCGGCTTCCAGATCGAGGATCACTTCGTCGTGGGGTACGGCCTCGATTTCGACGGCAAGCTGAGGAACTTGCCGTATGTCGGGATCTACCAGCCGTGAGCGGGCTTCGGGCTTCGGGCTTCGGGCTTCGGGCCGGCGGGCTCGGGCTGGCCATATTCTGCCTCGCCTGCGGCTACCATCGCCTGGATCGCCAACAACGCGGCCAGGCCTGGCATCACAAGGGGGACACCCTCCGGCTCAATCCCTTCAAGAACATCACGCCCCGCCTGGGCGTGGAGGAGCGCTTCGAAAAAGCCCTCTCCAACCGCGTGGTGGCCGCTTCTCCATGGAAGCTGGTGGGGAAGGGAGAGGCCAGCCGCTGGATCCTGCAGGGCACCCTGGAGCGCTACGAGGTCCGGCCCGTGGGGCTCTCTCTCGGGAATGACAAGCTGAAGGCCAGCGCGGGCAGCGCAAGCCGGGTGGAAGTGATCGTGGTGGCCTCCGTGGAGCTGCTGGATGGGCAAACGGGCGCCGTGGTGCAGAGCCGCCGCAGCCTCACGTTCTCCAACCAGTACCGGGTGGATCAGAACTTCGCCTCCTTCGATAACCGGGAGCTGGCCGTGGTGGATAGCCTGGCGGACGACTTCGCGGAGAGCTTCCTCACCCAGTTCCTGGAGGGGGCGGAATGATGACGGGCTCCGGGCTCCGGGCTTCGGGCTCCGGGACGCTATGCGAAGCGTTTCGGAGGGCACATGGCATCTCCCTTTTTGAGGGATTCATGGCGCATTGGCCTTGTTTGGCGGAAGGGTCTGCGCCCGGAGCCCGGAGCCCGGAGCCCGGAGCCCGGCCATGACCACCCTCCCAGCTTTTGCGCTCATCCACGGCGAGGATCCCGACCGCCGGAAGGCCGCCGTGGCCGCCTGGAAGGCGGCCCACGTGGATCCAGAGTGGGCGGACTTCAGCCTCACCATCTGCGGCGAGGGATGCCCCTGGGCCGAGGTGCTCAACTCGCTCCAGGAGGCGCCCCCCTTCGGCGCCACCCGCTCGGTGCTGGTGCCCGCCGCCGATAACCTCCTGGCCAAGCCCAAGGAACTGCCCGGCGCCCTGAAGCCCTGGCTGGAAAACCCACCCTCGGATCTGGCCCTGCTCTTCGTTTGCGGCGCCACGCTGCCCGCGGGCCCCGGCAAACCATTGGGCTCCAAGCCTTGGTCCGAGTGGGCCAAGCAGGGGCGCGTGCTGAAGGTGGGGGCGCTGGAGCCCGCCGAAGTGCCGGCTTTCCTGGAGTCCGAAGCCAGATCGTTGGGGCTGAAGCTGGGCTCAGGCGTGGCCCAGTCCCTGGCCAGCCGCCTCGGGGGCCAGCCCAGCCTGTTGAAGCGGGCCATGGAAGTGCTGGACCTGCTCTCCGAAGACCGCCAGACCACCACGGCCATGGTCGATCAGGTCACTTTCCGCCTCGCGGAGCAGAGGGCCTTCGCCTGGACCTCCGCCTTCCAGAAGGGTGCCTGGGGGGAGGCCCTCCAGGCCCTTCGCCTGGGGCTGGAGGATGGCGATGATCCTCTCCAGCTATTGGGCCAGGCCCGCCGCGAGGTGGAACGGGTCGTGCGAGCCGTGGAGGCCGAGGCCAAGGGGATTCCTCCCCGGGAACTGCCGGAGGCATTGGGCCTTTCGCCCAAGCAGGCCTTCCTCGTGGAGGGCTACCGGGCGGTGGCGTCCAAAATCCGGATGCCCGGCGCCAAGGCCCTGCTGGCCAAGGTGAACCAGTGCGAGCGGGATCTGAAGGGCGTGGCCCTGGGCCGTTCGGATACGCCTCTTGTGGATCTCACGCTGGCCCTTTCCAGGGCCTGGGCTCGCTGACCCAAAGAGCTGTGCTTGAGAGCACGGGCGTTCGGCCTGATCATGGTCTGTTGGTTTCGAAAGGGTTCCCATGGCCGAATGCACCATTCCCAACATGACGACCCTCGACGTGGTCGAGTCCAAGTCGGTGCTGCCCGCCGGGTACAGGGCCGATATGGCCAATCTCAAGGGCCTCGACCTCACCACGCCCGTGCTGGAGCTCATCCGCCGCACCTCCACCCGCATGCCCCAGGACATCATCGACGCCCTCGTGAAGGGCCGCGACGCGGAAGAGGAGGGCTCCCGGGCCTTCAACACCCTCAACGACATGGTGAAGAACATCCTGCTGGCGGACGGCCACGTCACGCCCCTCTGCCAGGACACGGGCACCGTGCTCTTTTGGGTGCGCCATCCCTACGGCGTGAGCCAGAAGGCCGTGAAGGCCCAGGTGCGCGAGGCCGTGAAGGAGGCCACCAAGCAGGTGTGGCTGCGCCCCAACTGCGTGGAGAGCCTCAGCGGCAAGAACAGCGGGAACAACATGGATCCCTTCGCCGGTCACGGGGATGGCGGCCACCCCATCCTCCACTTCGAGGAGTGGGATCGGCCCGAGATCGAGATCAGCGTGATGCTCAAGGGCGGTGGCTGCGAGAACGTGGGCGCCCAGTACCGCCTGCCCGACGTCACCATCGGCGCGGGCCGCGACATCGGCGGCGTGCGCAAGGCCATCATCGATGCCGTCGTGAAGGCCCAGGGCCAGGGCTGCAGCCCCGGCATCCTCGGCGTGGCCATCGGCGGCGATCGCGTGAGCGGCTACGAACACAGCAAAGAGCAGATCCTCCGCAAGCTGGGTACCGCCAACCCCGATCCCAAGATGGACGCCTTCGAGAAGGAACTCACCGCGGACCTCAACACCCTCGGCATCGGCCCCATGGGTTACGGCGGCAACACCACCGTGCTCGGCGTGCATGTGGAGGAGATGTACCGCCATCCCGCCAGTTTCTACGTCTCCATCAGCTACATGTGCTGGAGCTCGCGCCGTCGGACGATGACGATCAGCGCCACTGGTACGGTTTCCTTCGACTGAAATGAACACCACCAAGACACCAAGACACCAAGAAAAGCCCGAAAGAAGCTCTTTTGATTTTCTTGGTGTCTTGGTGTCTTGGTGGTTCAAAAAGGAGCTCATATGATCCGTTTGACCACCCCCATCACCGAAGACCAGGCCCGCCAGCTCAAGGTGGGCGACGAGGTCCTGCTGAACGGCAAGGTCGTGCTCTCCCGCGACATGGGCCACAAGTACATGAAGGAGCAAAAGCCCGAGTGGCTGAAGCCCATCCTCGAAGGCATGGTGATCTACCACTGCGGCCCCGTGGTGAAGAAGAACGCCGACGGCACGTGGGCCTTCGTGGCGGCGGGACCCACCACCTCCATCCGCGAGGAGCCCTACCAGGCCGACGTCATCGATACCTACAAGGTGCGCGGCGTCATCGGCAAGGGTGGCATGGGTAAGAAGACGAGCGACGGTCTCGTGAAGACGGGCGCCGTCTACCTCCACGCCACCGGCGGCGCGGGCTCCCTGCTGGCGGCCCAGGTGAAGCGCGTGGTGGATGTGCATATGCTGGAGGAGTTAGGATCGCCAGAGGCCTTCTGGGTCATCGAGGTGGAGGACTTCCCCGTCGTCGTCACCATGGATAGCCACGGCGGCAGCCTCCATGAATTGGTGCTTGCCACCGCCCAGGAACGCGCCAAGGCGCTGATGGAGAAGTGAAACCGCGAATGTCGCGAATTCACGCGAAGATGACCGGAGTCCATTCGGGTTCATTCGCGGTTCCATGACTTCTTCCCTTTCCTACGCCGACCTCCGCCGCGACCTCGCGGGCATGCTCGCCCGCTTCCTTCCGCCGGAAGAAGCGGTGGCGGAGAGCTGGCGATGGATGGACGAGGGCCTGGGCAGGCCCCGGGCCTGGATATCGGCCCATGCCACGGACCCCGTCCCGGGCTCCGAGCGGGAGCAGATCGGCGCTTGGATCCGCCGCCGCCGGGAAGGCGAGCCTTGGTCCTACATCCTTGGCTGGGCGCCCTTCCGCGAGAAGCGGTGGAAGGTCACCCGCGACACGCTCATCCCACGGCCAGAGACGGAGCTGGTGCTGGAAGCGGCCTTGGACGTGGGCCGGCGTCTGGGCGTCTCCCGCGCCGTGGATATCGGCACGGGCACGGGCATTCTCGGCGTGAGCCTCGCCCTGGAAACGGACTGGGCCGTCACCGCCACGGATCTCAGCCCCGCTGCCCTCGCCGTGGCGCGCGGCAACGCCGAGGCCCACGGGGCGAAGCTGGCCTTCCTCGAAGGCGATCTGCTGGCGCCCGTGCCGGATCCGCTTGAACTGGTCGTCTCCAACCCGCCCTATGTCGCGGAATCGGATCGGCCTTCCCTTCAGCGGGAGCTGGCCTTCGAACCGGATCTGGCCCTCTTCAGCAGCGATGGGGGCTTGGATCATCCCACCCGGATACTGGCCCAGGCTCGCGTCCGGGGGGCCAAGGCCTGCGTTCTGGAGATCGGAACCGGCCAGGGGGGCGAGCTCTGCCGGAGGGCCATTGGGCAGGGCTGGGGCAAGGCGATGAATCATCAGGACTTGGCTGGGCATGATCGGATTCTGATCGCCCTGGCATAGCCTTCGCTCTCCTTGGGGGTCGAGGTGTGTCATGTGGAACAAGTTGCCTATCATCCTGATGCTGGGGTTGCTGGCGGCTTGCTCCATCCCGCGGAAGCACGATCCCCTGCTCCTCAAAAAGCCCGCCATCCCGCTTGTCGAGGAGGTGCGGGAGCCCGCTCCCCTTAGCGAGGGGAGCATCTGGCGGGACCGTACGCTGGTGGGTGATCTCAGGGCCTCCCGGGTGAACGACCTCGTCACCATTAAAATCACCGAGGCCACGACGGCCATCTCCAAGGCGGACGTCACCACGGCCCGGGATGGGTCCAACAAGCTGAACAGCCCCACCCTCTTCGGGCTGCTCAATAGCGTGGGCATCGGGAGCGGCGGGACGGGCGACCGCACCACGGCCACCACCAACAAGTACAAGGGCAACGGCACGACGGGCCGCAGCGCCACGTTCACCACCACCGTCACGGCCCGCGTGGTGAAGGTGCTGAGCAACGGCAACGTGATCTTCGAGGGATACCGGGAAATCCAGCTCAATAACGAGACTCAGCGCCTCTACGTGGCCGGGATGATCGATCCCGCCCGTCTGGATAAGGACAACACCATCGTTTCCGGTTCCGTGGGCGAGCTCCGCATCGGCTACGGCGGAAAGGGCGTGGTGGACGAAACCCTCAAGCCCGGGATGATCAGCCGCCTACTCAACTACATCTGGCCCTTCTGAAGGAGCGGTCATGTTCCAATCCATCTCTTCCCTATGCTGCAAAACCGCCTTTGGCGGTTTTGCAGTTGTGATGTGCTTTGGGATGTTTGCGGGTGAGAAGGATAAGAAGATCGAGGCCCGGCTCAAAGAAATTGCCCGGCTGCAGGGGGTGCGGGGCAACCAGCTGCTGGGCTATGGGGTCGTCGTGGGGCTCGATGGCACGGGTGACAAGGATCAGACTCGATTCACGCAGCAGAGCCTTTCCAACCTCCTGGCCCGGCAGGGCATCACCGTGAATCCCCTTCAGATCAAGGTGAAGAACGTGGCGGCCGTGATGGTCACGGGGGAGCTGCCCCCCTTCGCCAAGCCGGGCACGCGCATCGATGTCACGGTCAGTAGCACGGGCGACGCCAAGAGCTTGGCTGGGGGCACCCTTCTGATGACGCCCATCCAGGGCCCCGATGGCGCCACCTACGTGGTGGCCCAGGGGCCCCTGCTCGTCGGGGGCTTCAGCGCCTCCGCCGGCGGCGCCTCCACCACGAAAAACCATCCCACGGTGGGGCGCATCCCGGAAGGCGGCCTAGTGGAACGCGGCGTCCCCGGGGATTTCAACGGGCGCCCCACGCTCAATTACAGCCTCTTGGAAGAAGATTTCACGACCGCGGTCCGCCTCGTTCACGCCATCAACGAGGAATTGGGCGAAAAGGCGGCCAAGGCGCAGGATAGCCGCACCGTCGAAGTGAAGCTGCCGAAGGAGTACGAAGGCCGGGCCGTGGAGCTCGTCGCCCGCCTGGAGAACCTCAACGTGCAGCTTCAACCCAAGGCCCGCGTCGTGGTGAACGAGCGCACGGGCACGGTGATCCTCGGCAGCGATGTGAAGATCGGCGCCGTGAGCATCGTGCAGGGTGGGCTCAGCATCCAGGTCACCTCCAAGCCCTTGGTGAGCCAGCCCACGCCCTTCAGCCTGGGCAAGACCGTCACGGCCGAGAAGAAGGACGTCACCGTCACGGAAGAGAAGGCGAAGACCGCCTCCCTCGAACCAGGGACCTCCGTGGGCAAGCTGGTGGAAACCCTGAACGCCATGGGGGCCTCGTCCCGGGACGTGGTGGCCATCCTCCAGGCCATCAAGGACGCGGGCGCGCTTCAGGCCGAGCTGAGGATCCTCTGATGCAGGATCCGCTCGCCCTGAAGGTGGATCTGGATCCGACCCTCGCCCTCAAGCGACGCCTGCCTCCGTCCCAGGATCGCAGTGAAGCCGCGGCCAAGCAGTTCGAGGGCATGATCATGAGCCTGCTCTTCCAGACCCTCCGCAAGACCGTGGAACCCTCTGGACTTTTGGGTGAGGAGGGGCAGGCCCGCAGCACTTACGAGATGCTCCTGGATCAAGCCGTGGTGGATAAGGCCATGGGCTCGGGGCGTTCTTGGGGCTTGGCCGAACGCTTGGCGGAGAGCTGGAGGCAGGCAAGCGATGCACAAAAGGGGTCCCAACCTCTCACGGAACCGGGCAAACTGCCGATAGGTTCCACATCGAGGTGAAGCATGCGCATTACCGGCAAAACCAGTGGGGTCGGCAGCAGCCAGGGCGTATCGCCCTCCAAGGCGCCGTCGACTTCCACGGCCGCGCCCGTTTCCGGCGTATCCCAGACCGACGCGCTCCAGGTGAGCGGAGGTGCCCGGCTCATGGCCGTGGCCCAGGCCGCGATCGCCGAGGTGCCCGATGTGCGCATCGATAAGGTGGAGGCCCTCCGGGCCCAAATGGACACCGATAGCTACAACCCCGATGGAGAGGCCGTGGCCGATGGGCTGATCCGCGAGCATGTGCCCGCGAAAGTCTGAGGCTCCTGACGTGAGGACTTGATCTCCCCACTGATCCAGCGACAAATTCATACCATCGCCTCCTTGGAGGCCGTGCGTCAGGCCCATGAAGGCGGCGCGTTGGCGCAACAAGAGGTGGCCCGGCGCCATGCCCTCGAATTGAGGCAGGCCGAGGCGGCCGATGAAGTCCACGATGTGGCCAAGTCCGAGGCCCTCCGCCTGGAAGAGCGGAAGGAGGGGCGCCGCCGGGGGCATTCGGAAGAGCAGCCCGAAGATGAGGCAGAGGCTGCAGAGCCTGCCGAGAAGCATCTGGATCTGCTGGCCTGAGGCTTGCCCCGGAGGACCTGATGGTTCTTCCGGAGGCAACCCATGCTTCACGCCTTGCCCGAGCTGCTGGATGCCCTTGAGGCCCGGCTCCGCCTTGGCCAGGACCCCCTGCCGCTTCTGACCGGCATCCGCTGGTCGGAGCTGGTGGGATGGCCCCAGGATTTGGCGCAGGCGGAGATTCTCAAGGCACGCCTGCGCCGGATCCAGGTGTTGCTCGATGGCCTCCATGCGCCCCTCCGGGCCGCCCTCGCCCAACTTCATGAACCACATGTCTATGGCCCCGGCTTGGCCGGGCGCCGCTAGGAGAACCCATGCCTGGCCTAACTTCCGGACTCTACGTCGGCCTTTCGGGCCTCCAGGCCCACCAGGGCGCCCTCAACGTCATCGGGCACAACATCGCCAATGTGAACACGCCCGGTTATGCCCGCCAGCGAGTGGAGCTGGGAACCCAGGATACGCAATTCTTCGGCGGCTTCGGGTACGGCCCCGGAGTGAGCATCAACGCCATCAATGGCGTGCGGGATCGCCTGCTGGAACTCCAGATGTATTCGGAGCAGGCCCGTCAATCCGGCGCCCAGTCGCGCTATGAAGGCATCCTCTCCGTGGCTGCCCCCATGGCGGACGAAGGGGATACGGGGCTTTCGGCCCAGCTCCAGAAATTCCTCCAGGGCTTCCAGGAGCTTTCACTGCGCCCCGAGGATCTCAGCCTTCGGCAGAGCCTCGTAGGCCGCGCTCAGACCTTCATCTCCACGCTCCAGACGCGCTACCGGCAGCTGGACGACGAACGCGCCCGCGCCGACACGGCCATCGCCAGCGACGTGCAGTCGATCAATACGCTCACGGATCAGATCGCGAAGCTCAACAGCCGCATCGCCTCGGAACCCACGCCGGGATCCGATAGCGATGGGCGGGATCAGCGTAAGGTCCTCACGGATAAACTCTCCAAGCTCATCGGCATCCACGTCTTCGCGGGGACCCACGGGGAGTACGAGATCACCCTCGATTCCGGCGCGGCCACGCTCGTGAGCGACAACGCCAGCTACAACCTCCAGGTGACGCGGGATCCCGTCTACAACAACTTCTACCGAGTGGATTCCATCATGGGGACCACCGTGGTGGACGTGACGCAGCGCATCGGGGACGGCGAGGTCGGCGCCAGGCTGGACTTGCGCGACAACATCCTCGCGGGATACCAGCGCCAGCTGGACGAGCTGGCCGCGGGCGTGGCGGGGCAGGTGAACCTGCTCCACCGCACGGGCTTCGACCGCACGGGCCTCGTGACGGGCACGGATTTCTTCCAGGGTGCCGTGGCCAACGCGGCCAACGGCCTTCCTCCCATCATCACCGCCGCTACCAACTACAAGGGGATGGTGTATGCCCTCTCCGTGAACGGCGCCGTCTCTGGCAATCCCGGCCTCATCGCGGCGGCGGGCGTGGCCGCCTCTCCCGGCGACAACGCCATCGCCCGCGCGATCGCGGCCCTCCACACCACCGGCAGCACCGTGGACACCAATGGTGACGGCGTGGGCGATTCGGGGCCTTTTAGCCAGTTCATCGGGCAACTGGTCAACCAAGTGGGCACCCAGGGGCAGGGCTTCCAGATCGCCGCCGATAACCAGCAGAACCTCGTCACCGCCCTCCAAAATCAGCGGGATCGCGTGTCCGCCGTGGATCTCGACGAGGAGGCCACCCAGATGATCAACTTCCAGCGGGGCTACCAGGCCTCGGCCCGGTTCATCTCCGTGATCAACCAGCTCACCGATCAGCTCCTCAACCAGTTCGGGAGGTAACCCGTGACCCTCCGCAGCCCCATCACCATCAACAATCGGCAGACCCTGCTTGATCTCCAACGGACCAAGGAAAGGCTCTCCGTGACCCAGCGGGAGCTTTCCACGGGGAAGCGGATCAACGATCCGTCGGACGATCCAACCGGCGCGGCGCTGCTGGTGGATTTCCACGCCTCCATTGGCGCCAATGAAGGCTTCCTAAAACAGATCGAAGGCGCGGTGAGCTTCCTTCAGGGATCCGAATCGGCCCTGGGCGGCGTCATCAACGACCTTACGCGGCTCCTCGAGATCGGGCAGCAGGCCATCAGCGGGACCAACGCGGGCACCCCTCGGGTCAATCTGGCCCAGGAAGTGAATGCGATCCGTTCCAATTTCATCTCCGCCGCCAACACTCAGGAGCAGGGGAAGTACCTATTCTCAGGCACCGCGACCTTGACGGTCCCCTTCAGCGGCCCAGCGGCGGGCCCCATCACTTACGCGGGCAACGCGGGCATCCATCGGGTGGACGTCTCCGCGAGCAGCACCGTGGATACCAACATTCCCGGGAGCACTCTGTTCTTCGGCACGGGGGGCCAGGGGAGCGCCACGGATCTCTTCCAGCAGGTGACGGACCTTCGGGATGGCCTCCTCGCGAACAACTCCGCCCTCATCCAGGCGGCCTACACCAATCTCAAGGCGATCCTGCCGACGCTAAGCACGGCCCAGACGGATATCGGCGGCCGGGAAGCGGGCATTCTCGCCCTCAAGGACGACCTTGCCAACTTCACCCTCACGCTGCAGGGCATTCAAAATACGGTGGAATCCACCGACTACCCGGACGCCGTGACCCGCTTCAGCGCCGATCAGACGGGGCAGCAGGTGACCCTCAGCAGCCTGGCCAAGGTGGGGAAGACGAACCTCTTCGACTTCCTAGGGTAGGACCCTCAAACTCAGCCACCAGCGCTCCTGCCCGGTTCCAAAGAGGAACCCCCGGGCCTCGGGCCGTAACTCACCATCCCCGGAAGGAGGCGCCACCGCCGGGGGCGCGTCAAGCCGGAGCCAGGCCTGCGACCAGATGATCGCGCGAAGCGACTTGTCGCCGGGCTTCCACGCGTAGATCCGATCCATGGGGGCTCTGAGGTGGGCTTCATAATCGGCACGCGCTTCGGCGGACAGGGTCGGGGTCGCCATCGGGGGATTCCAAAGGGCGTCGACCTCGGGAAGCGAAGCCTGGGGTGCCGTCGGCAGCGATGGCGAGGCCAACCCGAACCAAAGGCTACCCTCGGCGTCGCAGCCGAGGAGTCTGAGGAGGGCCGAGTCCTGCTTCGCCGGGTCGGGGATCGGGAGGGGCTCGGGCCCGAGCACCTGGGCGTCGGAGGCGACTTTGAACAGGACGCCGGGCTCGGGCTGCCAGTACAACGTCGTCCCACATCGGATGAGGGCGTCCTTCGGTGCTCGGAAGCCAAGCGGGGAAGGGGCTGGCCCTGGCGTATGAACCCAACCCGAATCGCTGCGCCAGGCGCTCAGTCCCCTCGAATGGCTGATCAGGAAGCCCGACGATGTGGATAGGAAGGAGGTTGGAGCCGCGGCTTCCATGGGCCAGGTGAGGGGCTCCGGCATTCCTGCCCGCCCGGCCTTGCGGTTCGCCCGCTCGCCCTTGGCCAACGCGAGGGGGAGGTGCTGGGCGCCGGTGGCCCCCCAGGCCCAGACCGCGGAATCCGCGGCGGCCAGGTGGTCGGCTTGGGCGCGGCCGGCCCAACGCAGGTCGCCTTCCAGCGTGAGCGCCATCACCACGGGAACCTCCCGCCGCCCTCCCTCGGCTTGCACGAGCAGGAGGAGCGTATCGCTGACCACCAGCGCATCCCGGATTTCCGCTTGGCGGTAGAAGCCCTCGGGGATTCCTTCAGGGCGGGGCAAGGAGAAGGTGTGGGCGAGCTGCCCCTCCTGAAAGAGACCCACGAGTTGCCGATCGGATTGGGTGCTCACCTGGCAGAGGAACCATCCACCCGCGATCGGCGGGAGCCAGCGCACGCCGCGAAGGGGTTCCCGCGCCAGAAGCTGGATCCGCCGGCCCGCGCCCTGGGGCTGGGTCCTGAAGAGGGGCGCGTCGTCCTCCGCCGCGGTGGCGGCGGACCCCCGCCGGGCCAGCATGAGGGCTCCACCGAGCGCCACCAGACCCAGAATGAGGGTCCAGATCAGGGATCTCTTCATGGTGCTACTCCGGCGCGTCGAGGAAGGCTTCCAGGTTACCCAGGGCCCGCTTGCGATGGGCGGCGCCCTTGGCCTGCTTGAGCCCGGCCCGGCCCCCCGCCTTCTTGGCGAGGCGGGTGTCCACTTCGCCCTCGGGCAAGTCGGGCAGGAGCCCCATCATGGCGTTCGTGGGGCCGAAGTCCTTGAGGTGGGCGTGGGCCAAGTAGTGGAGCAGCGAGCCCAGGACGGTCTCCCGCGGAAAGGGGCGCGGCGCCTGGCCGCGCAGGAACCGGTCCACGGCGAATGCGGCGGCGAGGCCTCCGGCGGCGCTCTCGAGATAGCCTTCCACGCCGCTGAGCTGCCCGGCGATCCATAGCCCGGGTCGATCCTTCACCGCCAAGGTGGCATCCAGCACCTTGGGGGCCTGCACGTAGGTGTTGCGGTGGATGGAACCGAAGCGGACGAACTCCGCGTGCTGCAGGCCGGGGATGAGGCGGAACACCTCCGCCTGGGCTCCCCACTTCAGGCGATTCTGGAAACCCACCAGATTGAAGTGGTCGCCCGCCAGCGTGTCCTGGCGCAATTGCACGGCGGCGTGCGGGTAGCGGCCCGTGCGCGGATCATCCAGCCCGATGGGCTTCATGGGGCCGTAGCGCAGGGTCTCGCGGCCCCGCTCCGCCATCACTTCGATGGGAAGGCAGGCTTCGAAGAAGGGCGTGTCGAAATCGTGGAGGGGAGCTTTGTCGGCCGCCAGCACCGCGTCCACGAAGGCGTTGTACTCGGCCTCGTCGAGGGGGCAGTTGATGAAGTCCGCCTCGCCTTTGTCGTAGCGCGCCGCCATCCATGCGATGGACATGTCGATGCTGTCCTTCACGACGATGGGGGCGATGGCGTCGTAGAAGTGGAGCCGCTCGCTGCCCGTGATGGAGGCCAGCCACCGAGAGAGGGGCTCCGCCGTGAGGGGGCCCGTGGCGATGACGGTGGGCACGTCTGGCGCCGGCTGCTCGATCAGGGCGCTGGACCAGATGAGGTTGGGGTGGCCGCGCAGCTCCGCGGTGACCTTGGCGCTGAAGGCCTCCCGATCCACGGCGAGGCTGTTGCCCGCGGGGACCCGCGTGGCCTGCGCGCAGCGCAGGATCAGGGAATCCATGCGGGCCATCTCGGCCTTGAGGATGCCCGTGGCGCTATTGGGGTCATCACTCTTGAAGGAGTTGGAGCACACCATCTCCGCGGCGCCGTCCGTCGTGTGGGCGGGCGTCGGATGATCGGGGCGCATCTCGGATAGCGTCACTTTCCATCCACGGCGAGCCAATTGCCAAGCCGCTTCCGAACCGGCCAGCCCGGCCCCGATGACATGCACGTCCATGCGATCCCCCGAGGGGATTGTAGTTCATGCCTGGAGATCGAACCGGTTCAACCCCAGGGCGTAGCTGGCGATGGAGCCGCCGTTGGCGAGCAGGGCGCGCCCTTGGGCGAAGACCGTGTCGCCGCCAGATGTCGTGAGATCCGAGGCGGTCGTCTCCAGATCCAGGGATGCAATGCCCGCTTCCGCGAGCGAGCGAGTGCTGCCGTCTCCGAAAAGCAATTGGAGCCCCCGGTAGACGGGATCCGCGGCGTCGATGCGGCCGTCGGCGTTCGCGTCGAATTTGGCCAGTTCAAGGTAGCCATTCGCGGCGCCATGCTGATCGCCGAAGAGCTCGGCACCGGAGTCGATGCGCCCGCTGCCGTTACGATCCAGCGCGAGGAAGGCGGTCCCATCCTTCACGAAGGACGTGCCGCGCACATCCCCATCCGCCGCGAGATCGAAGGCCCTGGCGCCCTCGACGCCGGTGGTGCGGGGGCCATCGCCCGTGAGATCCAGCACGAGGGGATCCTTGGGCTTCTCCTCCCGCCTTCCCATCTGCAAATGCAGGGCGCTCACGCTGACGGAGGTGAGGCTGGCGTCCAACGTCTGGCCGTTCCGCTCCACATGAACATCCACCTGGACGGCCCTTACTTCCAGGATGTCGAGGGCCGCGCGGGAGAACGCCACGTGGTCGGTGGCCGCGGATGCATGCGCCTCCGCGGAAGGCTCGGTGAAGCCTCGCTCGGATCGAAGCTCCGCGCGCGCTTCCTGGAAGGACTTCCCCTCCAAGGCCACCTTCATGAGAATGCGATCCGCGGCCTTCAGCGGGTCGTCCGATAGCCCTTCCAGGCCTGCGGAAACAGGGGAAACGCTCAAGTCCGCCATGGTCCCCTCCTTGGGTGGCGAGCATCCGTGCTGGAGGCCTCATCGGTAGGCGGAACGCGGGCCGAAAGGGCCCCGCCGAAAAATTCCGCTTGCGCTCATCCACCAGAGTGGTAGTCTGAATGTCCG
>CAYWDR010000003.1:0-22496 GCA_964457075.1 uncultured Solibacteraceae bacterium
GGGAATGGGTCGGCGCCCCTTCGTGCCCTTCGTGCGCCCGAAGGGCGGCTTCGTGCCTTCGTGGTGGGATTTTTTTGTCCTGTTGATTAGGAATCGTTCTACTAGGCCTTGGATCGTGGTGTTTCTGGGACTAACGCCCTCCACCCAGGACCCGATGCACTCCGCATGAAGGACCTCCTCATCGGCTTGGATCAAGGCACGACGGGCACGACGGCGCTGGTCGTGGACGGGGAATGGCAGGTGGTGGGGCGGGCCACGGCGCCCTTTCCCCAGCACTTTCCAGAGCCGGGCTGGGTGGAGCACGATCCGGCGGAGGTGTGGGCCTCGGTGCTGCAGGCCCTCGGCGAGGCGACGGCAGGGCTGGATCCGGGCCGCTTCGCCGCCCTCGGCCTCACGAACCAGCGGGAGACCACCTTCGTCTGGGACGCGGACACGGGCGAGGCGGCGGGCCGGGCCATCGTATGGCAGGACCGCCGCACGAGGGAGGCCTGCCTCGCCTTGAAGCCCCAGGAGGCGGAGATCCGCGCCGCCACGGGCCTGCCCCTGGACCCCTACTTCAGCGCCACGAAGCTGAAGTGGATCCTGGACCGTCACCCGGGGCGGCACCTCGCCTTCGGCACGTCGGACGCGTGGCTCCTGCACCGGCTCACGGGGCAGCACGCCACCGATGCGAGCAATGCGAGCCGAACGCAGCTCTTCGATCTGCGTTCGGGGGCGTGGTCCGAGGATCTGTGCCGACGCTTTGGGATCTCCGCCGTGGCGTTGCCCGAGGTGCGGCCCAGCGCGGGGGACTTCGGCACCGTGCGGGGCGTGCCGGGGCTTCCGGACGGACTGCCCGTGCGGGGCATCGCGGGGGATCAGCAGGCGGCCCTCTTCGGCCAGGGCTGCCTCCGGCCGGGGCAGGCGAAGGTCACCTATGGCACCGGCAGCTTCGTGCTGTTGAACACGGGGCCGCGGCGCGTGGAGAGCGCCCGGGGGCTCCTCACCACGGTGGCCTGGCGCCTGGGGGAGGCCACGACCTTCGCCTTGGAGGGCGGCGCCTTCGTGGCGGGGGCCCTCGTGCAGTGGCTGCGGGATGGCCTGGGCATCATCGGATCCGCGTCCGAGGTGGAGGCGCTCGCCCGCTCCGTTCCGGATTCGGGCGGCGTCATCGTCGTCCCCGCCCTGGCGGGCCTCGGCGCGCCCCATTGGCGGCCCGAGGCCCGGGGCCTCATCCACGGCATCACGCGAGGCACCACCTCCGCCCACCTGGCCCGGGCCGCGCTGGAGGGCATCGCCCACGCTCAGGCCGATATCCTGGAGGCCATGGCCGAGGAGCGGGGCGGCCCCCTCACCGAGCTGCGCGTGGATGGCGGCGGCGCCGCCAATGATCTGCTGATGCAGCTGCAATCGGACCTCCTGGGCATCCCCCTGCTCCGCCCCCGCCTGCTGGAAACGACGGCCCTGGGCGCGGCGATGCTGGCGGGCCTGGGCGTGGGGCGCTTTCGCGACCTCGCCTCCCTGGAAGGCGCCTACCCCTTGGATCGGCGCTTCGAGCCCCAGGTGGACCCCGCCGCCGTGGCCGCGTCCCGGCTCCGGTGGAAGGCGGCGGTGGAAAAGGCCTAATTCGGCTACACCCTCTAAGGCCTGGCACCTCCCTTGCCGAACTATACTGAGGTGCCGATGATCCGTCCCCATCCCCTCCTGATCGCCCTGCTGGCCCTCTCGCCAGCGTGGGCCCTGCCCGGCTCCGGCGGACGGATCCAGCCCAGGACCTACCTCTACACCTACTACGATCGCGACGGCCGCCTCGTCGTGAACAACCTCCCCCCCACCCACGTGCGGGGGCTGGGCCTCACCCTGAAATCCGTGGGCGTGGGGCGGGTGCGCCTCGCCATGAGCGCGGTGGAAATGGCCCGCGTCATTAAAAGCCCGGAGCTCATCCAGATGGTGGATGAGATTTCCGCCGCCGAGGGCGTGGATACCTTCCTCGCCCGGGCCGTCATCCAGGCGGAGAGCGCCTTCAACTACCGGGCCCGCAGCCGTGCGGGGGCCTTGGGCCTCATGCAGCTCATGCCCGCCACCGCCGAGCGCTTCGGCGTGACGGATCCCTTCGACCCCAGGCAGAACATCAGCGGCGGCGTGAAGTACCTCCGCTGGCTCAACGACTACTACAAGGGCGATCTGGAAAAGGTCGTGGCCGCCTATAACGCCGGCGAGGGGGCCGTGAACCGCTACAAGGGCATCCCCCCCTTCCGCGAGACGCGGGCCTACGTGCCGAAGGTCCTCGGCCTCTTCCGCGCCAAGGCCGTGCAGCCCGACCCCAAGGCCGCGGGGGCGATGCGGCTCCTCGCCACCAAGGGCCGGGGCGGCTTCGAGGTGGAGGAAAAGGCCCCTCCCGTCCAGGTGGCCAAGGCCAACACGCGCATCTACCAGTGGACGGACGCCCAGGGCCGCCTTCAGATCAGCGACACGCCGCCGCCGAAGGGGAGCGGACCCGTGAAGGTGTTCGGGGGGTGAGGCCTCACCTCCCCAGATACCCCTCCAGCGCCTCCTTCGCCTCGTCGTAGGCGGCGAGGACTTGGGGCAGGATGCGGGCGGCGTCGTCCAGTCGCTTTTCCCGGCCGGCCTTTTCCAGATCGGCGCAGAGGTAGCGAAGGCGGCTGGCGCCCAGGGAGCCGCTGCCGCCCTTGAGGGCGTGGGCCTCCTGCCCCAGGGAGGTGGCGTCGCCTTCGGCGAGGTGGTTTTGCATGGAGAGCAGGCGGGCGGGCACGTCCTCTAGGAAGAGGCCGAACATCTCCCTGATGAGGCCATCGCCGCCGTCATCCAGCTCCCGCAGCTGGCCCAACGTCGCGTCGTCCAACACGCCCATGCCCGTGAAGGGGGGTGGCCCCGGGCTGGGGGGCGCGGAGGGGGTGGCGGTCTTCGCCTCGTCCACCCACTCGCGCAGCACCCGTTTGAGTTCATCCAATTGGAGGGGCTTCGTGGCGTAGTCGTCCATGCCGGCGGCGATGCAGCGCTCCCGCTCGCCGGCCATGGCGTGGGCCGTGAGGGCGACGATGGGCGTGCGGCGGCCCGTGCCGGTCTCCAAGCGGCGCAGGGCGGCGGTGGCCTCGAAGCCATCCATCTCCGGCATCTGACAGTCCATGAAGACGAGGTCGTAGGGGTCCCGGCGGAGCGCCTCCAGGGCTTCGAGGCCGTTGCCCACGACCTCGGCGCGGTAGCCCAGCCGCTCGAGGGTGCGGAGGATGACCTTCTGGTTCACGGGGTTATCCTCCGCGACGAGAAGGCGCCCGCGCTTGGGCGGGGGTGTGGCCTGGGGGGGCGGGGGCGCGGCCACCCCTTCGGGGGCCTCCGGAGGCCGCAGGCCCATGGCCGTGGCGAGGGCGGCGTGGAGGGAGGCCCGTCGCAGGGGGCGCCCCAGGCAGGAAACGGCGGGGCCTGGGGCCCCCTTTTGGCTCTGCAGAAGGACCGTCGGGCGGAGGGGAGCCTGGCCGTGGGCCCAGGCGGGGGCTTCCTCGCCCAAGGATGGGCCGTCGACCACGATGGCCTTGAAGGGCAGCGGCGTGCCCGCCAGGGCTGCGCTGGCTTCGGAAGCCACGGCGCACTCCACCGTGAGGCCCAGGCCTTCGAGGTTGCGCTGCATCACCTCGCGGGCGCTGCCGGGCGCGGCCACGAGGAGGATGCGCGCGCCGGAGAGGTCGGGCTCCAGCGGGGCGGGGGCCTGATCGCTGAGGGGCAGGAGGAGGGTGAACCAGAAGGTGCTTCCGGTGCCGGGCTCGCTGAGCACGCCGATCTCGCCCCCCATTAAATGGACGAGCTGCCGGCTGATGGCGAGGCCGAGGCCCGTGCCGCCGAAGCGCCGGGTCATGCTGCCATCCGCCTGGGAGAAGGATTGGAAGAGCCGGGGCTGGGCCTCGGGCGGGATGCCGATGCCGGAATCCTGGATCTCCACGTGGACGTGGATGCCTTCGGGGGCGCGGGATTCCAGGCTCATCCGAACGAGCACCGAGCCGGCCTCCGTGAACTTCAGCGCGTTGCCCACGAGGTTCACGAGGATCTGCCGCACGCGGCCCGCATCGGCCACCACCATCCGGGGCAGCCGCGGATCCAGGGCCCCCTGCAAGTCGATGCCCTTGTCCTGGGCCTTCTGGGCGAACATAGCGAGCGCCTCTTCCAGGAGGTCCGCGAGATCGACGTCCAGCGGCTCCAGATCCAGCTTGCCCGCCTCGATCTTGGAGAAGTCGAGGATGTCGTTGAGGATCTCCAGCAGGCCCTCGGCGCAGCTCCGCACGGTCTGGGCGTACTCCCGCTGATCGGAGGTGAGCTCCGTCTCCAGGAGGAAGCCCGTCATGCCCAGCACGCCGTTCATGGGCGTGCGGATCTCGTGGCTCATGTTGGCGAGGAACTCGCTCTTGGCGCGGGTGGCGGCCTCGGCGGCCTCCTTGGAGCGGCGCAGCTCCTCCTGCTGCTCCTTCAGGGCGGTGATGTGGCGGCGCTGGGCCAGCTCCAGGGCATGGGCGGCCCGCTTCCGTTCCGTGATGTCCTCGCTGATGCCGAGGAGGTAGGCGCTGCGCCCATCCGGATCGAGGATGGGCACCTTCACCGTGTGCCAGACGCGCTCGCCATCCGGCGTCGTCACCAGCTCCTCGGGGATGTCGAGCTGGGTCTGGGTCTCCAGGACCTGCCGGTCCTCCTGGGTGTAAGTCTCCGCGGGGAGGCTGGGGAAGATGTCGCGGGAGGTCCGGCCGATGAGGCGTTCCGGCCCCAGGCCCAGGGCGTCGCACAGGGCCTTGTTCACGCGCATGAAATTGAGCTGCTCCGCATCCTTGATGAAGATCCGGAAGGGGATGTTTTCCACTACGCGGTCCAGCAGCTCCTGCACCTGGCGCACGGCCTCCTGATCGGCCCGCCGGCTCGTGACATCCAGCAGGATGCCGTCGACGTAGGGCATGGTGCCGTCCTCCGCCGTGACGCCCTGGCCCTGGGAGAAGACCCATCGCTGGTGGCCGCCGCGATCCACGATGCGGTACTCCAGCTGATAGGGTTCCCGCAGGACGAGGGCCTCGGAGATCGTCTCGATGACGCGCTGGAGATCCTCGGGGTGGATGAGATCCTGGAGCCGCACGCGGCCCTCGATGAAATCCCGGGCGCGGAACCCCGTCACGGGATGGATGCCTTCGCTCATGAAGAGGACGCTGAAGGCGGCGTCGTTGCGGGCGCGGTACACGGCGCCGGGCACGTTTTCCACGAGGGTGCGGAAGCGCTCCTCGCTGCCCCTCACGGCGCTTTCGGCCTCCTTTTGGAAGGTGATGTCCGTGTGGGAACCCGCCATGCGGAGGGCGTTGCCCTCGGTGTCCCACACGGCTTGGCCCCGGGCCCGGATCCAGCGCCAGCCGCCGCCCTTGTGACGCATGCGCAGCTCGAGATCGTAGGGGACGCGCTCCTCCAGATGCTGGCGGAGGGCCTCGTGCATCTTGGCGTGATCCTTGGGGTGCAGCAGGTGGAGGAAGGAGTCGAAGGAGGGCTGGAGTTCCCCCTCCTCATAGCCCAGCTGGGCCATCCACTTGGGAGAAAAGTAGACCTCGTCGGTGCGCAGGTCCCAGTCCCAAATGCCATCGTTGGCCCCCTGCACGGCGAGGGCGTAGCGCTCCTCGCTGGCGCGGAGCTTGTCGCGCTCTTCGGCGAGGGCCCCCTCCGACGTCCGCCTCAGCTCGTCGTAGAGGTCGCGCATCTCGGCGCTGGATTTGGCGAGGCTGAGCTCCAGGGTGTAGCGGTCCTGATCGGCCTCCGAATAGTGGCGGCTCACGCGGGCCATCAGTTCCCCCCAGGCCTCCGCCCCCGGCGGGTGCTCCCGGTCGAGGCCCAGCCGCTCGAGCTGGCGATGGAGGATCGAATGGAATTCCTCCGGGGGGGGCCCGGGACACACGCTCAGGCCTCCTGGATCAGGGTGAGGGTCATCGTCTGGTTGTGGAGGTCGCAGGTGCCCGAGGCGAAGGGACTGATCTCGCCGTAGCTGTAAAAGCCCACTTGCAGGGTCCCCTCGGGAAGGACGTGGAGGGTGGCTTCCACCTCCTCCTCCGTCCGCTCCCCGAGGACGAGGCGGCGCCCGACGCAGGAGATGGCCACGCTGAGGCCGGGGCCGGCCCCCTGCGCGCCGATGCGCCGGGCGGCTTCCTGGGCCCCGTCGATGAGCCGGTCGAAGTTGGCCCGCATGAGCTGGGCGAGACTGCCCTCCGGGAGATCCCCGGCGAAGGTCATGCTTTGAGCCGCCTCGTCGACCGCGAGCACCGTGCGCACCAGCTGGCGCTCCTCGCGATCGCCCAGGCGCAAGGCCAAGGGGTAGAGCAGGGCGGTGGCCGGCAGGCCCGAGGCCAATTCCCCCAGGTAGCTCTTGTAGAGGTCGAGGGCGGGTTTGCCGTCCAGCTCGAAGAGCACGTTCCCCTTGGAGCGCGTCACGACGCGTTCAGGGCCGAAGCAGTCCCATCCTCCCTTGCTCCCGTGGCCGATCCGGATCGCCTCGCCATAAAAGCCCACGGCCACGACTCGATCCGAAACGGGGGCCCCGTTCTCCACCACCCACGTCTGCTGGAACCGCGCGCCGTCCCCCGCCAGGCCACCCGTGATGATGACGCGGCCCCCGAAGCGTGCGTTGAAGCCGGCCACGAGCTCGCTGCCGTTGACGTGGAGGCCGTCGGAGAGGACGAGGATGCCCTTGAGATCCGGGGCGTCCAGGGCCTCGGCGATGGCCTGGGCCGCCCGCCGGCTATCCTCCGACCCCGACACGGCGGCGCTGGCGCGCCGCAGGCCCGTGGCCCGGAAGCGGACCACGGCCACGGCGATGGTGCCATCTTCCACCTTGGTGCCGAGGATCTCCCCGGAGGTGGAACACCCCAGGAAACAGCCCTTGGGGTAGGCCTCCGCGAGGGCTTTGAAGGGGGCCGGTTCCCGGAGGAAGGGGGAGGCGCCGAAGGCCAGCACGAGGGTGGATTTGGAGTCCAGGGGCGGGAAGGGCTCGGACCATCCCCTTCGCGGGGAGAACGAGAACGTCTTGAGCTCCATGAGGCCTCCCGTGCCCCCTTCTTCGGCCTTCCCCCGCGGGAGGCTGAGTCCGCAAGCGGTGCGATAGTGGGGCTATGGATACCCTCCCCGCGACCCCGGCCGAAGCGGCCCTCCAGCTCCTTTTCAAGAAGCTGCACCCCCATCTGGAGGATGCGGCCCACGCCCTGGCGCGGAAGGCGAACCGGGCGGAGCTGGAGAAGCTGCATGCCCGGCTTCAAAAGGCGCGGCTCGCCGTGGTGGAGGTGCTGGACGGGACCCTGGCGTCGATGGGGGAGGAGGAGGCCCTGCGGGAGGAGCTGGAGGGTCTCTCCGCCAATCTGACGCCCTTGGGCGAGCCCTTCCGCCAAAGCCTCATCGTCACCCAGCTCTGCCTGGAGGAAGCGCCCGCGGAACTGCTCCCCTTCGCCCCGCCCGGGTGCGTGGGGACCTCCACCTGGGGGCCGCGCATGGTGGCCTTCCTGGGAAAGCTGGAAGATCCCGCCTTCCAGGCCCGCAGCCGCTGGGCCGGCATTCCTGAGGATGTGGGGGAGACGGAGGAGGGGTAGGGCAAGTTCCGCCCCCCGCCCGCGGGTTCCTACCCAGCTGGGTGGGGTTCCGCCCCATAGGTTCCCCCGTGGAGGGGGCCGGATGAAAAAAAGAGGCCTCGTCCCAAGGAGGCTTCATGCCCATCCATCCCCGGCGCCGCTCGCGCGTCTTCGCGGCCCTGCTCCCCGTGGCCTGCACCATCCTCGTGGGCCAGACGGCCTGCTCCTCCACCGGGGGCCCCGTGACGCCCCCGGCCCCGGAACGCCTGGCCTATGCCACGCGTTCGGCCACCTACGTGAAGGGCACGCAGATCATGGCGAACGCGCCCCGCCAAGAGGGCGGCGCCATCGATCGCTACGCGATCTCGCCGGCCCTTCCGCCCGGCCTCACCCTCGATCCCATCTCGGGCGTCATCAACGGGAGTCCCCTCCAGGGGCGGGCCCAGACCGCGTACACCGTGACCGGCAGCAACCGGGGCGGCACCGCCCAGGTGACCCTCATGCTCTCCGTCGCCGAAGCGGCCCCCGCGATGGGGGCCTTGGGGGCCGGGCGAACGTTCCACACGGGCACCCTCCTGCCGGACGGCCGCGTGCTCCTCACGGGGGGTCTGGGCGATATGGGGCCCAGCGCCAGCGCCGAGCTCTTTGATCCCGCGACAGGCGCCTTCACCGCGACGGGAAGCCTGGGCACCGCCAGGATGATGCAAAACGCGGCCCTGCTGGCGGATGGAAGCGTCCTCGTCCTCGGCGGCTTCGACGGGGCCCAGCCCCTGGCCGTGGCGGAGCGCTTCAATGGGGCCAGCGGATCCTTCACGCCGGCGCCGAACATGATCTCGCCCCGCATGTACTTCACGGCCACCGTGCTGGCGAGCGGAAAGGTCCTCGTCACGGGCGGCTACGCCGATATGACCAGCGGCCCCGTCGCCAGCGCTGAGCTCTTCGACCCGGCCAAGGGCACCTTCGAACCCGCCGGCAACCTTCACCTGGCCCGGGGCGGCCATAGCGCCACCCTCCTGCCCGATGGCCGTGTGCTCATCGCCGGCGGCTTCGACGCCACGCACGCCTTGATGACGAGCGCGGAGATTTTCGACCCCGCCAAGGGCACCTTCTCCGACGTCGCCGCCATGGGCACGGCGCGGGGCTCCCACAGCGCGACGCTGCTCCGGAACGGCAAGGTGCTGATCGCAGGCGGCTACGGCGCGGACGCCCCGGCGGTCGCCACGGCGGAGATCTTCGACCCCGCCAAGGGCACCTTCGCGCCCACGGGCAACCTCGCCACCGCCCGCGCCTCGCAGGGGGCCACGCTGCTTCCCAACGGCCGCGTCCTCCTGACCGGGGGTGACGATGGCGCCTCGATCTTCGCCTCCCTCGAACTCTTCGACCCCGCGACGGGCGCCTTCACCGCCGCCGGCAGCTTCGCGACGGCCCGGACCAACCATAGCGATACCCTCCTCCCGAATGGGATGGTGCTTTCAGCGGGCGGTTTCGATGGCGGAATGATGGCCTCCAACGCCGCCGAGCTCTTCAATCCCGCCGTGGTCAACGCCCAGCCCGGCCACGGGGCCCGAAGCGCCTCGGCTCTGATGCCTCCCGGCCGTGGGAAGGGCAAGGGCGGCCTGCGCTTCCGCCCCTGAAGCCCGGCCCAGCTCGAACACTTGAGGCTTCCGGGACCGTGCGCGGTCCCGGAAGGTTGAAGGAACCCGTTGAGTAGACTGTCTTGATGCGAACCTGGCGTTTTTGGGCCCTCTATTGGGGCGGATGGATCTTCCTGGGCGTGTACATGTCCAGCATGGACGTCGCCCACTACAAGGTTGATTGGCGAACCAACCTCCCCGCCAACCTCTTTTTGTTCCTGCTCTGGGGGACGCTGGCCCTGGGCCTGCGTCGCCTCCTCCGGCGGGTCCCCCTGGAACGCACCAGCGGCCTCGGGACCTGGCTATTCCACATCGGCGCGAGCCTCGCGATCACGAGCGCCGCCATCGTGCAGATCCACTTCTTTTTTCAGGTTCTGCAGACCCATCAGATGCCGGCCGTCCTCAGCGTGGAAGCCTGGAAGGACGTGCTGATCTCCATCCGCACGGAGCTTCAGGCGAATCTGCTGGTCTACTGGGGGGCCCTGGGCGCCCTCCTCACCCTTGATGTGCGGGAAAACGCCCAGCAGCACCAGCTTCGCGCCACCCGGCTCGAGGCCCAGTTGGGCCAGGCCCAGCTTCAGGCCCTGCGGATGCAGCTGAATCCCCACTTCCTCTTCAACGCCTTGAATGCGGTGGCCTCCCTCATCCATTCGGATCCCGAGGCCGCGGACCGCATGCTGGCCCGCCTCAGCGCCTTCCTTCGCCTCAGCCTGGACCAGGCGCCGGAATCGGAGCACAGCCTGCGGCAGGAGCTCGTCTTCACGCGGAGCTATCTGGCCATCGAGCAGGTCCGCTTCCGGGACCGGCTGCGGGTGGAAACAGAGGTGGACGAGGCGTTGCTTGACGCCCTGGTCCCCGCCCTCCTCCTCCAGCCCCTCGTGGAGAACGCCATCCGTCACGGCGTGGGGCAACGCGAGGCGGGTGGGCGCGTCGAGGTTCGCGCCCGCCGCGAAGGGGATCGCCTCCACCTGGAGGTCTTCGACGATGGCCCGGGATGCGCCCCGGATCGATTGGGCACCGGCATCGGCACCGCCAATACCCGCGCCCGCCTGCAGCAGCTCTTCGGCGAGGATCAGCGTTTCATGCTGGCCGACTCCGGTGGGCAGGGCGCCTTGGCGCAGGTGGAGATCCCGCTGAGGTGGGCGGATCAGGGCGCGCGCCTGCATCCCGGGTTCGCGTCATGACCTTCCGCGTCCTCGTCGTCGATGATGAGCCCCTCGCCCGGGAGCGCCTCGTGCATTTCCTCGCCATGGAACCCGATATGGAGTTGGCAGGGGAGGCGGGCAGCGGACAGGAGGCCCTGAGGCGCCTGAGGGCCGATCCTCCCGACCTCCTCCTCCTCGATATCCAGATGCCCGGGATGAGCGGCCTGGAGCTGGTCCGCACCATGGGCCCCATGGCCATGCCGACCACCATCTTCGTCACCGCCTTCGATCAGCACGCCCTCGAGGCCTTCGAGCTTTGCGCCCTGGACTACCTCCTCAAGCCCTGCGAGCGGGAGCGCTTCCAGGCCTCCCTGGAGCGCGTCCGCCGCCTGCGCGGCGAGGGAAAGGAACGGGATTTCCAGGCCCAGATCGAGACCCTCCTCGCCTCCCTGCGCACGGAAACCCCGGTCTACTTGGAGCGCCTCTTCGTCCGCGTCGGGGACACCCAGCGCCTCCTGCGCGTTCAAGACGTGCGCTGGGTCGAAGCCCAGGACAACTACGTCCGCCTCCATCATGGGAGCGAGGCCCACCTCCTGCGCCAGACCCTGGCGAGCCTCGAAGCGAAGCTGGATCCCCGGTGCTTTCGCAGGATCCACCGATCCACGCTCGTGAATTTGGATTTCGTGAAGGAGATCCAGCCCTGGTTTAACGGCGAATTGGCCGCCGTCCTTCAGGACGGCACCACCCTCGCCATCAGCCGGAGCTACCGCTCGGAATTCCAGGATTTAGGCTGAATCTCAGACGAGGGCGACGGCTTCGATTTCCACCTTCGCCCCCCGGGGGAGGGCGGCCACTTGCACGGTGCTGCGGGCGGGCTTGGCCCCCGCGAGGTGCTTCTCGTAGATGGCGTTGAAGGCGGCGAAGTCGGCGAGGTCCGTGAGGAAGACGGTGGTCTTCACGACGCGGTCCCAGCCCGTGCCGGCCTCCCGGAGCACGGCGTCGAGGTTGTCGAGCACCCGCACGGTCTGCCCCTCGATGGGGCCCGTCACCATCTCCATGCTTTCGGGGATGAGGGGGATCTGACCCGCCGTGAAGAGGAGCCCATTGGCGATGACCGCCTGGCTGTAGGGGCCGATGGCGGCGGGGGCGTGGGGGGTGTGGAGGGTCTTCATGGGTTTCTCCTCGGTCCGGGACTCAGTGCTTCCATTTCCGCTTCTTATGCCGCCAGGCCCGGTTGGGGCGGGCCTGCAACGGGGCGGTGGCGTCGAAGGGGCTGGCGGGGGCCTCGCCTTCGAGAGGGGTCTCCTCCATGGCGCGGGGGCCTTCCTCGAACTGCTGTTGAACCCACTGGCCGCTGCGGTGCAGGAGGGCGGCCAAGCAGAGGCTCGCCTCGATGCGGGCATGGGGAAGGGGGCCGAGCATGGTGAACACCGAAGGATCCGGCGGGATCACGCGAGGCACCACTACCTCCGGGAGGGCCGTGGGGTGGGCGTCGAACGCGTCGTCCTCGCAGGGGGCCCAGGGCTCCTGGAGGCCGTGCTCACGGCGCAGGAGCTCCAGCACCGTGACCTTCTTCTTGGGGGGTCTTCCCCGCTTCTTGGGGGCGGCCTCGGCGGCCTCGGATAGGGCGCCCTGGAGGGCGGCCATCACCGCTTCGCGGCTCTTGCCCCGCAGATCGAAGAGGAGCCAGGGATCGCGATCCAGGGCCTCGGCCATGACGAAGCAGACGGCGGCCACGTGCTTGCAGGGGTTGGCCCAATCGGGGCAGTCGCAGTGGGTCTGCAGCTCCTTGGGCACGCGGGGGTAGAGGCTGGCGCCGGCTTCCCGGAAGGTCTCGTCGAGGCCCTGGGGCATCTCGCCCGCCAGCAGGGAGGCCACGAAGCGGCTCTCCTGCGTGATGCGGGAGAGGGCCTTCTCCCACTGGGACGTGGTGAGGGCCGGCAGGGCGAGCGTCACGTTGTAGGTCTTGCGGCCGTGGACGCGGGCCTGGATCTCGCCGGGTTGCACGGAGAAGTGGCTGACGTGGCCCTCCTCCGCGTACTTGAGGCCGCGGGGCAGGCGATTCTCGTAGTCGTCGCCGAGCCGTTCGAGCCCCTTGATCCAGAGGCGGCCCCACCAGGTGGTGCCGAAGCGGTTGGAGGCGATCATCGCGCACCTCCGGTGCGGGGCTCCGGGCTCCGGGCTTCGGGCTCCGGGGGGAGTCCGGCCCGGGGCGCCGTCCGTCCCTGAAACCTCGAATCAATGCCGGTCCCCCAGGAGCTTGCGAAACCGCTCCCGGAGCCCGGAGCCCGGAGCCCGAAGCCCATCATTCCAGCACCTCCTCGACCTCGGGCCGCGCGGCGGCCATCTTGCGGGCGGCGGCGAGATCCACTTGGGCGCCCTCCTCTTCGTCGAGCACTTCGGCATCCACGTCCAGAGCCACGAGGCGGCGTAGGGCGTCGTCATCGAGCTGCGTGAGCCAGCCTTCGCCCGTGCCGACGACGCGATCGGCGAGATCGCGCTTGCTCTCCAGGAGGGCGTCGATCTTCTCCTCCAGCGTGCCGATGGTGACGAGCTTGTGAACCTGCACGTTCTTCGTCTGGCCGATGCGGTAGGTGCGGTCCGTGGCCTGATCCTCCACGGCGGGATTCCACCAGCGGTCGAAGTGGAAGACGTGGGTGGCCGCCGTGAGGTTGAGGCCCACGCCGCCCGCCTTCAGCGAAAGCAGGAGCACGGGCGGGCTGCCAGGATCCTCTTGGAAGGCCCGCACCATGGCGTCCCGCTGATCGCGGCTGCTGCCGCCGTGGAGGAAGGGGGCGCGGATGCCCAGGGTGTCGGCTAGGTGCGTCTGGAGGCGGTCGCCCATCTCCTTGAACTGGGTGAAGACGAGGGCGCGCTCCCCGCTATCCACCACTTCGGAGAGCATGTCCGTGAGGCGCTCCAGCTTGCCGCTGCGGCCCCGCAGGGGCGCGGGCTGGCGGAGGAACTGGGCGGGGTGGTTGCAGATCTGCTTGAGGTGCGTGAGCAGGGCGAGGATCTTGCCGCGGCGCTCGATGCCCGAGCTAATCTCCAGATCCTTCTCCATCTGATCCACGCGCACCTGGTAGAGGGCGGCCTGTTCCTTGGTGAGGGTCGTGTAGACCTTCATCTCGTTCTTTTCGGGCAGATCCTGGATGATGCTGCGGTCGCTCTTGAGGCGGCGGAGCACGAAGGGCCCGATGCGCTTGCGGAGGTCCTGCGCGACCTCCGGATCCCGCCACTTCTCGATGGGCGTGGCGAAGCGCTCCTTGAAGCTGCTCTCCAGGCCCAGGTAGCCGGGAAGGGAGGCGGCCATGATGGCCCACAGCTCCGTGAGGCGGTTCTCGATGGGCGTGCCCGTGAGCGTGAGGCGGAAGTCCGCCCGCAGCTTGCGCACGGCCTTGCTCTGGGCGCTCGTGCCGTTCTTGATGGCCTGGGCCTCGTCCACGACGAGGTTGCTCCACTTGCGCTTGGCGAAGGTCTCCTCCTCCCGGCGCACGACGCCGTAGGTGGTGAGCACGAGGGTGTGGGGCGCGAAGCGCTCGGGCAGCTTGTCGCGGTTGTTGCCGTGGTGCACGAAGAGGGGCAGCGAGGGCGCGAACTTGGCGACCTCCCGCTCCCAGTTACCCAGCAGCGAGGTGGGGCACACGAGCAGCGTGGGGCCGCCCTCTTTCGGGGCCTCGTGTTTGCGGTGGAGGAGCAACGCCAAGACCTGAATGGTGTTGTGGGTGACGACACCTTCCGCCAGGTAATTGTGGGTGCCGGGCACCGAGAGGTCGTAGACGTAGCCCTCGAAATCCCGGAGTGCCACGGCCTTGACCTCGCACCAGTGGATGGCATCGGAGGCCAAGTCTCGAAGGGTATGGCCAAGGTCTTCGTGGCCCAGGGCCTCGAGTTCCCCGGCCACCCGCTGGGCGAGGGGCTTGCCCATGCCCTGGACCCGATAGACGGAACGGAGCCCTACGGATCGAAGGGGGACTCCGCGTTGGATCATTTGGGCGACGAGCCCCTGGGCCGGCACGCCCTCGACGTTGCTGTTGCGGGGGAGCTTCTGGAGGCGAGCCAGCGCGTCGCGCTTGGCAGGCGTCAGCAGGGTGAATTGGTCGGCGAAGCGGGTGATGTCGTTGCCGCCAAAGGTGCAGACGAAGTAGCGGCGCTTGATGTTGCGGCCATTGGTCGCGGCTTTGAAGGCTGGCCGTACCCGCAGCCAAATTCCGAAATTTCGGAACATCTCCCGGAGGCTCTCGGCCACCTGGCGGCTGGCGGTGCTGAGCTCGCAATGAGTGCGGCCCACATGGCCTTCCGCGTCGAAATAGGCCTGAAGGAAGGCCCGCTGCACGTCCAGGCCGGCCCGCAGGACGGATTCCGGAACCACTTTGTCGGCCGAGAGGCCGCCCCAGGCGTAGCCGTGGGGCTCGAAGAGGGCCTTCAGCTTGTTGGTGCAGAGGTAGGAAGTGGAGCGGCCCCTGTGAGGCCGTTCCCCTTGAAGAGAGACGCCTTCGGCCTTCGCCAGGGTACGAACCCGGGCATGCACGGCCGGATCCGAGTTTGTGAAGCGCCCCACGTGGTGGGGCTCACGCTCATGGCCCTCCGCAAGGTGCCAGGCCATCAGCTCCGAGACGCCCGCCGCCAATGGAGAGGTTGGGCGGTGCATGGTCTTGGCGGCCACGGCAACGCGATCTCCGGGGCGAAGGGTGGCGGCTTCCCGCCAACCGTCTGCCGTAAGGAATCGATGGGGCAGCGTGCTTTGGAGAGTGACCCCATCGGTCAGGGTGACGCGGGCCAGAGGGGCCCGGATGAACTCTCGATAGACGGTGTCAACCTGGGTCGTGCGCAGGGTTCGTCCGTCGAAAGTCTCGAGGGCGATGGGGGTTTTCAGGGTGCCCCATTCGCCTCGTTTGGCGTCGGGACGAACCTCACGTTTGGGCAAGCCCCACAGTTCCTCGATGGGCACCAGGCCTTCAAGCGTTCGGATGCGGGTCGAGCCTTCCAGGCATTTGCCGAGGCCCATGTCGTCCGCCAAGATCCCGCCCAGGCCCAACCGATGCAGGCCCGAAAGCCAGGCGAGGCCGCGGAGCTGGTAGGGGCGGAGCTGGCCCTTGAAGGCGGCGGGCTGGGAGATGGGCTTGTCGGGCAGCACCATGAGGTCCGAGAGGGCGGAGGCGAAATCGCCGGCCAGCTCCACTTCGATGGCCTCGGCCACGCCGGGGATGCGGGCGTTGCCCGTCAGCGCCGCCGCGATGGCCTCGCCCTTCGTCATGGCCTCGAAGCCCGCGCCGCGGCTGGCCTGGACGACGGCCGTGATCTGCTTGAGGGTCTCGGGGTCCAGGGCCACCCACTTGCCCTTCCAGGCCACGAGGGGGTGCTTGAGGCTCGCCATTTGGGCGAAGTCGTCCACGCTGAGGGCGTCGTCGCCCAGCATGAGGCTCCACTCGGCGCTGACCTTGCCTTCGAGGCCCTCCTCCCCCGTCTGCAAGGACTGGCCGCCCAGGCGCACCTTGGCGCGCAGGCGCCGGGCGCCGCCGAACTCGGCCATGCCCTCGGGGAGGTGGACGAGGAAGCCCGCCTCCTTCAGGCGCTCGGCCCCCTTGGTGAGGAAGTCCCAGGCCTCGCGGGGGAGGAGGGTGAGATCCTCGGGTTTTTGGCCCGCGAGGGCCCGCTGCAGGGGCGCGAAGAAGGGCACGGCGCGGGCGAGGCCGCGCAGGAGGGCCTGGCGGCCCTGGAGCACTTCGGGTTCCACGGAGGGCTCCCAGAGCTGGGCCACGGTGACTTGGCCGCCGCCCTCCGCTTCCAGGCCCAGCCTCAGGATCCAACCCTCTTCGCTATGGCGGTCCGCGTCCCCGATATCGAGGCCGCCCTTCTTCTTGGGCACGGGGGGGGCGTCCAGCTTGAGCATGGGGCGCACCCACTGGGGCCTTGCGCCCTCGCTCCATTGCTCCAGCTGCTCGCCGAGGGTGCGTTCCGTGACGCCCGTGGTGGGGAACTCGTTCATGGGGTGGCTGAGGGCCACCATGAGCCGCTCGTCCCAAGGCAGGCGGTCCCGCTTATGGCCCCGCAGGCGGTGGATGAGGGAGAGGCGGGGATCGTCGCCCGCCTTGATGTTCGTGGCCACGAAGCGCACGAGGAAATCGGCGCCGTCCTCCAGGAAGGCCGAGAGGATGGCGGACTTTTCCATGGGATGGGCGAGATCGTCCTCCACCTCGTAGGCCTCCATCTCGCCGAGGCTGAGGCCCTTGGTGAAGACCCAGTTATCGTCCTCGGGGAAGGCCCACGTGGCGGGGGGCATGGCCTCCGCCAGGTCCTTGAGGGCCTCGCGATCGGAGGGGCTCGTGAGGCTCACGCCCCACTTGGCGCGCCAGGGGCTGCCCAGGGTGTCGAGCTGGGGCAGCACGGCGCCGCGCACGAGGAGGCTCTGCAGGAGGCGCAATCCCGTGGCCCAAAAGCGCATGGAGGGGCCGGCGTCCCCGGGGCGGAGGGCCAGGGAGCAGAGCCAGGGATAGGCCCGCTGCCAGCGGAGGGGCACGCCATGCAGCTCCAGCAGGCGGCCATCGGGCAGGAAAAGCTGGGTTCGGGCGGGGGTCAGCCGCTCCCGGCCCTGGAGGTCGCCGGGCAGGGTGCGCAGGGCCTTGATCCAGTCCTCGGGGCTCGCCTCTCCGGGGAGGGCGATGAGAAAGCCACGGTCCTGGGGGCGGTATTGGAGGATGGGTTTCATCACCGGAGGGCCTTACCCTGGAGGTTGGGGAGCGTGCGATGAAACTCGGTTTTGCCAGCGATCATGCGGGATTCGACCTGAAGGAACGGCTCAAGGCTTGGGCGGTGTCGGAGGGCCATGAGGTGTTGGATTACGGCACGGACGGGCCGGGACGCGTGGACTACCCGGATTTCGCGCACCGGGCGGCGCAGGCGACGAGTGAGTGGGAAAGACTGGTGCTGGTGTGCGGGTCTGGGATCGGGATCAGCATCGCCGCCAACCGGCATCACGGCATCCGTTGCGCGCTGGTGACCTCCCCCGAGCACGCGGTGCTGTCCCGGCAACACAACGACGCGAACGCCATCGCCTTCGGACAGCGGCTCACGGATCCGCTCAAGGCCGAATACTACCTGAAATGCTTCTTGGATACACCTTTTGAGGGGGGGCGCCACCAGGGCCGCGTCGATAAGATCGATGCCTGTTGACGTTGGGCAAAGATCTGACAAGATCCCTACCATCTCCCCAAGGTAGCCCCCATCCCCATGCGTGTGCCCCATGCTTTCCGTCCCCTGAGCCTGGAACTGGGATCCCAGCTCCATGCGGATGGCTCCTGCGTCATCAAGCAGGGGAACACCCACGTGCTTTGCGCGGCGAATCTCATGCCGGGGGTGCCGGAGGAGGCGAAGGGCGGGGCCGTGATGGGTTGGCTCACGGCGGAGTTCGGCGTGCTGCCCTCCGCCACCCACCGTCGCACGGATCGGGAGGCCTTCGCAGGGCGCCAGCAGGCCCGCACGGTGGAGGTGCAGCGGCTCCTCACGCACAGCCTCCAGCAGGCAGTGGATCTCAGTCTGCTGGGCCAGCGCACCCTCCAGATCGACTGTGACGTGATCAACGCCGACGGCGGCAGCCGGGCCACGGCCCTCAACGGCGCCTGGGTGGCCCTCGCGCTGGCCCTGCGCAAGCACGGGCTGGAGGCGGCCCTCCGCCGCCAGGTGGCGGCCCTCTCCATGGGCGTCGTGGAGCACGGCCACGGCCGCAAGGGCATGCTCGTGGATCTCGACTACGCCGAGGAGCAGGCCGTGGCCATCCACTGCTACCTCGTGGCCTCCCGCGACATGGAAGGCGGTGAGGTGGAGATCGTGGAGTTCCAGGCCGCCGGCGAAGGCCGCCCCTTCCCCCGCAGCGAGGGCAATGCCCTATTGGATATGGGCCTGAGGGGCTGCGAGAAGCTCATGGAGATCCAAAGCCAGCGGTGGGAGTTCTTTCAATAAGGATGAAGGCGGAATGAGGAAGGATGAATCCGCTTCATCCTTCCTCATTCATCCTTCATCCTTGCTGCATGCTCAGACCTGTAGTGGCCCCGCTGCTCCTGGCGTTCAGCCTCGCCGCGCAGGCGCCGCCCTCCGTCGTGATCCGGCGCTTCGAGGTGGCGGTGGAGGCGCCGGATATGGTGTTCCGCTTCGCGCCGCGGGTCACGATTCCTGGCGCGCCTCGCATCGGGCTCGCCCTGAGCGGGGGCGGAGCCCGGGGCATCGCCCACGTGGGGCTGCTGCAGCGCATCGAGGAGGAGGGCTATCCCATCACCTCCCTCACGGGCACGAGCATCGGCGCCCTCGTGGGCTCCCTCTATGCGGTGGGGTACAGCCCCCGGGAGATCGAGGCCCTGTTCACGCGGGTGGATTTCGAGCGGGCCTTCCTCGATACGCTGCGGCGGCTCCCGGGCGAAACGCTGGACGAGCAGGAGCAGCGTTCGGGCAGCCCCGTGACGCTCGATTGGGATAAGGGGGGCTGGCGGCTCACGCAAGGCGTCAGCGGCGTCCACGTGCAGCGCACCCTGGAGGGCCTCTTCATGCGGGCCTCCTACTTCAGCCAGGGCCGCTTCGACGCCTTCCGCGTGCCCCTGCGGGTCGTCGCGACCAATCTTCAGACGGGGGCGGGGCGGGCCTTCGCCGAGGGCGAGCTGGCGGAGGCGGTGCGGGCCTCCATGGCCGTGCCCGGCGGCTTCAAGCCCGTGATGATCCAAGGCCAGCCCTGGGTGGATGGCGCCCTCGTGGAGAACCTGCCCGTAGGCCTGGCGAAGGAGGCCTTCCCCTCCGATTTCATCCTCGCCCTCGATATCAGCAGCCCCTTGGATGAACGCCAGGCGGGCAACGCCCTTTCCATCGCGGCCCGGAGCCTGGATCTCACCATCGAACGGCGCCAATGGGAGAGCCGCCGCGCGGCGGACTTCCTCATCCGCCCCCCCCTGGGCGAGGTGCCCTTCACCTCCTACAAGGACCGCCTGCCCAAGCTCATCGAGGAGGGGCGCGCCGCCTTCGATGGCGCCAAGGCCGAGCTGGACAAGGCCCTCCTGGCCCGCCTCGGGGGGACGGAACGGGTGGAGGTGGATCGGGTGGTGGCCCCCTCCCTGGACTGGTCCCCCGAGGCCCAGGGCGTGTTGTGGACCTGGCTGGAGCGCCCCCCGGGTGCGTTGAAGGTGCAGGAGCTCCTCGTGGGGCTCCAGCAGTTGCTCGCGCGGGGGCTGGCGCGGGAGGCCTCCGCGGAGCTCCGGCTGGAGACGGGGCGGAAGGTGCTCCACCTCCAGGTGACGCCTTGGCCGGCGGTGAAGGCCCTGAGCTTGGAAGTGTCCGAGGCCTGGGCGCCCCGGGTGCGAACCGCCTTCGCCGCGCTGCCCCTGGGAGCCCCCTTCAACCCCCGCGCCCTGGGGGAGGCCATGAGCAGCCTCGTGCATGCCTGGGTGGCCGAGGGCCATCCCCTGATGGATTTGCGGGGCACGGGCTTCGATCCCGAGACGGGCGTGCTCACGGTGCGGGTGGCGGAGCCTCGCGTGCGCGGCATCGGCGTGCAGCCCGCGGAAGGGCGCCGCGTGAACGAACGCTACCTCGGCTCCCGCATGCTTGGCCTCCAAGGCAGGCCCTTGGAGATCGGCCCTCTGCAGCGGAACGTGGGGCTCATGGAGCAGCGCCTCCACCTGGCGGAGCTGCGCCACTACCTCCTGCCCGTGGCCGAGGATCCCACCCAGGTGGACCTGCTGCTGGCCCCCGTGCCCCAGGAACGGCAGCGATTGGAGTTCTCCCTGGGGTGGGAGAGCACCCTGAGCGGCCAGGGCGTCCTGGCGTACCGGGCCTTCGGCCTCGGTTCCTTCGCCACCGAGCTGGAAGTCGTGGCCACGCGGAACCGCCTGGAAACGGGCGTCAGCGCCACCGTGCGGGGCCCCTTCCAGGCCCTCCTGGGCGCCGGGCTCGAAGTGGAAGGCGCCACCTTCAGCCGCCGCCTTGAGGGGGCCCAGGTCTACGGGCTCGGGCAAGCCCCTGGCGCCACCCTGGGCGGATCGTGGCGAACGGATCAGGCCATCTTCCGGACCTACGTCCGCTTCGGCGCGTCCGGCACGGGGAAGTCCAGCCTTGAAGGCGCCTGGCGCCGCTCCTACCTGGCGTGGGAGGGCCAGGCCCCGGAGGCCCGCTCGGATCTCGTGCTCGCCGGAAGCCTGGAGTGGGACAGCCTGGATCGCCATACCCTGCCTACGGAGGGCCGGGTGCTCCGCCTTCATCTGGAGGGGGGGCGGGGCCGGGGGCCCTCCGGCGACCGCGACTTCCGCCAGGGCTACCTGCGCGCCCGCTCGCTATGGCCCCTGGGGCGCCGCGTCAGCCTGGATCTGGATGGGGAAGCCGGCGCGGGCCGGGAACTCCTGCCCCACCAGGCCTGGGCCCTCGGGGGCCCCGGCTTCCTCATCGGCACCGCCGCCAACGGGGCCCTGGCCCCCCAGTTCGCCGTGATCAGGCTTGGGCTGCCCATCCGCCTGGAGGGGCCCTTCGGCACCACCCTCCAGCTGGGGCCCCGGCTGGATATCGCGCGCCTGGGCGCGGAATCCGCCGATCTCGGAAGCCGGGGGAGCGGCCGCCTGGCGGGCGCGGGCCTGCAGCTCCGCACGGTGCTGCTCGGGTTCACGGTGGAGGCGGCCTATGGCTGGGCCCGCACCGAAGGCCCGGGCCGGACGCCCCGCACGGTGGGTTCCTTCAACTTCCAGTTCGGCACCCTGCCCTTCGACCTCTGGCGCCGCCGTTGATCCAGAGGCCCGTCCGCGCGGTTCTCCGAAACCCGTGCTCCCCGCCCGGCCATCGGCCCGTTAAACTTGGAACTTTGGCCGCCGCCTGCGAAGGATGCCCATGCGCTACCTGCCCTTGGCTTCAAGTGAAGATCGAGCCCTCCTGGATGCCATCGGCGTCCAGAAGGCGGAGGACCTCCTCGTGGGCGTGCCCGAGCACCTCCGCCTGGCCCGGCCCCTGAACCTGCCCCCCACCAGCAGCGAGCTGGAGGTGCTGCGGGATCTGGGCCAGATGGCCGACCTCAACGTCCGCTTCCGCACCCGCTTCCTCGGCGCCGGCGCTTACGCCCACTTCATCCCCATCGCCATCGACCACCAGATCAGCCGCCAGGAGTGGTTCACGGCCTACACGCCCTACCAGCCCGAGATCAGCCAGGGCACCCTCCAGCACATCTTCGAATACCAGACCCTCGTCTGCGATCTCACGGGCCTGGATATGACGAATGCCAGCCTCTATGACGGCGGCACGGCCTGCCTCGAAGCTGCGTTGATGGCGGTCCGCGTGCAGAAGAAGCGCACGAAGGTGCTCGTCTCCGCGGGCCTCCACCCCCACTACCGCGAGGTGCTCCGCTCCGGCTTCGCCAGCCACGAGGGCCTCCAGCTCGTGGAAGTGGCCCTGAAGGACGGCGTCACGGACGCCGCCGACCTGGCCGCCAAGCTGGATGCCACCGTGGCCGCCGTGCTCGTGGGTTACCCCAACTTCCTCGGAGCCATCGAGGATTTGAAGGCCCTGGAAGCCCCCATCCACGCCGCGGGCGCCCTGCTCGTCTCCGTGACGATGGAAGCCATGGCCTTCGGCTGGATCGAGGCCCCCGGCAAGCTCGGCGCCGATATGGCCTGCGGCGAGGCCATGAGCTTCGGCAACAAGACCTCCTTCGGCGGCCCCTTCCTCGGCTTCCTCGCCGTGAAGGACGCCCACAAGCGCGAGATCCCCGGCCGCGTCGTGGGCCAGACGAAGGATCTGGAAGGCCGCACGGGCTACGTGCTCACCCTCACGGCCCGCGAGCAGCACATCAAGCGCGACCGCGCCACCTCCAACATCTGCTCCAACCAGGGCCTCATCGCCCTGCGCGCCAATATCTTCCTTCAGCTGGCCGGCCCCGAGGGCCTCCAGGGCCTCGCCTCCCAGAACGTGGCCAAGGCCCAGTACCTCCAAAGCCGCCTGCTGGAGCTGCCGGATTGGAAGCCGGCCTTCGCCGCCCCCACCTTCAACGAGTTCGTCCTCAAGTACGAAGGCGATTGGAAGGTGGCCGCGAAGACCCTCGCCGCGGAAGGCATCCTCCCGGGCCTGGATCTCACGCCCTACGGCTTCCCCAACTGCGTCCTCTGGTCTGCCACCGAGATCAACACCCGCATGCA
>CAYWDR010000003.1:22506-54194 GCA_964457075.1 uncultured Solibacteraceae bacterium
TGTCTTGTCCAATGCTTTCACAGCCGAGGGCGTTCTGCCTGGGCTTTTGCTTCCGCGGGATCTGTTTTTTTTTTTTAATGATACGGCGACCACCGAGATCTACACCCGCATGCAGATCGAGCACCTCGTGGAAGTGCTCGCCCGCGTCCCCTCCGTCGTCGCCTAAGCGAGCCGCCATGAGCCTCCGATCCCGTGAATCCCTGATCTTCGATCGCAGCGTCCCCGGCAAGACCGGCCTCGACCTGCCCAAGCTCGACGTGCCCCCCGCCCGGGACACCCGTCCCGCGCACCTCAAGCGCTCTGGCTTCGATGCCCTTCCCAGCTGCAGCGAGCCCGAGGTGATCCGTCACTTCACCCGCCTCAGCCTGTGGAACTACGGCATGGACCAGGGGATGTACCCCTTGGGCTCCTGCACCATGAAGCACAACCCCCGCCTCAACGAGCAGGTGGCCGCGCTGCCCGGCTTCGCCGAGAGCCACCCCATGGCCGCCGATGAGCTCGTGCAGGGGAACCTCGCCCTCCTCTTCACCCTCCAGGAGTGGCTGAAGGAGATCACGGGCCTGGATGCCGTCACCCTGCAGCCCAGCGCCGGCGCCGCCGGCGAGCTCACCGGCGTGCTGCTCATCCGCGCCTACCACCTGAGCCGCGGCCAGCATAAGAAGGTCTTCCTCATCCCCGACAGCGCCCACGGCACCAACCCCGCCACGGCCGCCATGGCGGGCTACGACGTGGTGGACGTGGCCTCGGGCCCCGACGGCTGCGTGAGCTTCGAAGACGTCACCGACGCCGCCACGGGCAAGGTGAGGAAGGGCCTCCTCACGGTGCTCGGCGAGCACCAGGGCGAGATCGCCGGCCTCATGATCACGAACCCCAACACCCTGGGCATCTTCGAGCCCAAGATCGATCAGATCTGCAAGCTCATCCACGACGCCGATGGCCTCGTGTACATGGACGGCGCCAACATGAACGCCCTCGTGGGCGTGGCCCGCCCCGGCGACTTCGGCATCGACGCGATGCACATGAACCTCCACAAGACCATGTCCACGCCCCACGGCGGCGGCGGTCCCGGCGCCGGCCCCGTGGCCTGCGTGGCCAAGCTGGAGCCCTTCCTCCCCAAGCCCGTGGTCGTGCGCGACACCACCAAGGTGGGCGAGGGCGAGGTGCCCCAGCACACCTACCGCTGGGAGTGGAACCGCCCCCAGAGCATCGGCAAGGTGCACACCTTCTACGGGAACTTCGGCATCCTCGTGCGCGCCCTCACCTATTGCTACAGCCACGGCGGCGACGGACTGCGCAACGCGACGCTGCGGGCCATCGTGAACGCCAACTACATCCGCGCGGAGCTCACGGGCACCTACAATCTGCCCGTGACGAGCCCCAGCCTCCACGAAGTGGTGTTCAACGACGCCATCCAGGCCAAGAACGACGTCCACACCCTGGACATCGCCAAGCGCCTCATCGATCACGGCTACCATCCCCCTACGATCTACTTCCCCATGGTCGTCAGCGGCGCCCTCATGATCGAGCCCACGGAAAGCGAGGATAAGGAGGAGCTGGACGCCTTCATCCACGCCATGAAGGAGATCGCCCGCGAAGCCCAGGAGAACCCCGACCTCCTGCACCAGGCCCCCGTCACGGCCCCCCTGCGCCGCCTCGACGAGACGACCGCCGCCCGCAAGCCCGTGTTGCGGTGGACGAAGCAAGCCTGAGCCTCCCTTCTCAGCAACGGGCCCCGAGAGGGGCCCGTTGCTGAGCTAGGAAGTCCTGGCACACAGCGCCAACAGGCCCTTGGGACACGGGCCATTCATGGGACAAGCTCAAGGCACCGCCGCCAAATATCCGGATGGGCCTCCCGAAGCTCTTTGAAGGGAGATTCTCTCTGGCCCTGCGTCTTGAAACACCACCCCATCAGGCCATGGTCGTCTTCATTGGCAAGGACCTTGGGGAGATCAGCGAGTTGGCCGTTATCGAGATGGCGCTGCAGTACGGATTTCAATCTCTTGAGTGTCTTCTTGTATCCATCGGAGAGAGCTTCCCTCTTGTCTAATTGGAGCACCCGCACGGTCTCTGTGCCCTTGGGACTGAAGGTGCCTTCGGCGAGATCAAAACGCGCGGTGATGATGCCAGTCATGGGGTCGAAGTCCAGATGATCCCAGGGATCCTCCGTAGAGGGATTCACAAGTAGCGGACGGTCCTTCGGGTCTAGCGGGAAGGCATTTCCCTTGATGCGCCCGCATTCCGTGCAGCAGAGAAGCATGTTGGTCCAAGCGTACATTTGGTCAGGAAAGGTGGCTTTGGGCCGGAAATGCTCGATATCTGCTCCATGGGAATCGACGCAGTACATGCATCGCTCCCTCTCTCCAGCCATTCGTTTGAGCGAAGACTCAACAGCTTTCATGGGTATAGTCTGGCGTCGACCCTTCCAATGGGCCTCAATATTCAGGGCCCCAGCCTTGAGCCGCTTATCCGCGTCCACCTGGTTTTTCTGAAGTCGAGCTTCTACGGAGTTCTCAAGGGCAAGCCGGTACACGCGGCGCATGAGTTAGAGCACGTCTTCATCTTCAGCGAAGAGGCGCAGTTGGATGTACTGTGCGTCTTCTTGGGGAGAGAACGTTCCTCCTGCTTGCTTCTTGGCGTTCAATCGTGCGAGCGAGGCTCGATTCTCAACCGCTAGGGGCGAAATAGTGTTCTGAAGGCCGAAGGCCGGGCTTCGCAAAATGGCATCGGGACGGGCCGCTACGACATGTTGAATCTCTTGCTGTGAAAGCCCACGCGGAGAATCGCTGCTTCCTGGTTCGGGAAGGACAAACAGACCGTTCGTGTCTGCCGCCTGGCAAACCAGGGGGCTATGGGAAGTAACCAAGAACTGAATGTTTGGGAAATGCCTCTTGAGCCAGAACCCAATGGTGCGTTGCCATTCTGGATGAAGATGGGCGTCAATCTCGTCAATGAGCACTACGCCGCTCCGGACGATTCGGGCCTTTCCGTCTTCACCCCGGTCCACGAGCCCAGTCATCCCATAGGCGTTGATCATGTGGCGCAAAATGTCCGCTAAGAGCGCGAGGGCGGATCGATAGCCGTCGCTCATCTCGTTCCAGGAGAGGCTCACATCGTTCCGGTCTTTCAGCCATAGCCCATCGGAATCCACCCGGTCTACCGTGATTTGGTTGGGCAGGAGGTCATCGCGGAGAAGTTCCAAAAGCAGTGCCAATTGCTCTTTCTCGGTGGAGCGCGCTTCGAGCTCCTTGTATCTCAGGTTCCGGAGCCATTGATCCACCTCGGCGAGGCTAGCCGCCTCTTCGAACATGGTTACGAAGCGTTCAGTGCTGGGGGCCACCATTTGACGGGCCGCTTCGGGGGAGGCCCCGAAGACCCTTCGGAATGGGCCATAGCCGCAGCAGAACCATCCATGGGCGGCCGTAGACCAGATGGTCCGATCCGGCGTGGCGTAGTTCTTTGGCCTTCTTGAGGGGATGGCCGCCTGGAGACCCGGCTCCTTGGAGCCATTGGTCAGCACGATCTTGGCCGGAAATTCCCGCATGGGTTTGGCGCCGGAATCGGCAAGCTCATCATCGCTTTCGACCCGAACCACCTGGATCTGGATAGAGGATTCTTTTGACCCGGCTCCGTCCCTTATCCATCCTCGGAAACTCGGTTGAAGGGACCGTGCCGTATCCCGGCCCACAAGCCCCAAGGCGAGGGCCTTCAGAAGCGTGCTCTTCCCCGAACCGTTATCTCCAGTGAAGACGGTCCAACCGGCGAACTGTCCATCCTCGCGTTGGAGGTTGAAGTCCAGATCTTCGAATCCCCGGATGTTCTTCAGGGTGATCCTACTGACGAACATGGGCTTCTCTCCCGACGGGTCTATACCCTCATTGAAGCGCGAAGAGGGCTTTCAGTCCATGCAAGGGTCTTAGTTTGTATTAGGGTTTCAGTGCGAATTCGGGAGAATCACTCCATGTCCGCCGCCGAGCTCGCGCATCTGAACTGCCTTAGGGCGGGCTCGCCCTTCCCGATCGATGGGGATCTGGAGAAGGAGCCTTGGCGGGGGGCGGCGTGGTCCACGCGGTTTGTGGATCTCGTGACGGGAGAGCCGGGTTTCTTCGATACGCGGGTGGCCTGCCTTTGGGATGAGGAGGCCCTCTACGTGGGGTTCCGGATCCAGGAGCCCCAGGTGCGGGCCACGCTCACGGAGCGGGATAGTTTCATTTGGAACGACAACGATGTGGAGGTCTTCTTCGATGGGGAGGACTGCTACTACGAATTCGAGATCAACGCCTTCGGCACCCTATACGAGGTGTTCTTCATCTATCAGGACGCCCTGAAACCCGGCTCCCGCTTCCTCCCGGAATTCGATCTCTACGCGCGGAATGTGGACGTGCTCTCGGGCTTCCAGGATCCCTCCCGCTACGGCAAACATCCGCGGGGCAAGCGCTGGGCCTTCATGGACCACGACTTCCCGGGCCTGCGCAGCGCCGTGAAGGTGGATGGCACTCTCAACGATCCAAGCACCGTGGACCGGGGCTGGACGGTGGAGCTGGCCTTCCCGTGGGAGGGCTTCCGCACCCTCCTCCCCTCCCGCGCCTTCCCCCCAAAGCCCGGGGATCAGCTGCGGGCCTCTTTTTCCCGCTTCCAGGCCCTGCGCTACCACGGCAAAACCGTGGCCGAGAGCCCTGGTTGGGCCCTCAACGCGCATGGCGTCTATGACTCCCACCGGCCGGAGTGTTTTTCGGTCCTCCACTTCGAGGGATAGGGCTATCGCGGTTGGGGGTGAACTCGAACCACGAAGACCACGAAGACCACGAAGAAAAGCTGGAACGCGAAGGGCGCGAATGAAGCGCCAATGAACGCGAATGCCCTCCTCGGCTGTACGGCTAGCCCTCCGGACCTCCGGTCCCAGGTCCAGCTAGCTGGACCTGCTTTCCAGGGCGGCACCGGGCGGGCCTTCGAGGGTCCGCCCGGTGCCGCCCTGGAAAGGGAGGGCGAGGTTGGGTCGGCGCGCCTTCGTGGTCTTCGTGGTCTTCGTGGTTCGCTTGGCCTTTCGTCTCATGGAGAAATCCGATGATCAGGACTCCACGTTCGTCACGACATGCCACCCCCGCCGGTTGAGCCGGTAGTAGAGGAAGGCCCCGGCGGCGCCGGAGATGCCCAGGAAGCTGAGCCCCAGGCTCCAGGCCCCGAAGAGGCACTTGCCCACGCCGAAGAGGGCCAGGTAGACCATCACGCATCCGGCGATCCAATCGAGGAAGGCGGTGGCCAGTTCGTGCTGGGGCGGCAGTTCCGGGGCCTTCGCGGCGATGGGGCCCCAGAGGGTGGCGCTGGGCCGCACCCGGCGGTAGAAGGCGAGGAGCACGGCCTCGGGTTCTGGCTCCGTGAGGAAGGTGGCGGCGATCCACGCGACGGTGGTGACGCCCACGGTGATGAGGATCTGGATGGCCAGCTGGCGGGGGTCCTCCGTATCGAGATGGAAGCCGTACTGAAGGATCAGGCTCGTGGCGAGGCTCGCGCCCATGGCCGAGACTTCGCTCCAGGCGTTGATGCGCCACCAGAACCAGCGAAGGATGAGCACGCTGCCCGTACCGGCGCCGATGGCCATGAGGAGCTTCCAGGCGCCTTCGATGTTGGTTTGGAAGTAGGTCACGACGCAGCTGGTGGCCATGAGGAGGAGGGTGGCCGCCTGGGCCACGCGCACGTAGTGGGCGTCCTCTCGATCCTTCCGCAGGAAGCGGCGGTACACATCGCTCACGAGGTAGGAGGCGCCCCAGTTGAGCTGGGTGGCCACGGTGCTCATGTAGGCGGCGGCGAAGGCGGCGATCATCACGCCCCGCAGGCCCACGGGGAAGACGGCCGGATCCATGAGCAACTTCACGTAGCCCGATTCCTTATCCACGAGGGAGGGGTAGAGCACGAGGCTCGCCAGGGCCGCGAGGATCCAGGGCCAGGGCCGGATGGCGTAGTGGGCGATGGCGAACCAGAGGGTGGCCAGCAGCGAGTTCCGCTCGTCTTTGGCGCTGAAGATGCGCTGGGCCACGTAGCCGCCCCCGCCCGGCTCGGCGCCGGGATACCATGTGGCCCACCAGATGACGGCGATGTAGACGAAGAAGGCGAGCAGGGGCATCCAGGCGCTGCCCACCTCGGGCACGAAGTTGAGCACGCTGCCGTGGCCCCGGGCCGCGTCCATGGCCTGGAGCTTTTGCACCATGGGCCCCATGCCCCCCGCGGCCTTCACGGCGTACACGGCAAGGACGATGACCATGCCCATCTTGAGGACGAACTGAAAGAGGTCCGTCACGAGCACGCCCCAAAGGCCCGAGAGGGTGCTGATGGCCGCCGTGAGCAGCATCATGGCGAAGACGAGGCCCAGGGCCTGCACCTTGTCCAGGGCCGGGAAGATCACCATGAGGATCTTCACCATGGCGAGGTTCACCCAGCCGAGGATGATGCAGTTGATGGGCAGGCCCAGGTACAGGGCGCGGAAGCCGCGCAGGAAGGCCGCGGGGCGACCGCTGTAGCGGATCTCCGCGAACTCCACGTCCGTGAGCACGCCCGCCCGCCGCCACAGCCGCGCGAAGAAAAATACCGTGAGCATCCCCGAGAGCAGCAGGTTCCACCACAGCCAGTTCCCCGCGATGCCGTACTTGGCCACCATGCCCGTGACGGCCAGGGGCGTGTCCGCGGCGAAGGTGGTGGCCACCATGCTCGTGCCCGCCAGGAACCACCCCACGCGGCGGCCCCCCGCGAAGAACTCCTCCGTGGAGCCCGTGGCCCGGCGGCGGTAGTAGAGGCCGATGCCCAGGTTGAAGGCGAAGTAGAGGGCGATGACGATCCAATCCGGCAGGGTGAGGGCCATGCAGGCTCCTGAGCTTTTCAATGCCGCGGATTTCCGCGCGGCGAGCCGCGCGGAAATCCGCGGAGGTGTTATCGGGGGTCGAGGGGGCGGTAGTTCACATCCAAGATTTCAAGCCGCTGGAGATCGCGCTCCAGTCTCGGCAGGAAGGCGGCGAAGTCCTTCCCCTCCTTCGGCGACCAGAGCACCTCCGCCAGGGCCGCCAGGCGGGGCCAGGCCATGTACTCCACGCGGGCGGGGTTGGGCATGTACTCCGTCCAGAGCTGGCCCTGGCTGCCCAGCACGCGCTTGGCTTCGGCGGCCGTGAGGGCGGCGGGCACGGGCTCGTAGGCGTAGACGCTCTCAATCGTGTTCAGCCCCCCGATGGCGAAGGGCTCTGCGCCCTTGGCCTGGTAGTGGTCGAAGTAGGTGGGCTGGCCGGGGGTCATTACCACGTCGTGACCCGCCTTGGCCGCCTCGATGCCGCCGGCTTCGCCGCGCCAGCTCATGACGGCGGCGCCGGGGGCGAGGCCACCTTCTAAAATTTCATCCCATCCGATGAGGCGGCGGCCCTTGGAGGCTAGGTAGGCATCCATCTGGCGGATGAACCAGCTTTGGAGGCCGTGCAGGGCCGGATGTTCCGCAAGTTTCCCTTGGGCATCCTTGTACTCCTGGAGGTCCTTGAGGGCGGTGGTGGCGGGCACGAGGCCCAGCTGTTTCATGCGGGCGAGGGCCGGCTCGCTGCGGGCCCACTCGGCTTTGGGGCACTCGTCGCCGCCCACGTGGATGAAGGGGCCGGGGAAGAGGGCCATCACCTCGTCCAGGACGTCCCGGAGGAAGGCCTGCGTGCGATCCTCCACGTTGAAGACGCTTTCGAAAACGCCCCAACTGGCCGCCACCTCCACCTTGCGATCGGGGAAGTTGCCCAGCTCGGGGTAGGCGGCCACGGCGGCGCTGCTGTGGCCGGGCAGCTCGATTTCCGGCACCACGGTGATGAAGCGCTCCGCCGCGTAGGCGACGATTTCCTTCACGTCCTCCTGGGTGTAGAAGCCGCCGTGAGGCGTGCCATCGAAGCGCATCTGACTGGGGCGGTCCACGCGGATGAATTCGGGGATCACCGTCTCTTTCCGCCAGGCGCCCACCTGCGTGAGCTTCGGATATTTCTTGATCTCCAGGCGCCAGCCCTGATCCTCCGTGAGGTGCCAATGGAAGACGTTGAGCTTGTGGAGGGCCATGAGATCCAGGTGTTTCTTGATGAAGGCTTTGGGCATGAAGTGGCGGCCCACGTCGAGGTGGCTGCCCCGCCAAGAAAAGCGCGGCGCGTCTTCGATGGCGCAGGCGGGCAGGCTCCAGGCGACGCCCTGCACGGGGGCCTCGCGGAACACGGCGGGCGGCAGGAGCTGGCGGAGGGTCTGGATGCCGTGGAAGAGCCCCGCGGGGCGCAGCGCCCGCAGCTCCACGCGGGAGGGCCGGATCTCCAAGGCGTAGCCCTCGGGGCCGAGGCCCTGGGCCCCCGGATCCAGGCGAAGGTGGAGGGCGTTCCGATCGCCCTTCGAATGGATGGGCAGGGGCAGGCCCGTGGCGGGGCGCATGGATTGGCGCAGCGTCTCCGCCAGGGGCAGGGCCTCGCCCACGGCCACGAGGCGGGTGCCGGGCCCGAGGACGAAGGCGCCCTCAAGGGGCGTGAGGCGGGAAGGCGCCGGGAGGACGGATTGGGCCGCCAGGCGCAGGCCGAGCAGGAGCGGCAGGAGCATTCGAAGGGACACGGCAGCCTCGGGGGATGGCTCTATTGTCAGAGCAACTGACTCAAAAAGGTTCGTGCGGGGACCACGAGCGGTTGGTTCGACGAGAAGCAATCCGCGGCCTCGAAGGGCAGGTTCAGCACCACCTGGAACGCGAAGGGCGCGCCCGTCTGGCCCTGGAAATGGCTCAACGCGGGGGAGAGCCGTGTGTCGCCGGTTTTCACTTCCACGAGGAACCAAGGGCGCTGGTCCTTCACCACGAGGAAGTCCACTTCCCGCTTTTGCTTGTCCCGCAGGTAGCGCAATTCGAAATCGCCGAAGCCCAGATCGGTCCACCCTTCCACGGCCTTCAAGAGGTGGCAGGCCACGAGGGTCTCCGCCCGCGCACCCTCCTCGCCGATGCCGCTCCAATCCCGCAGGAACCACTTGGGCTCCTTGCGCAGCGACTTGGCCACGTTGGTGAACCATGGCCGCAGGAGGAAGCCGTAGTGCAGGCGGCCCAGGAGGTCCACCCAGCGCTTCACGGTATCGACCGCCACGCCAAGTTCCGCGGCGAGGTTGGAGTACACGAGCTGCTGGCCACTGCGTTCCGCCAGGATGCGCATCAACGTATCCATGGCTCCCAGTTCCTGGACCCGCGTCACTTCGCGCAGATCCTCCTTGGCGAGCTGATCCTGGCGCAGGGAGCGCCACCGGCGGGTGAAGCGCGCCTCCCGGCGCAGGAAGGGCTCGGGGAACCCTCCGTGGGTCCAGAGCGCGTCCCAGTCCGCGACCTCGATTTCCATCGGGGATTGAAGCTCCTGCGCGGGCAGGCCCACCCGGGCACACTCGGCCACGGACCAGGGGTGCATCCGGTAGAGCAAATACCGACCCATCAGGCTGTCGCCGCCCCGCCGGAACACGTCCAGGCGGGAACTCCCCGTCACGAGCACCCGCGCACGGTCCCCGTAGGTGTCGAAGAAGCCCTTCAACAATCCCTTCCACTTGGCGAACTTGTGCAGCTCGTCCAGGACCACAAGGGGCGGCTCCGCCCGCAGGCGGTCCAGTTCCAGGCGCTCCGCCAGCGCCGCCGGGCCCTTCAGCAGGACCCGCCGGTCATCGGCGTTGTCCCAGTTGAGGTAGACCTGTCCGAGATCCCGGCAGGCCGTCGTCTTGCCCACCTGGCGTGGGCCACTCACCAGGGCCATCTGGTGGTTCCGGCGAAAGTGGTCCTCCAGTAGGGACGCGTATAAACGAGGGCGGTGGGGCATGGGTTCCATTATCGGTATCGTCGTAAAACGGTCCAGGCCATTTTGCGTTCAGATCGAAGATGGGACTGGCTGGCATGGTACTGAAATGGGCCCTACGGCTATTCCAGCTCGGGCCCTTCATATCGAGCGCGCACCCGCCCTTGGGCGTCCCGGATCGCCAGGGCGGCCCGGCCCGGAGGGAGCGCCGCCGGGGCGCCTTTGGGATGGAGGGGGCTGCCCGTCTCATTGACGGCCCCTTCGAGGGAGGCCTCGTCCATGGCCAGCCGGATCCAGGCGAGGGGATCGGGGGTAGGCGCACCGGGCAGTCCGGCGGCCTTGAGCGCCTTTTGAAGCAGGCCCACCAGGGGCGCCTCCTCCCGGGCGTATTCCAGGGGCAGGGGTTCGTGGAGCACAGGGCCCTGGAGTTGCCGCCCGCCGGGATCCTGCCGGAGGCCCTGGCCCAGCAGGCCGTCGAAGGTGGCCCAGCCCCAGGGGGTGGGTTCCCCCTTGGCGAGGGCGGGGCCGCCGGGGCCTTGGGGGCCGAGGCGCAGTACGGAGAGGCCCGCCGGAGGGACCAGGGGGGGCGCCTGCTCCGGCGAGGGCAGGATGAGGAGGCGCAGTCCCGCGAGGTCCGCGGGGCGCAGATCGCTGAGGAGGCGCGGCACGATTCCGAAGCGCTCGGAAAGCACCCGCACGAGGCGCTGGGCGCCCTCGAGGGCCCGGGGGCGGCCGAGGAAGAGGCGGCCATGGGGCACGAGGATCCCGACCTCCGCGGGGCGGTAGTTTCCCAGATGGGGCGCGGCCTCCCGGGCGAAGCGGGCGAAGGCGCGCAGCACGTCGTACTCGGGCTTGGCCGTGCCATCCGGGCGCCAAAGGCCGATGGCGGCCTCGTTCTCCAAGGGCATGAGGGGGTTCACCTGCCAGGCCCACTGCACGGCCCCGGCGCCGCGGCCGAGGAAGGCGTGGGCGAGCTTGCGCTCCAGGAGGCGGGCGGATTCGGCGGCGCTTCGCCAGGGGCGGCCGTCCACATCTTCCAGGCGCATGACGCCCGTCTCCTGCACGAGCATGGGGCGCCCGGGGAGCTTGGCGGCCAGGCTGTCGTAGAGGAGGTCGTCATTGGCCCACCAGTTGTGCATGCAGGTGTAGTCCACCGCATCGCCATGGAAGGGGGGCGCGGGGCGGGTGCCGAGACCCCCCTCGTCCTGGCCCAGGGTCACGAGGGGCGGCGGAGCGCCCGCGGCGGCGCGGAGGGCCTGCCGCAGGTGCGCGGCCCAATCGCGCACGAGGCCTTGGGCGAACTCCGCGAAGGCCGCGGCCTTGCGGGGCCGGCGCCCGTCCTGCACCGCGGCGCCGGCGAAATCCCGCTCCGTGGGGAGGTCGAAGGGATCCCCGGCCTCATGGAAGGCGGCGCGCCCTTCCGCCTCGCCGCCCAGGCGCGCGTTCAGCCAGGCCCGCCAGGCCGCCGCCTCCAGGGCATCGCCGAAGGGCCGGTGGCTCCAGGGGCGCGGGCCGTAGCTGGGCTCGTTGATGAGGTCGTAGTGGATCCATGGGCAGCCCCGGTACCGTGCGGCGACGGTCTCCAACAGGGCCCGCTGGCCGGCCAGGGCGCGGGGATCCAAGTAGGGATTGGCGCCGCCGAAGGCGGGGGGCTGGAAGGCGAAGAAGGTGAAGCAGACGTGGATTCGGTGCTTCGCCGCCGTGAGGAGAAAGGCATCCAGGGCGCGGAGGGCCAGGCCGTTCACGGGGCCGGGTTCGGCCATGAGGGTGTCCCATCCGCTCCAGATCCCGGTGCGAACGAGGTTCACCCCCGCCCGGGCCATGGCGGCGAAATCCTCGTCCCAGCGCGCGGGGTGGGGATCCAGGAGGAAGGCTCGATGGGCCTCCCCATCCATGTAGGTGGTGCCCACGATGGGGCGCGGCTTCCCATCGAGGCGAAGCCAGTCCCCCCCGGCCTGGAGGGGCGGCCCGTCGCGCAGCAGGGCCTCATCCCGCATCCAGTACCCGGCCGTCGTTTCGGCGGGTCCCAGTTCGGGATCCTCCAGGTGTACGCGGAGCCGGTGCAGCCCCGGCGCGTCCCCGGCGGGGAGGGGCCATTCGCCCACCAACCATTCGCCCCCTTGGAGCTCCCGCGAGCCCAGCCCCTCGATCCAGACTTGGGCGGCCCCGCCGCCTCCGGGACGATGCAGGGCCACACGGAGGGTGGCGGCCTCCCCCGGCTGGACACAGGCGGGGCTCACGTCCACCTTCCAGTGGAAGGAGGGCGCCAGGGCGCGATCCGCCAGGGCCCGGAGCAGCGCCGGTTCCAGGGGGCCGTCGAAGGGGGCCAGCACCCACCGGCCCCGCCCCCCGAGGCCTTCCCACTCGAGGGCGGGGCAGGCCCTTGGGATGCCCTCCCCGTCCACCCAGTGGGCGAGGGGGCGCAGGTGGGCCTCGGCCTCCCCCTGGCTGCCCTCCTCCGCGGGCCGGAGAGGCCGATCCGCCAGACGGGGCATGAGGGCGAAGGCCCGGGCTCCTTCGGGCAAGGGCAGCCCCGGGTAGCGGCCCTCCACCCGCCAGCCCGGCCGCCAGGCCACCGCCTCGGCGGGTCCGAGGCGCAGGGCCTGGGCGAAGGCGGGAGTGGGGGCCTCGGCCTTCCATCCGGTGGGCGTTCGCCGGACGGGCACGTGGAAGGGGGCGCCCCCCAAATGGAGAAGGCGCCCGCCCCGCGCCAGGTGGGCGCGGATGCCGGCCCAGGCCTCCAGGGGGAAGGCGCTGCCGAAGGGGAGGACGAGGAGGGCCCCGGGACGCAGGGCCCCGGCGAGGGCCTGAGGTTCGGCCACCCAGCTCACCTCCGTGCCCGCCAAGGCCGCGGCGAGCTCCGCCTTGGCCAGGGGCCCGCGATCCGGCGCCGGGAATCCCTCGGCCCAAAACACCACCGCTGGAGGTCGGGGCACGCCGGCCCAGGCGGCGCAGGCGAGGCAGAGGCAAGCCAAGAGGCGGAGGAGGGGCATGGGGGCTCCGGATCCGTGAACGGGTCAGCGGGGGCGTGCAGGGCGCGTGAACGCTGGAGCCAGAGTAGGCCAACGGCGGAAGGGCCGTCACGAACGGAACGGGCGCCCGCCACCCATGGCACCTTGCCGGAGCCCCGGCGATCTGCCGCTCAACCAACCACGAAAGATTTCGTACCATGGGAAAATCCCGGAGTCCCCATGCGATCCATGCTCCCCGTCCTGCTCGCCCTTCCGGCGGCCCTCGCCGCCCCGGCGCCCGAAGCGCAGAGTCCCGCCGCCCGGCGGGCCCGGGAGTGGATGACCTTCCTGGACTCCGCCGATCCCAAGGGGGCGGAGGCCTACGTGCGGTCCGCCTACGCGCCGGACTTCCTCGCGTTCGCGCCCATGGACGCCCACCTCCATTTCAGGGCCCAGCTCTGGGACGAGGCCCGGGGCCTGAACATCCACCGCATCGAAGAAAAGGGCCCCGCGGCGGTGGAGGTGCTCGCCCAGGCGCGCCTCACGGGCGAGTGGCTGCGCCTCTCCTTCGCCGTGGAGGCGGCGGCCCCCCACCGCATCACGCGCCTGGCCCCGCCCCGCCCCACCGAGGCCCCCGCAGGCACGCCGGCCCCGGCCCGGGGCGCGGCGGCCTTCGAGGCCTTCGTGGGGCGCCTGGCGGAGGCCGGCGTCTTCAGCGGCGGCGTCCTCGTGGCGAGGGATGGCAAGGTGCTCTTCGAGAGGGCCTACGGCGAGGCCTGCCGGGAGTTCGGCGTGCCAAACCGGCCCGACACGCGCTTCATCCTAGGCTCCCTCAATAAGATGTTCACGGCCGTGGCCATCCTCCAGCTGGTGGAGCAGGGCCGCCTCTCCCTGGAGGACACGGTGGAGTCCCGCCTGCCGGGCATCCTGCCCGAGGCGGCGGCCGGGCGGATCCGCATCAAGCACCTCCTCTCCCACAGCTCGGGGCTGGACGATTTCCTCTTCACGCCGGAGATGGAGGCCCGCTCCCGGGCCCGCTACCGCGCCATCGCCGACTACCTGCCCCTCCTATCCAAGGAGACCCTGCGTTTCGAGCCGGGCGCGAAGTGGCACTACAGCAATACGGGCTTCCTCCTGCTGGGAGCCATCCTGGAGAAGGTGACGGGCGCGGACTACGACACCCACCTGCGGCGCGCCGTTTTCGAGCCCGCGGGCATGACGGCCACGGGGGCCCCGGAGCTGGATCGGGTGCCGCGCAACCATGCCTTCGCCTACAGCAAGGTCTACGAGAACGGCATGCCGAGCCTGCGCAGCGACCGCTACGAGCAGGTGGTCAAGGGCACGCCCGCGGGCGGCGGCTTCTCCACCCTGGGCGACCTCCTCCGCTTCGCCGAGGCCCTGCGCGCCCACCGCCTCCTGAAGCCCGAGACCACGCGCCTCATGTTCGCCCCCAAGCCCGAGCTCAGCTCCCTCACCTACGGCTTCGGGGCCATCCTCTTCGATCCCTCCGGGCGGCGCGTGGGCCACACCGGCGGCGGCCCCGGCACCTCCGCCCGCCTGGAGATCGATCTGGACACGGGCCTCGTCATCGTCGTGCTGGGCAACCAGGATTCGGGAAGCGGCGTCGTGGCGCGCGGGGTCCGGGCGCGGTTCTGAGCGCGCCGGCCTAGGCGCCTCAGGCCCGCCGCAGGGCCGTGAGGAAGGCCTCCCCGTCCTTCACCACGGCGGCCTGCCAGCCCTCCTGGCGGGCGTGATCCAGGAGGGGGGCGGGTTCGAAGGGGCTCTTCAAAAGGATGAGGGCGCCCGCGGGATGGGAGGCCAGGATCTGACGCACGCGGGCGAGGGGGTGGCTCCCCTTCGCGAGCATCGCCGCCACGTCGAGGGTCTCCACGACGCGGGTCGCGTCGAACCACGCGGGCCAACCCTCCTGGGCCGTGCTCGATCCGGCCCCAGGCCTGGATTCGGCCAGGGACTCGCCCGATCCCTGGCCCAGGGCCCGCCGAAGTGCGCCCACGAGCTGGGGCAGGGGCACGCCGCCCACCCTGGCCGCGTGCTCCAGGGTGGCGAAGCGGGCCACGGTGGCGCGCAGCACGGGGTTCTTCAGCCGCGCGAAGGCGGGGGAGAGGGCGAGGAGCGTTTCCTCCAGCTCGGGATGGGCCTCCAGCAGAGGGCCGACGCAGGTGTGGGCGTGGATCTCCATCAGGCCTCCGCGCCGTGTTCGTACTGCAGCAGCCGGCGTTCCCCCTGGAGGGCGCGCAGGCGGGCGAGATCCTGGGTCACTTCGAGGGTGCCTAGGTAGGCCCCCGCCTCGCCGCGAAGGGCGAAGTAGCGGATGTGGACGAACTTCGGCCCCATCTGGATCCAGAACTCCGCCACGGACTGCCGGCCGGCGCGGAAGTCCTCCAGGATGCGGTTCACGATGTGCAGGCTCTTGGGCGGGTGGCAGAGCTGCACCGAGCGGCCGATCACGGCCCTGGAGCGCTCGAAGACGCGATCGGGGCCCTCGCTGAACCAGGCCACGCGATCCTCGGCGTCCACGAGGGTGAGATCCACGGGCAGGGCGTTGAAGAGGGCCAGGAGCTGGTCGAAGGCGAGGGTGCCGCTGGGAAAGGCCACCGCCGACGCGCCGGCCTGCACCGCCGGGGCCGCGGCGCGGGCCGGGTGGTAGGCCCCCGGGATGGAGGGATCGGGGGCCACGAGGCACCATCCGTACTCGCCGCTTTGCGCGAAGACCTCATCCCACTCCGCGTCCGTGAACATCCCCATGGCCATGGGGAAGAGGATGTTCTCCTCCTTGGACACCATGCCCGCCAGGGCCGCGAAGGCCGGTTCGATCACCGCCTCCTTGAGGAAGCGCAGCTCCGCCCCCGTGAGGGTCGCTTCCTCCAGGGCCGTGCGGGCGGACTTCAGGAGCTCGCGCACCTCGTCGTCCTTGCCCCACATGACCTTGCTGGGGCCGAAGGTGCCGTGGCGTTCAAGGATGGAGAAGACGAGGTGCTCCTTGCGCTTGTAGTGCCTGTCCACCTCGAAGAGGGGCTGGAGCGCGGCGAGGGCGGCCAGGCGGGCCTCGGTGGGCGTGGCGCGATCCTCTTGGGCGGCGAGGGCCTCCACCGCGGGGCGCGCCTCTGCCAGGGCCCGCATCAGGGCCGCGTTCTCCGCCTTGAACTGGTGGACGGGGTGGCCCGGCGGGAGGCCGCGGGGGGCGCAGGGCTCGGCCATCACGTCCTTCACCACCTCAGCGTGGAGGTCGCACATGGATCGCACCTCCGCCACGCTCATCCCATCGGCCATGAGCTGCTGTTCCATGGCGGCGATCTCGCTCGGCTCCACCTGGGATACCAGCTCGGAAAGCCGCGCGCGCACCGCCTCGGGGGCCTCGCCGCGGTGGAGGTGGAGGATCACCTCCTTGAGGGTCTGGATGCGCTGGGACGCGGGATTGAGGAGTTCGCTCACGGGGCCTCCGGGCTGGGGCTGAGGACCCAGTGTGGGAGCCCCCCGCCGGGTCTACCTTGATGGACATCAAGATGGCGAGGCGCCGGGTCTTGCACTCAGGCCCAGCCCCGAGCCTCCAGGAGCCTCAAGACGCGGGCGCGGACCTCGTCGCGGATTTCGCGGACGCGCGCCATGGGCTGGCCCTTGGGATCCTCCAGGGGCCAATCGTCGCGCCGGAGGCCGGGCACCACGGGGCACTTGTCGCCGCAGCCCATGGTGATGAGGGTATCGGCGCCCTGGGCCAGATCGGGGGTCAGGAGCCGGGGCGTGGCGCTCGATAGATCGAGGCCGGCTTCCTTCATGGCCTCCAGTACTTCGGGGTGGACCCGGGTGCCCGGCTCCGTTCCCGCCGAGAGGGCCCGTGCCGTCCCGGCCTTCACCAGGCTGTTGAAGAAGGCCGCGGCCATCTGGGAACGGCCGGCGTTATGGACGCAGGCGAAAATCACGGTCTTCATTGGGGATCCTTGGAATCGAGGCTGAGCGGATCTTCGGGGACTTCATGGACGGCCATCCCGCCGGGCACCAGCCAGCGGAAGAGCAGCGTGGCCGCGAGGGCGCCGAGCGCCTGGGCCAGGATGAAGGGGGGCACGTCCTGCGGGCGGATCCCGGCGAAGGCGTTCGTCGCGGCCCGGGCCAGCGTCACGGCGGGGTTGGCGAAGGAGGTGGAGGCCGTGAACCAGTAGGCCGCCGTGATGTACGCGCCCACGGCGAAGGGGGTGGATTCCGCGCGGCGGCGGGAGCAGCCCCAGATCACGGCCAATAATCCGAAGGTGGCGATGGCCTCGCTGAAGGCCTGGGCTCCGCCGGAGCGGACGTGCGAGGAGGCGGCATAGAGGGGAAGCTCGAACATCCCGTGGGCCGCGGCCACGCCCGCGAAGGCTCCCAGAAACTGGGCTCCGAGGTAATAGGGCACGGCCTTCCATGGGAGCCCGCCCTGGCTGGCGTCGGCGAGGGTCACCACGGGATTGAAGTGGGCGCCCGATACGGATCCGAAGGTGAGGATCAGCGCGACCAGGCCCGCGCCCGTGGCGAGGGTGTTGGCCAGGAGGGCCACGGCCACGTTGCCGCCCGCCAGGCGTTCGCCCATGATCCCGGAGCCCACGACCGTGGCGAGGAGCAGGGCGCTGCCGAGGCATTCCGCCACGGCGCGCCGCGCGAGATTCGAGTAGGAGATCGTGTTCATGCCTTCACTCCATGGGGGAGACCTGAGGGTGCCCCTGAGACTTAATCGTATTAATGCGATTAGTGTACCCGACGGAGAGTGATTTTCGTCATGGGCGATTCGGGGGACCAACGCTCCAATCCGTGATACATAACATTACTTATATAAGTGTTTATATCTAATAATAGATCTGGATCACATGCGAATTGACCATCTCGGGAACGGCGAGATCCTTTAGGGGAGCAATCGCAACCCTACGGTGATCGAATTGCAAAACCCCACCTTCTCCAACCGCCAGAGTCCTTCGCAGGATTCGGTCGTTGACGATGAAGGATGGGGGCCGGCTCGATCGGTCTAGGGAGCAAGCCCTATCCGCCCATTCCAACCGTCGTCCCCGAAGCGCTCGGGGCTCGGCCAGCCATGCGCCCGGTTCCGGGCAAGGAGAGGCCATGTCGAAGGACATCCTGATCACCCTGCGAGAGGACGCCGTGCGCGCCATCGCGAAGCCAGCGAAGGGGCGGAGATGGGCCATGCTCATCGACCTCCGGAAGTGCGTGGGTTGCCACGGCTGCACCGTGGCCTGCATCTCGGAAAACAAGCTCCCCCCGGGCATCGTCTACCGCCCCGTGAAGGAGTTCCAGCGGGGGGCCTACCCCAACCCCAAGCGGGTATTCGTGCCCCGCCCCTGCATGCACTGCGATAACCCGCCCTGCGTGAAGGCCTGCCCGGTTCCGGGCAAGGGCGGCGCCACCTGGAAGGAAACGGAAGGGGTGGGCGCCGGTCTCGTCCTGATCAACTACAACGAGTGCATCGGCTGCGCCGCCTGCGTGCCCGCCTGCCCCTACGAGGCTCGGGCCGTCGACCAAGGCAAGTTCCACACGGCCGGCACTCCCGAGGTGCAGAAATACGAATCCATGCCCTCCTTCGAGTACGGCGTCGTGGGCAAGCGCACCAAGGACGAGCCCCCCATCGGCAATGCCCGCAAATGCCACTTCTGCCTGCATCGCCTCGAGAACGGCATGCTGCCGGAATGCGTGACCACCTGCGTGGGCCGGGCCACCTACTTCGGCGACGTGAACGATCCCGAGAGCGAGATCGCCAAGGTGATCAAGTCGAACAAGGTCCAGTTCCTCAAGCCCAAGAAGGGGACCAGGCCCCGTGTGTACTACATCGCGGACGAGAATCTGGAGGTGATCTATGGCTGAGAAACTGAATGAGGGCGGGTCCTCCCGCCGGGACTTCCTGAAGGTCACCGCGGCCGTGGGCGGCACCGCCATGGCCGCCAGCCAGACCGCTTGGGCGCGCGGCCTGGTCGATCAGGCCGAGAAGGGCGAACTGAGCGCCGCGGCCGCCTACGAGCTCATGAAGCCCGAGAACACCCTCTACACCACCTGCCTCAACTGCAACACGGGCTGCGGCATCAAGGTGAAGGTGATGGAGGGCGTGGCCGTGAAGATCGACGGCAGCCCCTACAACCCCTTCACCCTGCACCCCCACCTGCCCATGAGCCTCGATCTGGCCACCGCCGCCAAGACCGATGGATGCCTCTGCCCCAAGGGCCAGGCCGGCCACACGGGCGCCTATGATCCCTACCGCATCCGCAAGGTGCTGAAGCGCGCCGGCAAGCGGGGCGAAGGCAAGTGGATCAGCGTGCCCTTCGACCAGGCCATCGGCGAGATCGTGAACGGCGGCAAGCTCTTCGCTCACGTTCCCGGGGAAGAGGGCCGCACGGTCGCGGGGCTCAAGGATCTCTGGGTCATGAAGGACCCCAAGATCATGGCCGCCATGGCGGCCGACGTGGCCCTCATCCGCAAAAAGAAGCTCACGGTGGCCGAGTTCAAGACGAAGCACGCCGCCAACCTCGACGGGCTCATCGATCCCGACCATCCGGACTTCGGGCCCAAGAACAACCAGTTCGTCTACATGTGGGGCCGCAAGAAGGGCGGGCGCACGGAGTTCGATAAGCGCTTCACGGAGGCCTTCGGCACCAACAACACCCACGGCCACACCACCGTATGCCAGGGCTCCCTCTACTTCGCCTCCAAGGCCCTCAGCGAGCAGTACGACGGGGCGGGCTTCAGCGGCGGCAGCAAGTTCTACTGGCAGATCGATCAGGAGAACGCCGAGTACATCCTTTTCGTGGGCGCCAACCTCTTCGACGCCAACTATGGCCCCACCAATCGCACCTCCCGCATGACCGACCGCATGGTCGAAGGCAAGCTCAAGTTCACGGTGCTGGATCCCCGCTACACGAAGCTGGCCTCCAAGGGCGCCCGCTGGGTCCCCGTGAAGCCCGGCACGGACGCCGCCTTCGCCATGGGCATGACCCGGTGGATCCTGGAGAACCAGCGCTACGACGCCAAGTATCTGGAGAACGCCAATAAGGCCGCCGCCGCCGCGGACAAGGAAACCACCTGGTCCAACGGTCCCTGCCTCGTCAAGCTCGGCAAGGGCGGCGAACCCACCACCTTCCTTCGCGCCCACGAGATAGGGCTGAAGGCCAAGGAGGTCCGCAAGGCCGCCGATGGCAAGGAGAGCGAGTACGAGTGGCTCGTCGTCATGAAGGATGGCAAGGCCATTCCCGTGGATCCCAACGACGCCAAGAACCCCGTGGAGGGCGACCTCTTCATCACCACCGAGTTCAAGGATGAAAAGGGCGCCGTCATCAAGGCCAAGTCCGGCCTGCAGATCATGCTGGAGGCCTCCCGGGCCAAGACGATCGCCGAGTGGGCCAAGGAGTGCGGCACCACGGCCAAGGTCATCATGGACGTGGCGAAGGAGTTCACGAGCCACGGCAAAAGGGCCGGCGTGGATATGCACCGGGGCCCCGCCCAGCACACCAACGGGTTCTACAACATCAGCGCGCTGATGAACCTGAATATCCTGATCGGCAACTTCGATTGGACGGGGGGCATGATCGCCGCCTCCACCTACAACACGGACGGCAGCAAGACCGAACGCCAGCCCTTTCCCCTGGCCAAGCTCACCCCGAAATCGGGCAAGCCCTTCGGCGTCTCCATCATCCGCCACGACGCCAAGTACGAGGAATCCACCGTCTTCGCCAACTATCCCGCGAAGCGCAATTGGTGGCCGCTGGCCTCGGACGTGTACGAGGAGATCCTGCCCTCCATGCAGGACGCCTACCCCTACCCCACCAAGGCGCTCTTCAGCTACATGGGCACGCCGGGCTACTCCCTGCCGGCCGGCCATACGCAGATCGCCGCCCTCCTGGATCTGGAGAAGATTCCCCTCTACTTCGCCAGCGATATCACCGTGGGCACCACGAGCCTTTACGCCGACTACATCTTCCCCGATCTCCACTACCTCGAGCGCTGGGAGTTCCAGGGCAGCCACCCCAACATGCCCGTGAAGATCCAGCCCGTGCGCCAGCCCGTCATCGCCTCCCCCAACGAGGTGGTGAAGGTCTTCGGCGAAGATCAGCCCATCTCCATCGAGACGGTGTGGATGGCCATCGCGGAAAAGCTGGGGCTGCCCGGATTCGGCAAGGACGCCTTCGGCCCCGGCCAGGATCTGAACCGGCCCGATGACTTCTACCTGCGGATGGTGGCGAACCTCGCCCACGACGGCAAGGAGAGCGTGCCCGACGCCGGCGCCGAGGAGATGCAGATCTTCCAGAAGTCCCGCCGCCACCTCCCCCGCAACGTCTTCGATCCCGTGCGCTGGGCTTCGATTTGCGGCGAGTCCTGGAAGAAGGCCGTCTTCGTCCTCACCCGGGGCGGCCGCTTCGACACCCAGGAGAACAGCTACAAGGGCGACCATGTCGCCAACAAGTACGGCAAGGGCGTCAACCTCTACGAAGAGAAGACCTACAAGGTGAAGGACGCATTCACGGGCAAGCACTTCCTCGGGCTGGCCACCTACGTGCCCATCGCCGATACGCTGGGTAACCCGCCGGACGCCCTCGCCAAGGGCCACGATCTGCACCTGATCACCCAGCGCGACGTGCGGATGACCAAGTCCCGCACCATCTCGAACGCCTACCTCACGGCCCTCTATCCGGAAAACGCGATCCTCGTCCACACGAGCGACGCCAAGCGCCTAGGCTTCAAGAAGGGCCAGAAGGTGAAGGTGGTCTCCGCCACCAACCCCGAAGGCACCTGGAATCTGGGCAACGGCCGCACGAAGGCGATGGTCGGCAAGGTCGAGATCACCGAGACCATCCGCCCCGGCGTCATCACCTTCACCCTGGGCCACGGCCACTGGGCGACGGGCGCCATGGATCTCGTCATCGACGGCCAGACCATCAAGCCCGATCCCCAGCGCCAGGGCGGTATCCACGCCAACGCGGCCATGTGGGTGGATCCCCACCTCAAGAACACCTGCATGATCGACAAGGTCGGCGGCAGCGTCTCCTTCTACGACACCAAGGTCCGGCTCGTTCCGGTCCGTTAACCCCCCTCACCAGGAGTCATCCCATGAATCGCGCCCTCACGCGCCTCTCCCTCGTCTGCCTCGCCGCCGGCTCCCTCGCGGCCCAGGAGAAGACCTTCACGCCCACGATCAAGTTCAGCGGCCTCCTCCAGGCCTGGACCACCCAAATGCTGGATAACAACCTGCGGCTGAATGCCACGGGAAGCCCCTATTCCAACGTCAGTGGGAACTTCAAGGAGAACACCATCGCCCTGCGCCGCGCCGAGATCAAGCTCTCCGGCGATATCGTGCCCAACGTCTCATGGGAGCTCATGATCGATCCCAGCATCTCCACCTCCGCCTCCAACCCCTCGATCCTCCAGGATCTGGCCCTCATCTACAAACCGGTGGGCGGCCTGGAAGTGAGGGTCGGCCAGTTCAAGGGCTACCAGACCCTCGAAGGGATGACCTCCAGCGCGGATCTGATGTTCGCCGAGCGCTCCATGATGGGCGTCCGCTTCGGCGATAAGCGCGACCGCGGCATCATCGGCTCCTACGGCTTCGGGGATCCCAAGGGCTTCCGGAGCAAGCTCTCCGCGGGCTTCTTCAACGGCAACACCCAATTCGCCGCGGGCAAGTCCAACGATCTGAACGCCGCGAAGGATCTCGTGCTGCGCCTGGAATTCTGGGGTGGCAGCGCGCACAACTTCGGCCTCTACACCCTGCAGGGCAGCACGGACGTGAAGGATTCCTCCGCGGTGTCCCTAAGCTTCGGCGCCAGCGGCCCCTCCGCGGCCGAGGTCAAGGCGAACAAGGACAAGACGAGCGATCTGGGCGCCTTCTACGCCTACCGCGGCGGCGGGTGGAGGCTCGAAGCCGAATACATCACGGGCCTCGTGGGGCGCCTCTTCCCCTCCCTGGGCACGGCGGCCGGCACCGCCAAGCGCCAGCACCTGGATCAGAAATTCATGTCCACCGTGCTCTCCGGCAGCTACACCACCGGCAAGCACACCTTTGGCGCCCGCTACGATCTGATGAACTGGAACGCTGGCGACGATTGGTACACGGCCACGAGCCCCTACAAGACGGCCACGGCGGATTTCACGCCCAAGTTCACGGAGATCACGGCCGGCTACGCCTACGCCTTCAATCCGGCGAAGTACAAGGCCGCCAATATCAAGCTGAACTACATCAACCGCAGCAAGAACTTCCTCTCCCCCCGCGCGGGGCAGACGGGAGAGCAGGGCGGCGACAGCCTCGTCATCTCCTTCCAAGTCGCCTACTAGGAGCTCGCCATGGGTAACCTCGGCATGACCGAAATCCTCCTCATCGGCGCGGCCCTCCTGCTCTTCTTCGGGCCTTCCAAGCTGCCCCAGCTGGGTAAGTCCCTGGGCCAGGGCATCCAGGAATTCAAGAAGGCCTCCAAGGAGTTGACCTCCGCGGTGACCGACGGGATTCCCGGAGCCAAGTAAGGGCCTGTCGATGATTTGAGGATCATCACAGTTTGCTGGAATCCACCCCGTCGATCTTGTTCGACCCTCCTCAATCGTCGATCATTCGTTGATCGACGATTAAGGAGGCGAGATGGTCAACGCGGACTTCAGGGAGTGCGGGTGTGATCCCGAATTCCAGGAATCCCTCCTGCGCATGGAGGATCCGGATGAATTGCTGGCGGCGCTCGCCAAGGGTCTGGCCCATCCGATCCGGGTGAGGATTCTTCGTATCTTGGCGCAGAAGCAGGTCTGCCTCCACGGGGATCTGGCGGACGTGTTCCACCTCGCCCCTTCCACCGTCTCCCAGCACCTCAAGGTGCTGAAGGATTCGGGCCTCGTGCAGGCGACGCCCGAGGGATCCCGCATGTGCTACTGCATCCATCCCCAGACCCTTCGCGCCCTTCGCGTGCTCGTTTCCGACCTTTGATCCCTGGAGCCCCCATGGCCACCCTGCACGTCTTCGACCCCGCCATGTGCTGTTCCACCGGCGTCTGCGGGCCCCAGGTGGATCCCGCCCTGCCCGCCTTCGCCAGCGACCTCGAATACCTGGGCCGCCTCGGCGTCACGGTGACTCGGTACAACCTGGCCCAGGAGCCGGGCGCCTTCGCGGCGGAACCCCTCGTGAGGGAGCGCCTTCAATCCATGGGGCCCGACTGCCTCCCCCTCCTGGTGCTGGATGGAAAGGTGGTCAGCGAGGGGGCCTATCCCGACCGGCCCACGCTCTTGGCCTTGACGGGCCTCGATGGCGCGAAGGCGGGCGAAGCCCTTCTCACCCCGGCCGTGCGGGAACTCGTGGCCCTGGCGGTGGCCATGGCCACGAACAGCGATCAGGCCTTCCGCTTCCACTTCGACCAGGCCCGGAAGTTGGGCGTGTCCAAGGAGGACATGATCCGGGCCGTGGATATCGCGTTGACGGTGCAGGATGGCTCCGGCCAGACCATGCTCCGCCAGGCGCGCAAATATCTGGGCATCCAGGAGGCCTCGGGCTGCGCTCCCGGCTCGGGCTGCTGCTGAAAGGATTCCCATGAGCATCCCGGCCCAGACTCGCAATCTCCTGTTCACGGGCAAGGGCGGCGTGGGGAAGACCTCCACCGCCTGCGCCACGGCCATCCGGCTCGCGGACGAGGGGAAGAGGGTCCTCCTCGTCAGCACCGATCCGGCCTCCAATTTGGATGAGGTGCTGGGCGCCCGCCTCGGCGGCGAGCCCACGCCCATTCCCGGCCTCCCCGGCCTATGGGCCCTGAACATCGATCCCGAAGCGGCGGCCCAGGCCTATCGGGAGCGCGTGGTGGGGCCCTACCGGGAGCTCCTCCCCCCGGCGGCCGTGGCGAGCATCGAAGAACAGCTATCGGGCGCCTGCACGACCGAGATCGCGGCCTTCGACGAGTTCTCCAAACTGCTGGGCACATCCTCGGGGGAGTCGGCCTTCGATCACCTCGTGTTCGATACGGCGCCCACGGGCCATACGCTGCGCCTGCTGGAACTCCCGGCGGCCTGGGGCGATTTCCTGGCGGATAATCAGGGGGGCACGAGCTGCTTGGGGCCCCTCTCCGGGTTGAAGCATCAGCAGCGGCTCTACGCGGAGGCCCGGGCCGCCCTCGCCGATCCCGCCCGGACGCTCGTGATCCTCGTGGCCCGGCCCGAGCGCGCCTCCCTTCTAGAGGCCGAGCGGACCCAGGCCGAGCTGAGCCAGCTCGGCCTGAGCCACCACCATCTGGTGATCAACGGCGTCTATCGGGCCGCCGATCGCCGGGATGAGATCGCCCTCGCCCTGGAGGCGCGGGGCCGGGGGGCCCTCGGGGCGCTCCCGTCAGCCCTCGCGGCGCTCCCGCGGACGGAGGTGTCCCTGAAGCCGGTGAACCTGCTGGGGATCGACCGCCTGCGGGGCCTGTTCGGAGAAATGGCGCCGCCGGAGGAACCGGCGCAGGCGGACCTTCCGGAGCCGGACCCGGCCCCTACGCCCTGGGAGCGCCTCCTGCTGACCCTGCTGGGATCGCCGGGGGGCGTCCTGCTCACCATGGGCAAGGGCGGCGTCGGCAAGACCTCCGTCGCCTGGCGCCTCGCCCGGGATCTGGCCGCGGCGGGCCGGAGGGTCCACCTCACGACGACGGACCCCGCGGGAGGTCCGGAGCTTTCGGGGTCGCCGGAGGGCGCCCTCACGTTGAGCCGCATCGACCCCGAGGCCGAGACGGCGGACTACACCCGGGAGGTGCTGGCGCGGGCCGGAAAGGGATTGGATCCCGCGGGCCGGGCCCTCCTCGAAGAGGATCTGCGTTCTCCCTGCACGACGGAGATCGCCGTCTTCCGGGCCTTCGCCAAGGAGGTGGCGCGGGGCGTGGACGGCTTCGTCGTCATCGATACGGCCCCCACGGGCCATACGCTGCTCCTCCTGGACGCGGCCGAGGCCTATCACCGGGAGGTCTCCCGGACCTCCCATGAGATGCCCGAGGAGGTCCGCGCCCTGCTGCCCCGCCTGCGCGACCCCGCCTTCACCAAGGTGCTGCTCGTGGCCCTCCCCGAGGCCACGCCCGTTCATGAGGCCAAGGGACTGGCCGAGGATTTGGGGAGGGCCGGTATCCAGCCCTTCGCGTGGGTGCTCAATCAATCCCTCCACCCCCTCGCCCTCACGGACCCCGTGCTCCGGGCCCGCGCCCGCTCGGAGCGGGCCTATCTCCAGGAAGTCGCGGCCTTCGGCCTCCCGTGGACCCTGCTCCCATGGCGGGAGCACCCCATGGGGGAGCCCGGGGAATCGCACCCGGAGGCCCTCGCCTCGATCCCCCGCTAAACGCGCAGATAAACGCGCAGACGGAGCGGTGGGGGTCCGATTCAAGACGGGCGGACTCCGGCCGATGCGCCCCCCATGGCACTGCCGCCGGGCCGGACCCTGGGGCCCTACCGCATCGTCTCCCTATTGGGGGCGGGCGGGATGGGCGAGGTGTACCGGGCGGAGGATCCCAAGCTGGAGCGCCAGGTGGCCCTCAAGGTGCTGCCCCCCCACCCCGGCGGGGACCCGGTGCCCCTGGAGCGCTTCGAGCGGGAGGCGAAGGCGGTGGCCGCCCTCTCCCATCCCAACATCCTCGGCATCTTCGATTTCGGGAGAGATGGCGCCCTCGCCTACGCGGCCATGGAGCTGCTGGAGGGGGAGACCCTGCGCCAGCGGCTCAAGGGCGGCGCCCTTCCGCCGCGAAGGGCGGTGGAGCTGGCGCTGCAGATGGCCCAGGGGCTGGCGGCGGCCCACGATAAGGGGATCCTCCACCGGGATCTCAAGCCGGAGAACCTCTTCATCACGACGGAGGGCCGCCTCAAGATCCTGGATTTCGGCCTCGCCACGCGAATGCCCGTGGGCTTCCGCTTCCAGGAGACCCTGCCCCGGGGCGGGCTTCCCAACCCGGAGGGCGGCACCTTCTTCGGCACGGTGGGGTACGTGAGCCCCGAGCAGGCCAAGGGGGAGCCCATGGATGGGCGATCGGAGGTCTTCGCCTTCGGCGTCGTCCTCTTCGAGATGCTCGGCGGCCACCGTCCCTTCGAAAAGGAATCCGCGCCCCAGACTCTGGCCGCCATCATCGAGGAGGATCCGCCGGAGCTGCGCCCCCCCAAGGGCCCTGTCCCCGTCTCCCTGGAGCGCATCGTCCTGCATTGCCTGGAAAAGCGGCCCGAGCTCCGCTTCCAATCCATGCGCGATCTGGCCTTCGACTTGGAAAACCTCGCCTTCGCGAGCGAGGCGGGGCGCGAGGCGCCCCGGGGGAGGGCGGCCCGGAAGGTGCCCTGGGGGCTGGCCGGCGGGATCCTGGTGGGGGCGGGGCTGGCGCTCGGGGCCTGGTGGCTGGGCGGGCGCGGCCCCGAGCCGCCCGCCTTTCGCCGGGTGACCTTCCGGCAGGGCTTCATCCGCTGCGCCCGGTTCATGCCGGATGGCGGGGGCTTCCTCTACAGCGCCACCTGGGGGGAGGATCCCCCGCGCCTCTACAGCTCCCGCATGGAGAGCCTGGAGGATCGCCCCATGGATCTTCCCGGCGCCCACCTTCAGGCGCTCTCCCCCGCCGGCGAGATGGCCCTGCAGCTGCGGGTGGAGGGGCCCTTCGGATGGGTCTACCGGGGCGCCCTGGCCCGGGCCTCGCTGGGGGGCAGCGCCCCCAAGGAGGTGGCGGAGGGCGTGGAGTGGGCGGACTGGTCGCCCGATGGGCGCCTGGCCATCGTCCGCACCATCGGCGGGGAGGGCCGGCTGGAATTCCCCATGGGGGAGATCCGGGCGCGGACGCCGGGCTGGATCAGCCATCCACGCTTCTCCCCCCGAGGGGGCGCCATCGCGTTCATCGAGCACCCCATCCCCGGCTACAGCCGGGGCCTCGTGAAGGTGGTGGACCTCGATTCGGGCCGGATCCGCGATCTGAGCGGGGGCTATTCCAGCGCCGAGGGCCTGGCCTGGCGGGGGGAGGAGGTGTGGTTCACGGGGGCCGAGGCCGGATCCAACCGGACCCTCTACGCGGTTTCCCCTTCGGCCCGCCGCCGCCTCGTGCTGCGCATGCCCGGGAGCCTCCACCTCTACGACATCGGCCCCGGGGGGCGCGTCCTCCTGGGGCTGGAGGAGGCGCGGACGGGGATCCTGTGGATGGGGGAGGATGGGGTGCGGGACCTCTCCTGGCGCACCTGGTCCCTGCTGCGGGGCCTCTCGGCGGATGGGCGGAGGATCCTCTTCGACGAGGAGGGGGATAGCTCCGGCCCCGACTACGATATCTACCTCCGGGGCACGGACGGATCGCCGGCCATGCACGTGGGCCAGGGTTCCCCGGCGGCCCTGGGGCCGGATGGCGCCTGGGTGGCCGCCATCCAGCACCGGCCGGCCCCCCACCTCGTCCTCCTCCCCACGGGCCCCGGGGAACCCCGCCACCTCCCCGCCCTCGGCATCGCGGCCTTCCGCGGCAACCTGGCCTTCATGCCGGACGGCCAGCGGCTCGTCTTTTCCGCCAACGAGGCGGAGAAGGGGCCCCGGGTCTATATCCAGGACGTGGAGGGCGGGACCCTCCGGCCCCTCACGGCCGAACACCAGACGCCCCTCCTGGGAGAGCGCTTCCTCAGCCCCGAGGGGCGGCGGCTGCTCGTGCGGGATCGCGGGGAGGCTCCCTTGCTGCTGGATCTATCCAGTGGGGAGGCCACCGCGCGGCCCCTCCGGGGCATGGAGGCGGGGGAGCGGGTGCTCCACTGGGACGCCGGGGGGCGCGCCCTCTACGTGTATCGCCCCGGCCCCTTCCCCGCGCAGGCCTGGAAGGTGGAATTGGACACGGGGCGGCGCAGCCTCTGGCGGCGCTTGGATCCGCCGGGCCATCCCGGCGACGTGCTCAGCCATTCCGCCCTGGCCACGCCCGACGGCCGCACCCTGGCCCTCATCTACCGCCGCCAGCGCACGGTGCTTTACGAGGCGTCGGGGCTGCGGTAGCGCCCAGGCCCGCGGGGATCAACGGCTGAAGCGGGGCGCCATCACGAGCAGGGTTTGGGTGGAGGCCACGCCGGGAAGGCGGGCCACCTCGTCCCGCACGCGATTGAGATCCTCCAGACGCTCGGCCTCCAGCTGCAGCACGAGATCGATGTCGCCGCTGACGCTATCGGCCACGCGCACCTCGGGGAAGGCCTCCAGGGCGCGCACGGCGCGCTCGTGGCTGGGGCCCGTGCCCTTCACGAGCAGGTAGGCGCGCACGCCGGCGGGCCGCGCCTGGCCCAGACGCAGGGTGTAGCCGAGGATGACGCCATCCCGCTCCAGGCGCTTCAGCCGTTCCTGTACGGCAGAGCGGGAAAGGCCCACGCGGGCGGCGAGGGCCACCTGGGTGAGGCGGGCGTCCGCGGCCAACTCGGCCAGGAGGCGGCGATCGAGGTCGTCCAGTTCGGGTTTGGCCATCGGGTGATTCTGGCACTTCGCCGGGCTTCCGGCATCCTGCCGCCTCAACTCCGGCGGGGTTATCCCGGATCCTTGGAACACCCCAGGAGTTCTCCATGAACCATTTTCCCCATCGGCTTCCCGCCCTCGTCCTTCTACTCGCCGCACCCCTGGCCTCACAAACGCGCCCGGCGGCTTCGGGACCTGAGGCGACCGCCCCCGTGACGGCGGCCCAACGCAAGGCCGTGGTGGAGGCCCTCGCCAAGGCGCTGAAGGCCCGCTACGTCTTCGCCGAGGTGGCGGACAAGGTGGGGCCCGCCCTCCTGACCAAGGCCGCCAAGGGGGCCTACGATTCGGCCACCACGGTCCCGGCCTTCGCCGAGGCTCTGGGCAAGGATTTGAAGGAGCTGGGAAACGACGGGCACTTCCGCGTGCGCTTCAACCCTGAGTTCAAGCCCCAAGTGGACGACGACCAGCCCCCGACGAAGGAGGAGGTGGCCGAGGCCCGCCAGGAGGCCACACGGCGGGCCTTCGGCATCGCCAAGGTGGAGCAGCTTCCGGGCAACGTGGGCTATCTCGACGTGCGCGGCTTCGGCCCCACGGAATTCGTGGGCCCCGCCTTTTCCGCCGCCCTGCAACTCCTATCGGGCACGGAGGCCCTCATCCTCGACCTCCGTCAGAACGGTGGCGGCGACCCCGAAAGCGTGGCCTACCTCGTGAGTCACTTTTTCGGCGAGGGCGACTCCCGGCTCATCAACTCCATCTACAACCGGCCCCGGGACACCACGCGCCAGTACTGGACGAATCCCACCCTCCCCACCCGCTATGCGGGCCCCGTCTACGTGCTCACCTCCGCCCGCACCTTCTCCGGCGGCGAGGAGTGCGCCTACGACTTCCAAACGCAAAAGCGCGCCACCCTCGTGGGCGAAACGACGGGCGGCGGCGCCAACCCCGGTGGGCCCGTGGCCCTGGCCCACGGCTTCCTCGCCTTCATCCCCACGGGGCGCGCCATCAACCCCATCACCAAGACCAACTGGGAGCACGTCGGCGTGAAGCCCGACGTGCCCGTGCCCGCCGCGGAGGCCTTGAAAGTCGCCCACGTGGCCATCCTCAAGGGCATCCTGGAAAAGGAGAAGGACGCGGGCTACCGCAAGCGGCTGGAGGGCCTCATCGCCAAGGTGGAGAAGGGGGAAATCGAGGCGCCCGTCTACTCGCGCCGGTAGAACGAAGCTCTGAGCCGGATCACGCCCTTGCCACGCTAGGCTTTCCGGATGCTCACCCGCCTCCGTGACCACCTCCGGACTGCCCGTTTCGATACGGCGGAGGTGGCGGGCTCCCTGGGGGATCTGGGCACCTTCCTGCCCCTGCTCCTGGGCATGTCCCGGCAGAACGGCCTCGACTTCGGCGTGGCCCTCTTCTTCGCGGGCCTGCTAAACCTCCTCACGGGCCTCACCTTCCGCATCCCCATGGCCGTGCAGCCCATGAAGGCCATCGCCGCCGTGGCCCTCACGCAAGGGCTCACCGTGCCCCAGATCCTGGCGGCGGGCATGGCCGTGAGCGCCCTCGTCCTGGTGGCGGGGCTCACGGGGTTCGTGGGCCGAATCGCCAAGCTCGTGCCCGGCGACGTGGTGCGGGGCCTGCAGCTGGCCCTGGGCCTGCAGCTCGCCATCAAGGGCTTGGAACTGGGCTGGAACGCGGGGCTCGATCGCTGGTGGCTGGGCCTGCCGGCCCTCGTCTTTGGGTGGTGGATGCTGCGCAGGGAACGCACCCCCGTGGCCCTCCTCCTCTTCGGCGCAGGGCTCGCCGTCACGGCCCTTCGCAGCCCCCAGGTCTGGTCCGACCTCCACCTGGGCCTGCACCTCCCGCACTTCATTCCCATCGCGACGGGGGATTGGGGCGTGGCCTTCTGGAAGGCCGCCGTGCCTCAACTTCCCGTGACGATGCTGAACTCCGTGGTGGCCGTCTGCGCCCTCTCCCGGGACCTCTTCCCGGAACAGGCGCCCTCGGAGCGGAAGGTGGCCATCTCCGTGGGCCTCATGAACCTGGCCACGGGCTGGTTCGGCGGCATGCCCATGTGCCACGGCGCCGGAGGGTTGGCGGGCCAAGCCCGCTTCGGCGCCCGCACCCACGGGGCCATCCTCCTGCTGGGGGGCGCCAAGGTGATCCTCGCCGTGGCCTTCGGCGCCTCCCTCATGGGCCTCGCCCAGGCCTTTCCGGCGGCCCTTCTGGGCGTGATGCTCCTCTTCTCCGGCCTGGCCCTCGCCGAAAGCGGGCGGAAGGCCGATCGACCCGCCCTCCTCCTCCTCACGGCCGCCACGGCCATGGCTCTGGGCTTCCTCCCGGGCGTGCTCGTGGGGTGCGGGGCGGCGGCGCTGCGGGCGGGCGGGGAGTCGTAAGCCTGTACGAGGCTTCCCAACCAGCCGGACCAAAAATTTCACCACGAAGGCACGAAGGGCGCTACGCGCCTTGCACGAAGGCCACGAAGCGTTCCCCTGGGCGTTCGCCAAGGCCTTCCGGGCCTGCGGCCCAAGGTCCAGCGAAGCTGGACCTTCCTTCGGG
>CAYWDR010000004.1:0-14421 GCA_964457075.1 uncultured Solibacteraceae bacterium
TGGAATCCCTGGGCGTGCTGGCCGGCGGCATCGCCCACGACTTCAACAACCTCCTCATGGGCGTGCTCGGGCACGTGGGGCTGGCCCTGGAAAAGGTGGGGCCGGACAGCCCCGTCTCCCGCAATCTGGAGGCCGTGCACAAGGCCGGTCAGCGGGCCGCGGACCTCACGCGGCAGATGCTCGCCTACTCGGGCCGGGGCCAGTTCCTCATCCGCCCCCTGGATCTGGGCGTCCAGGTGGAGGAGCTGCTGAAGCTTTTGGAAGTGAGCATCCCCAAGGGCGTGGAGCTGCGCCTGCAGCTCGAATCCCAGCTGCCGCACGTGGCGGCCGACGAATCGCAGATCCATCAGGTGATCATGAACCTCGTCCTGAACGCCGCCGAGGCCATCGGGGAGGAGGGCGGGCTCATCCGAATCCGCACGGGCACCACGCATCTGGAGCAGGGGGATCTGGTGGAGCTGGTGCTGGGCCACGACACGATGCCCGGGGCCTACGCCTTCCTTGAAGTGGAGGATTCGGGCTGCGGAATGGACGACGTGACCCTCTCGCGGATCTTCGAGCCCTTCTTCACCACCAAGTTCACGGGGCGGGGCCTCGGCCTCGCGGCCCTCGTGGGCATCGTCCGGGGCCACCGGGGCGCCCTTTTCGTCCGCACCGCGCCCGGGACGGGAACCCTCTTCCGGATCTACCTTCCGGCCCTCTCCCTGGCGCCCCAGGCGATCCGGCCGGTGGCGCCTGCCTTGGGCACTCGCGGCCTGGGCCGGGTGCTGGTGGTGGATGACGAGGAGATCGTGCGCAGCGTCGCCCGGCAGGCCCTGGAGGCCAGGGGCTACGAGGTGCTGGAGGCGGCCGACGGGCTCGACGCCGTACGGGAAGTGGAGGCCCGCGGCACGGAGATCACCCTCGTCCTGCTCGATATGACCATGCCCCGCCTCGGGGGCGAGGGGGCCTTCCGGCGCATCCGGGAGCTGCGCCCCGGGATGCCCGTGATCCTCTCCTCGGGCTACACGGAGCAGGACGCCCTGAGCCGCTTCCAGGAGCCGGGCCTCCGGGGCTTCATTCAAAAGCCCTACAGCCCCAAGGAATTGGTGGTGAAGATCCAGGAGATCCTCGGCTGAGGCGGTAGCCTAAGGGCCCATGCGCACCGTCCTCCTGCTCATCGCCTCCAACGTGTTCATGACCTTCGCGTGGTACCGCCACTTGAAGGCCGAGCAGGCCGCGCCGCTGTGGATCGCCATCCTCTCCAGCTGGGGCATCGCCTTTTTCGAATACTGCCTGGCGGTGCCCGCCAACCGCCACGGCTATGGGCGTTTCACGCTGCCGCAGCTGAAGGTGATGCAAGAGGTGATCACCCTCCTCGTATTTGGCGTCTTCGCCGCGGGGTACATGCGGGAGCGGCTCACCACCAACCACCTTTGGGCCGCCTGCTGCCTGGTGGGGGCCATCTTCTTCACCTTCCGGAAGTAGGGGCCGCCCATGCTGATCTATGAAGTCCGGGTGGACGTGCCCGCCGAGACGGCCGAGGCCTTTTCCGGGTACATGAGGGGCAAGCATCTCCCCGAGATCCAGGCCACGGGCTGCTTTTCCTCCATCGCCTTCGAGCGGGCCTCTCCCACGCGCTTTCGAACGGCCTATCGGGCCGACCGCCGGGAGGATCTGGATCGCTACCTATCGGAGCATGCGCCCGCCTTCCGGAAGGACTTCCTTGACCACTTCCCCGGGGGAGGATGCCTCGTGCAGCGGGATGTTTGGGAGACGCTGGAAACCTTCGTCTAGCCCCGCGGCCCGCAGAGCCCGAACTCCCGCACCAACTCCATGAGCCGCGCCACGGAGAAGGGCTTGGGCAGGAGGCGGGTGGCCTTGTCCCATTCCAGCTCGGGCCGGAAGGGCTCGAGATCCTGCCCGCTGGCGAGGATGAAGGGGATCTCCGATCCCGTGCCCCGGACGCGGCGGAGCAGCTCCATCCCCGTGCATTGGGGCATGCGCTGGTCGCTGAGGATCAGATCGTAGCTGGAGGCGCGGAACAGCTGCCAGGCCTGGTCCCCGTCGGGAGCCGTCTCCACCTGCGCCCGGGCGATGGTGAGCGCGTCGGCGAGGGTCTCCCGCAGATCCACCTCGTCCTCCGCCACGAGGATGCGCAGGCCCGCCATGGGGCCCGATTCAGGCGCCACCTGGGCCTGGGGGCCGCTGATTTCCTGGTGCGCCGCTCCCGACGCGGGCAGCCGCAGGGTGAAGGTGGTGCCCCGGCCCACCGCGCTCTCCACATCCAGGCTCCCCCCGTGGGCGCGCAGGATGCCGAAGGCCATGGCGAGGCCCAGGCCCGTGCCCTTGCCCACGGGCTTCGTGGTGAAGAAGGGCTCGAAGATGTGGGGCAGCACGTCGGGGGGGATGCCCTTGCCCGTGTCGGTGATCTCGAGGGCCACGTGGTCCCCCGCCGAGGCGCGCGTGCGGAAGACGAGGCGGCCCCCCTCGGGCATGGCGTCCCGGGCGTTCACGGCGATGTTCATGAGCACCTGCTCCAGCTGGAGGGGTTCGCCGAGGATCTGGGGCAGATCGGGATCCAGCACCAGCTCCACCCGCACGAGGCCGCCGAGGATCCGATCCAGGAGCCCGGCGGTGCGTTGGATGACGCGGTTGAAGTCCAAGGGCCGCAGATCCGCCTGGGCGTTGTGGCTGAAGGCGAGGAGGGCCTTGGTCGTCTGGGCGCAGCGTTCCACGGCTTCCTCCGCGCGGAGGAGCCGCTGGGCCCCGGCGCTTTGCGCCGCCATCGCCTCCCGGGCGAGGAAGAGCTGGCCCAGGATGGCGCCCAGCTGGTTGTTCACGTCGTGGGCGATGCCCCCCGCGAGGGTGCCGAGGGTCTCCAGCCGCTGGCTGTGCTGCAGCTGCTGCTGGAGGCGGGCGCGATCCTGCTGGGCCTCCCCCGCATGGCGCAGGGCCTCGCCCAGGGTGCGGATCTCCGCGATGGGCGAATCGGGAATGGCGGGCACCTGCCCCTCCCCCAGCCGTTCGGCGGCCCGGGAGAGGTCCCTCAGGGGGTTGCCGAAGCGGCGGGCCAATTGAAGGGACCGCCACACCACGAGCAGGAGGATGAGGACGCAGGCACCTAGGGCATACAGGATGCGCCGCTGGGCGCCTCCCAGGAGCTCCTTCTCGGGAATGGCCATGAGGAGGGTCCAGGTTGGAGCGCCCCCTTCCCGCAGCGCCCGCCGGATGCCCAGCCGGCTTCCGAGCCCCACCCCCTGCCAGGAGGTATCGAGGCGCTGGTTCCAAAGGCTGGAGAGGGAGGGGTAGGTGGCGGGGTCCAGGGGCTGGAGGAAGGCCTGGGCCCGGCGCAGGGGATCCTGCAATTCAAACGTGCGCGGGGGGAGGATCGTACGCCCCCGGCCATCCATCAGGGCCACGAGGCTGCCGGGCGTGGGATGGGCCCTCCAGAACCGGCGGGTCAGATCCTCCAGCATCAAATCCAATCCCACCACGCCCTTGAAGGCGCCGCCGGGCCCCCGCAGGGGCAGCACGTACGTGATTCCCGCGAGGTTCGTGCCGTAGAAGGGATAGGGCTCCACCCAGAGGGGGGCCGGGCTCTGGCGGGCCGCCACGAACCAGGGGCGCGTCGTGGCATCCAAGTAGACCTGCCGGGGCGGCCGCTCCCGGGGGCCGAGGGCGCGCCCGTTCCGCCGCAGCGCCGTCATCCAGGAGGTGCCCGCGCCCCGGCGGAGCTGGAAGCTGTTCAGCGACCGCTGGGGAAGGGCGTCGTCCAGATTGGACTGGGAGAGGAAGAGGCCCTCTCCCTGCTCGTTCACGAAGAAGGCCGCCGCCACGAGGGGGTGCTCGCGGGCCAGGGCATGGATTTGGGATTCCTCCCTTTCCGTGGGGGGGAGATTCAAAGTCCCTTCGGACCAGAGGGAGTGGAGGGTGGATCCGAGGCCCTCCACTTGGGCCATGGAGGCGTTGAGATCGGAGCGGAGGTGATCGACGAGGAGGGAGCTGCGCGCCTCGGCCTGCTCCCGCAGGCTGGCCCGCTGCCCCCACCAGAGGCTGAAGGTGATGAGCGCCGCCGCGGCCCCGACGAGGACCAGCAGATCGCGGAGGAGCAGGCGCCGGAGCGGAAGCATGTCCCCCCGTCTTCGGCGTTGGGGGACGTGGGATGTAGTTCAGGGCATTTGTGACGCGGCGAGGGAGAACAGTCCCAGATCCGCCAAGGCGTGCGTGAGGAGCGGCGTGCCCAGGCCTCCCTCCCGTCGGACGCGCCAGGTCCAGAAGGCTCCGGCGGCCGTGGTGGCGAGGAGGGCGGGCAGGGCCCAGCCCCAGCCCAGGACGATTCCCGCGGGCAGGGCATGGTGAAGCCCGAAGGCCAGTCCGTGGCGAAGGGGGGACCAATCCGGGTGACGGGCCTCCACCGCCGCCCGCCAGTAGGCCTCCTCAAGGGGCACGTTCACGAGCACCACGTACACCCCATGGCCCCCCAAACCTCCGGGCCACTGGTGGCGGATACGGTCGAGGTGGGCGACCGGCAGCAGGCCCAGTGGGGGGGTCAACAGGAGGAACCCCGCCCCGAGGGCCAAGGCGGCGGCCAGGCCCCAGCCCCATCGGGGGATCCGTCCCCAGGCGAGGGGAGGGTGAGCCAGCCAAGCCCCCGCGAGGCAGAGCCCGTGATAGCCCAAGAGGGCTGGGATCACGGCCGTGGGCCGAAGCCACAGCAGGCCCCCGGCCCAAAGGGCGGGGACCCACCAGGGCAGATGCATGGCGTTAGGCCAGCGCGGCCCGGAGCGCCTCGAAGGAGGCGGGCAGCCCCTCGGGCTTGGTGCCACCGCCCTGGGCCAGATCCTTCTTCCCGCCGCCGCGCCCCTCCACGGGGCCCGCCATGGCCTTGAGCAGGGCGCCCGCGTCGGCTCGCGCCGTGAGCTGCGGCGCCACGCTCACGAGGAGGGCCACCTTGGCGTCCACCGTGGAGGCGAGGGCGATGACGGCGTTTCCGTGCCGGGTGCGCACCTGATCCATGAGCTCCCGCAGGGCGTTGCCCTCGAGGCCCTCCACGGAAGCGGTGACGAGGGTGAGGCCGCTCACCATCTGGACCTGCTCCGCGCTGCCGCCGCCGGAAGCGGCCCTCAGCTTGGCCTCCTTGAGCTCGCGATCCAGTTGCGTGATGCGGGCGTCCTTGGCAGGCACCAGCTCCAGGAGCCTGTCGCGGCCGACGTTCGCCTGGCGGCTGAGGCCCGTGAGCAGGGCTTCGCCCGCCTGGAAGTGCTCCAGGGCGGCCGCGCCCGCCACGGCTTCGAGGCGGCGCACCCCGGAGGCGACGGCCGTTTCGGAGGTGACCTTGATGAGGCCGATCTGGCCCGTGTTGGAGACGTGGGTCCCACCGCAGAGCTCGATGGAGAAGCCGGGCACGTCCAGCACGCGCACCTTCTCGCCGTACTTCTCGCCGAAGAGGGCCATGGCCCCCTTGGCCAGGGCCTCGTCGATGGGCAGCTCCTCCGTGCAGGTGGCCTGGGCCTTGCGGACCTCGTCGTTCACGAGGCGCTCGATCTCCGCCAACTGCTCGGGCTCGATGGGGGCGAAGTGCGTGAAGTCGAAGCGCAGGCGCTCGGGATCCACCACGCTGCCCGCCTGCTTCACGTGGGTGCCCAGCACCTCGCGCAGGGCCGCGTGCAGCAGGTGGGTGCCCGTGTGGTGGGCCTGCGTGCGGGCGCGGCGCTCGGCGTCCACGGCGGCGTGAATGGCCATGCCCTCCTTCAGCGCGCCGGAGACCACCACCTTGTGCAGGTGGCGCTTGGCCGCCGGGGCCGTGGTGTCCAGCACCGTGGCGGCACCGCCTTCGAAGGACAGCGCGCCCGTATCGCCCACCTGGCCGCCGCCCATGGCGTAGAAGGGGGTGCGGTCCAGCAACACGGAGCCCTCGCCGGTGAGCGAGGCCACGCGCTTATGGGCGGCGTCGAAGCAGGCGAGCACCTTGGCTTCGCCAGCTAGAACGCGGTAGCCGAGGAATTCGGTGGCGGGCAGCTCGGCCAGCACGGCGAAATCCCCCTGGAGGCGCTGGTCGTGGGCCTTCATGGAGGCGCGGCTTTGCGCCTTCTGCTGGGCCAATTCCCTTTGGAAGCCCACCAGATCGCAGGCGAGATCCCGCTCCTTGGCCCAGTCCTCCACGAGATCCACGGGGAAGCCGAAGGTGTCGTAGAGCTTGAAGATATCGGGGCCGGAGACACCCTGGGCCACGTCCAGGGATTCCAGCACCTTGAGACCGGCGTTGAGCGTCACGCTGAACTGGCCCTCTTCCCGGGCCAGCACCTTTTGGATGCGGGCCAGCTCGGGCTGAAGCTCGGGGTAGGCATCACCCATGGCCTCGAAGACGGTGGGCACGAGGCCCGCGAAGAAGGGGCCCTCGATGCCCAGCTTCTTGCCGAAGCGCAGGGCCCGGCGCACGATCTTGCGCAGCACGTAGCCCCGCCCCTCGTTGCTGGGCACGACGCCATCGTAGGTCATGAAGGTGGCGGCGCGGACGTGGTCGGCGATGACCTGCGAGGCCGTGCGGTTGGTGTGTTCCGCGCGATCTTCGGCCTTCACCCGGGCCACCTTCCAGATGCCCGCGAAGATGGGCTCGAAGAGGTCGATCTCGTAGTTGCTGTCCTTGCCCTGCAGGATGGAGGCCGTGCGCTCCAGGCCCATGCCCGTATCGATGCTGGGCTTGGGCAGGGGCGTGAGGGTGCCCTTCGCATCCCGCTCGTACTGCATGAAGACGAGGTTCCAGATCTCCATGACACGATCGCCTTCGCCATTGGGGAAGTCGTCGCCGGCGTAGTGGGCCCCGCGGTCATAGAAGATCTCGGAGCAGGGGCCGCAGGGCCCCGTGTCGCCCATCTGCCAGAAGTTGTCCTTCTTATTGCCGCGCACGATGCGCGCTGCCGGCACGCCGGCGGCCTTCCACATCCCTTCGGCCTCCTCGTCGGCGGGCACGCCATCGGCGCCCTCGAACACGGTCACCCAAAGGCGGGAGGGATCGATGCCCAGCTTGCCTTCCGAGACGGGCCCCGTCACGAGTTCCCAGGCGAAGCGGATGGCGTCGGCCTTGAAGTAATCGCCGAAGCTGAAGTTGCCGAGCATCTCGAAAAAGGTGTGGTGCCGCGCCGTGAATCCCACCTGATCCAAATCGTTGTGCTTGCCCCCCGCCCGCAGGCACTTCTGTGACGTGGTGGCCCGGCTGTAGTCGCGGTTCTCCTTGCCCAGGAAGACATCCTTGAACTGGATCATCCCCGAGTTCGTCCACATCACCGTGGGATCGTCGGCGGGCCCCACCACGGAGCTGGAGGCCACGCGGCGGTGGCCGTTGCGCTCGAAGTAGTCGAGGAAGCGCTTGCGGAGTTCGGAGGTTTTCATGGGGTTAACCGCGAATGACGCGAATGAACGCGAATGTTATTTGGTGAGGACGAGTCGCATCCAATCCAATTGAGCCGAGCCAAAATTCAAAAGCAGGGCGAGTTGATGACTCGTGGCCTTTAGGTAGTTGAGGGTTTGGGCTCGTTCGACATCACCAAGTGACTTGATTGCCTTGATCTCTAGGATGACTCGGTCGAACACGACGAAATCAGCCCGGTATCTTTTTGGGAGTACTTGCCCTTTGTATCTGATCGGGATGTCCACCTCCCGTTGGAAGGGGATTCCACGAGCGGTCAGCTCGATCGCTAGGGCGTCGCCATATACGGCCTCAAGGAACCCTCGGCCAAGCTGCGAATGGACCTCCATGGCAGCCCCGACGATGGCATAGGCCTCGTCCTTCAGGATCACCTCTTCATTCGCGTCCATTCGCGTCATTCGCGGTTCAAAATTAGTGCCGGAAGTGCCGCATGCCCGTGAAGAACATCCACACGCCGAGCTTGTTGGCGGCGGCGATGACTTCATGGTCGCGCAGGGACCCGCCGGGCTGGACGAAGGCGGTGACGCCGGCCTTGGCGGCCAGTTCGAGGCCATCGGCGAAGGGGAAGAAGGCGTCGCTGCCCAGCACGGCGCCCTTGGCGCGGTCGCCGGCCTTGCGGCAGGCGATGTCGACGCTGTCCACGCGGCTCATCTGACCCGCGCCGATGCCCACGGTGGCGCCGTCCTTCACGATGACGATGCTGTTGGACTTCACGGCCTTGGCCACCTTTTGCGCGAGGATCAGATCCTCGGCCAGGGGCTTGGGGCCGCGGCCCGTGGCCTTGGCCTCCCACAGCTCGAAGGGCTTGAAGGCCTCGTCGGGGGCCTGCACGAGGTAGCCGCCGCCGATGCTGCGGAGGTCGAGGCCGCCCGCGGAGGTGGGCCAGCCGTGGGGCGTCTCCAGGAGGCGCAGCTGCTTCTTGGCGGCGAAGACCTCCAGGGCCTCGCCCGTGAAGCCGGGGGCGAGCACCACCTCGAAGAAGCTTTGCGTCATGGCGCGAGCCACCTCCACGCCGATGGGGCGGTTGAAGGCCACGATGCCGCCGAAGCTGCTGAGGGGATCGCCGCTCTGGGCCCGGAGGAAGGCCTCCAGGGGGTGGGCGCCGTAGGCCACGCCGCAGGGGTTGTTGTGCTTCACCACGACGCAGGCCGGGGCCTGGAACTGCCAGACGAGGCGGGCGCAGGCGTCGCTGTCCAGCAGGTTGTTGAAGCTCAGTTCCTTGCCCTGGTGCTGCTTGCAGGCGGCCATGCCCTCGGGGGAGCCGCCGGGGCGCACGTAAAAGCCCGCGGCCTGATGGGGATTTTCGCCGTAGCGGAGGCTCTGCTCTTGCGTGAGGAGGAGGCTGAGGCGGGTGGGAAGGGCCTCGCCAGCGTCCTCCGGGGCGAACTGGCGCTCCATCCAGGCGCTGATGGCGGCGTCGTAGGCGGCGGTGCGTTGGAAGGCGGCCAGGGCGCAGGCCCGGCGATCCTCCAGGGTCCAGGCGCCAGCCTTGAGCTTTTGGATGAAGGGTTCGTACTGGCTGGGGTTCGTGAGGACCGTCACGGAGGCGTGGTTCTTGGAGGCGCTGCGGATCATGGAGGGGCCGCCGATATCGATCTGCTCGATGGCCTCCTCCTGGGTCACGCCCTCCTTGGCGATGGTGGCCTCGAAGGGGTAGAGGTTGATGACGACGAGGTCGATGGGATCGATGCCCTGGGCCTTGGCGTCCTTCACGTGGGCCGGGAGGTCCCGCCGGTAGAGCAGGCCCCCGTGGATCTTGGGGTGGAGGGTCTTCACTCGGCCGTCGAAGCACTCCGCGGCCCCCGTGTAGGCGGCCACCTCCCGCACGTCGAGGCCAGCCTCCTGAAGCACCCGCAGGGTGCCTCCCGTGGCGAGCAGGCCCCAGCCCAGAGCCTTGAGCTCCTTGGCGAGGTCCAGCAGTCCCGACTTGTCATGGACCGAAAGGAGGGCGTTCGGCATGGGCGTCTCCAGAATTTTCCATTGTCCCGTAGGGGTTTGTGGGTGGGAAGGGTAAATGGGCTCCGGGCTCCGGGCTCCGGGCTCCGGGCTCCGGGTGGAATCGGAGGCGGGGCTCCGCCCCGCACTAAAAGGTTCAGTTGCGGGCGCTAGGCGCCCGCCCCGATATCCCCCCCGAAGCCCGAAGCCCGAAGCCCAATGTTTGGTTCCCCCGGATCCCAGCCGATAGCGCGGCCAGGAGGCCTCCATGGATGTCCAGGTCGAGGTGGAGTTCACCGTCCAGCACACCCTGGAGCAGCTTCGCGAGGCTTTCGTGAAGCGGGGGCACGTCCCCGAATGGAAGGCCATCGAAGGGGTCGATTTCAGGCCGGGCCTCTACTTCGAGCGGAGGGTCATCGCCTTGGAACTGAGTTCGGAGGAGGAGCGCCGGGCCTGGTTCGAGTTCAGCCTGGAGGCCACGGGCGAGCTGCGCCGGAAGGTGAGGATCCCCAACGTGGTGCCCGCCGACGTGAAGCTGGATTACCCGGAATTGAAGGAGTTTCTTCAATTCTGCAGGAACTGCCTGGTGGGGCCCGTGGGTCACACCACGCCGCCGAGTCTCGCGGATTAGGGGCCGTTACGGAATAACCAGTGCTTTTCTGGTTGGTCCGTTACGGCCCCTTATGTCGCTCTCGCCATTTTGACGAAATGATTATTTCGTTACAGCGACTTAGGGGCCTCGCGCCCTGTGATGTCCGTCGAAGCTGCGGCTCCGGAGGCCTCCCAGGCAAAGCCCTTGGTTGATCCGGGTGCCCCCCCTGCCGCATCCTGAAGGGTCTGGAGTCGGGGATCCCATGCCCAAGATCGCCATCAATGGAATCGAGCGCGAGGTGCCCGTGGGCACCCTGGTCCTGGACGCCTGCCGGGATGCGGGGGTGGATATCCCCCACTACTGCTACCATCCGGCGCTATCGCCCGTGGCCACCTGCCGCATGTGCCTCGTGGAGATCAAGGGCCAACCCAAGCTCGCCACCAGCTGCACCACCACCGTGGGCCCCGCCCCCCGGGACAACCCGGATGGCCTCGCGATGGAGATCTTCTCCAACACGCCCCAGGTGGCGGATGCCCGGGCCGGCGTGATGGAATTCCTGCTCATCAACCACCCCCTGGATTGCCCGATCTGCGATCAGGCCGGCGAGTGCAAGTTGCAGGATTACAGCTACGCCTACGGCAGCGGCGACAGCCGCATGCACGAAACGAAGCGGCGCTACCGCTACGAGGATCTCGGCGCCAAGATCGTCATCGACAAGAACCGCTGCATCCACTGCACCCGCTGCGTGCGCTTCACGCAGGAGATCAGCGGGGGCAGCGAGCTCACCGTGGCCCAGCGCGGCGCCAAGCTGGAGGTGACCACCTACAGCGGCAAGAGCCTGGACCAGAACCCCTACGCGGGCAACGTGGTGGACCTCTGCCCCGTGGGCGCCCTCACGAGCCGCGATTTCCGTTTCAAGAAGCGGGTGTGGTACCTCAAGCACACGCCCTCCATCAGCCGCCACAGCGCCCTGGGCAGCCCCATCACCATCGATCACGAAGGCAATCAGGTCTTCCGCTTCCGCCCCCGCCCCCTGGAAGGCCGCAAGGATACCTTCTTCATCAGCGACGCGGAGCGGGCCGCCTATGAGCGCTACAACGCCCCGCAGCGGGAGGCCCACCCCCGCCTGAAGGCCGCGGCCACCTCCTTCGAGGCCGTGCGCGACGCCTTCCTGGCGGCCGGCGGCTCCGTGGCCGTCATCGGCCAGGGCACCTTCGGCTGCGACGCCGCCCAGCGCCTGGGCGAGCTGGCCGCCGCCGAGGGCCTCCGATACGGCAGCGGCGATAAGACCATCCCCGTCGTGCTGCCCAAGCTGCAGACGAGCGCCGATGGCGTGCTCAACCGCCGGGGCTTCTCGGAACGGGGCTTCCGCTTCGCCCAGCTGGAGGAGCTCCTGGGCAAGGTGCGAAGTGGCGAGGTAAGGTCCGTCGTCGTGCTGCACGACGGGGAGTTCAGCAGCGCGAAGGAGGAAAACCTCCTGAACCAGATCCTCATGGCCGCGCCCTTCAGCCTCGCCTTCGAGATCTTCCAAAGCGATCTGGGCCGCAGCGCCACCGCCTGGCTGCCCCTCACCTCCTTCGTGGAGGAGAGCGATTTCATCGTGAACCACGACGGGGAGTTGCGCCGCTACCAGAAGGCCATCGAGCCGCCCAAGGGCGCCCGCACACTGCCCGCCTGGGTGAAGGCCCTGCAGGCCGTTCCCGCGGCGGTATAGCCGGTGGGGCGCCCCGGCCCCCTGCTATTGGCCTACGACGCCGAGTGCAGCCTCTGCGTGAAGCGGGCCGAAGGCCTGCGCGCCCGGGATCGGGCTGGAAACCTCGTGCTCTTCCCCTTCCAGCACCCGGAGCTGGTCCGCATGGCCCCTGAACTGGCGGGGCGCCGGCTGCACGGCGAACTCCACGGGATGGACCTCGCCACGCGCCAGGTCTGGTCGGGGCCGGCCCTCCTTCCAGAGCTGGCGGCCCGGCTGCCCCGGTGGGCCTGGGCGGCGCCGCTCCTGCGGCTGCCGGGCGTGGCGAAGGCCGTCGCCTGGCTCACGCTGCGCCGGGATGAAGCCCGGTTCCAGCGCAGCGGGCGGATCTGACGAGCCGGTCCAGCCGACCGTTTGTCCATGGATTTGGGGCGGCCGGGGGAGGATCGACCCATTCCTCCTTGCGGGTGGGGTTCCCGGGGCATCCTGGTCTCCGGCGTCCGTTTTGCCCCCCCTGATTGGGCTGTGGTGGCTGGTGTGGGAGTGGAGCGGGCGCCCCTTTTTTCTTGGCCCTTGCCCGGATGGGGCTATGCTTTCGGGGACCTCCGGGAGCTGCCCATGCCGCGACGCACCTGCCTTGGAACCCTCCTCGCCCTGCTGGCCCTCGCGAGCTGCGAAAAGGCCCCCGCGCCCGCCCCGGAATCGCCCCTGCGCGCCTACTTCCCCGCGGAGCCCGGCTTGCGCATGGGGGGCGTGCGAGTGATCCCCGTGGCGACCCCCAAGGGCACCTTCAACGTGTGGACGAAGCGATTCGGGACCAATCCCCGCATCAAGGTCCTCCTGCTGCACGGCGGCCCCGGGGCCTCCCACGAATACTTCGAGGCCCTCGAAGGCTACCTGCCCGCCGAGGGCATCGAGTTCATCTACTACGACCAGTTGGGCTCCGCCTATTCGGATCAGCCCAAGGACGAGGCCCTGTGGACGATGGAGCGCTTCGTGGAAGAGGTGGAACAGGTGCGCCTGGCCCTGGGCCTGAACAAGGATAACTTCTACCTGCTGGGCCACTCCTGGGGCGGCATGCTCGCCATGGAGTACGCCCAGAAATACCAGCAGAACCTCAAGGGCCTGATCATCTCGAACATGATGATGAGCATCCCCGATTACAACCGGTATGCCGCCGACGTGCTGGCCAAGGGGATGGATCCGGCGGTGGTGAAGGAGGTGAAGGCCCTGGAGGCGAAGGGGGCCTACGAGAGCCCCCGCTACATGGAGCTGCTCCTCCCCAACTTCTATGCCAAGCACATCTGCCGCCTGCCGGAGTGGCCGGATCCCGTGAACCGCGCCTTCGCGCGGATGAACAAGCAGGTCTACGTCCTCATGCAGGGGCCCAGCGAATTCGGCGCCTCCGGCCGCCTGGAGAAGTGGGATCGCAAGGCCGACCTCGGCAAGATCACCGTGCCCACCCTCGCCATCGGCGGAACGCACGACACCATGGACCCCGAGCACATGCGCTGGGTTTCCACTCAGGTGAAGGCGGGCAGCTTCCTCCTCTGCCCCAAGGGCAGCCACATGGCCATGTGGGACGACCAGGAAACCTACGGCAAGGGCCTCGTGGCCTTCCTGAAGGGCGTCGACGGGGGCAAGTCGAAGGTCACCTTCTGAGCAGGTCTCATGGGAACCCGCGTCCCGCCGATGACGGGGTGGGGAGCCCGCCATGATCCTCCACCAGGCCCTCAACGATTGGGTGATCCGCTACCTCACGGCGGAGCTGCCCGGATACCAGCGGCGCGTGCCCAACGACATGGACCTCCTCCACGCCAACGTGCAGCCCGGGGACGTGGTGCTGGTGGAGGGCAAGAGCCGCATCAGCCAGGTGATCATGTACCTCACCCAGAGCAGCTGGAGCCACGCCGCCATGTACATCGGGGATTCCCTCCTCCGGTGGGGCGGCCCCCGGGCCCAGGAATCCCTGGATCGCTGGGGCGCCGACGCCGCCCACCTGCTCATCGAGAGCGATATGAAGGACGGCGTGATCGTCGTGCCCCTCTCCAAATATGAGCGCCACAACATCCGCGTCTGCCGCCCCCATGGCCTCCTGCCCGAAGATCTGGAGCGGGTGCTCACGGAGATGCTGCGCCACCTGGGCGTGCGCTACGACCGGCGGAACATCTTCGATCTGGCGCGCTACCTCACGCCCTTCCACCTCCTGCCCCGGAAGCTCCGCCGCCGTCCCCTCTACCTGGGGAGCTCCAGCAGCCGGGAGGTGATCTGCTCCGCCCTCATCGCCCGGGCCTTCTACAAGGTGGGCTACCCCGTGCAGCCGGTGATGGGAACGGGCCGCGCGACGCCCTCCGGGGGCGGCGCGGCCCTCCGCGGCCCCCGCCGCATGACCGTGCGGCACCCCAGCTACATCATGCCGAGGGACTTCGACCTCAGCGCCAATTTCGACGTGCTGAAGGGCCACCTCCTGGGCGGGGCGCGCCTGGGCTACGCCCCGGATCCCTGGGCCTGATCACTCGGAGCGGGGTTCGAAGACGAACTTGAAGCGTTCTCCCTTGGGAACCTCGTCCTTCATCAGGGTGAAACGAAGCTCGAATACCTCTGTTTGATCGGGGTAGAGCTTCTCCAGTTTCCGCCCGGTGGAGACGGCGCCCATGAGCTTCCCGTCCTTGTCCTCCACGGCCAGGGCGAAGGCCACGCGGCGGACCAGGCGCGAGGTGTTGGTCACGGTCACCTTCACGCGGGTCGCCACCTCGGGGGCGCCGAGGATATCGAAGAACCCTGGCTCCACCTTCT
>CAYWDR010000004.1:14431-42422 GCA_964457075.1 uncultured Solibacteraceae bacterium
GAGGACGAAGGTGACCAGGACGCCGCGGGTCTCGGTGAGGAAGGCGGGGGCAGCGGCTTGCGCGGGAGGGGGTTGGGGCGCCGGGGCCTGGGGCAACGCGAGCAATGCGGACAGCAGGAAAGGGTGCATGGGGGGTCCCGGGGAAGTTGAAGGGTTAGTTTGAGGCCGGCTGCCGGGCCGGGTCATCCCAGAAGGGGTAGAAGCAGTACCACTGGCTGGGATCCTCGCGGACGAGGGACTCCAGATCCGCGGCATAGGCGCGCATGCCCGCCTCGATGGCGGCCATGCGCTCGCCGCGCACTCCCGACACGCGGATGAGCTCCCCGAAACGGGCGTGGAAGCGGTGCTCCGAGTCCAGGAAGAAGAAGGTGGAAAGGATGGGGGCCCCCGTCATGGCGGCCAGCTCCCATGGGCCGCGGGGGAAGTAGGCCTCCCGCCCGCAGAAGGGGATGGGCAGGCCGTTCAGGCTGAAGTCCCGATCCCCCTGCATGCCGACGAGCTTGCCCTCCCGCAGCACCTTCACGAGGGGCAGGGTGGAGAAGCCCCCTTCGGAGATGGGGATGCCCACGACGCCGGAGGCCTCCCGCAGCCGGGTGCGGAGGTCTTCCACCGCTTGAAACCGGTCGGGTTTGTAGACGGCATGCACGGCGAGATCGCGGGATCGCAGCAGCAGGCCGCCCAGCTCGTAGTTGCCCGCGTGGGCCGTGAGGAGGATGACGCCCTTCCCTTCGGCGAGGGCCGCGTCCAGGCGTTCCATCCCATCGAGGGAGGCCACGTTGGCCATGGCCGCCTCGGGCGGGCGCTGGCCGAACCAGACGAAATCGAGCCAGGCGTAGGCGTGCTGGCGGATCATCCGAATCGCCAGGCGCTCCACCTCCGGGTGGCCGGGGCGCAGGCCCGTCACCTGGGCCATGTTGCCCTTCACGGCCTCCAGGTACTTGGGGCGGAGGGCGACGAAGGCCTCCATGATCTGGTCGCAGATCTCCAGCCCCCGCTCCCGGCGCGAAAAGCTGCGGGCGGCGAATTCGAAGAGGGGGAAGAGGGAGCCGAAGACGGCCTTGTAGACGAGCCCGAGGACCCTGGAATCCCCCTGCATGCGGTCCTGCATCAGCCGCCCCTTTGGTTCTGATTGGGGTTCCGCTCCGCCATCTCCGCCCAGAGCCGCTGGAGGCTCTGCAGCCGCTCGGGGTACGCCAGTTCCAGGGCGTCGAGCACGTCCTCGTCATTGGCGTCGAAGGCCTGGGGATCCTCCAGGATCCCGCTGGAGAATTCCGGGAAGACTTGGGCCAGGAGCTCCCGCGGAAGGCCCCGCACGCTGAGGGTCCGGATGCCGGGCGTGTCGATGAGGGTGCCGCCGGCGGGGCAGGGGAGCCACCGGGCCGCCGTCGTCGTCTGCTTGCCCGTGCCGAATTTCGTGAGGCCCCCGATGCGCAGTTCCGCCTCGGGCAGCAGCGCGTTCACGAGGGTGCTCTTGCCCACGCCGCTGTGGCCCACCAGCACGGCCACCCGATCCTTCAGCAGCTCCCGCAGGGGCTCCAGGCCCTCCCCGCGGGTGGCGGAGGTCTCATGGATGGGGAGGCCCAGCTCCCGGAAGGGATCCAGCTCGGGGAGGGTGTCCTTCTTCGAGGCGCGATCCCGCTTGGTGACGACGACCCGGAAGCCGAGTCCGGCGTCCAGGGCGAGGGCGTAGGCCCGCTCCAGAAGGCCGGGCCGCAGCGGGGGATCCACGACGGCGGCGCAGATCCAGAGTTCGTCGGCATTGGCGGCGATGAGCTGCCAGGGCTCCCGGTCGTCGATGCCCCCCCGCTTGAGGAGGCTCTTGCGGGGCGTCACGGCGATGACCTGGGCCTGCGGCCGTTTCGGATCGAAGACGTATTCATCCGATTCCAGGGGCACGGGGCTGTATCGCACGCGATCCCCGCAAACCAGCTTCACGCCCTTGAGCTTGCCGCTCAGCGTGGCTCGCAGGGTCGTGCGGTCCGCCAGCTCCAGATCCACCCATTGGCTATGGCGCTGGATGAGGGTGGCCTCGGGGAGGTGCGACCAGGGCGCGGCGTCCGGCAAGGCGAGCATGCCCCCGGCGTCGTGGGCCTCGATGCCCGTCTGGAGGCGCTCGGCGGATTGCTGCCGGCGCTTGCTATCGACCTTCCGCTCCCGGGAGTAGTCGTCCCGCCGCTCCATATCCTGGGCGTCGCGGCTTTGGCCGAGGCGGTATCTGCGGCTCATAGGCGGGCGCCGGACGCCGGGATCATGCGCGGCCCGCGAATTCCCGCGTTTCCGTGGACACCTTCACCTTTTCGCCCTCCTTGATGAAGAGGGGCACGCGGATCTCGATGCCCGTCTCCAGCTTGGCGGGCTTCTGCACGCCGCCGGAGGCCGTGTCGCCGCGATTGCCGGGCTCGGTGTAGGTGACGGTGAGCTCCACGTGGTTGGGGAGCACGAGGCCGATGGGGTTGCCGTTGAATTTCTGGATCTGCACGATCAGCCCTTCGGTGAGGTAGTCGAGGGCGTCGCCCAGCATCTCGCCGTTGAGAGTGTGGGTTTCGAAGGTCTCCTGATCGAGGAAGTGGGAGCCGTCGGGATCGGAGTAGAGATAGGAGGCGGGGCTCATGACGAGGTCCGGCTCGGCGAACTTGTCCCCGGCCTTGAAGGTCTTGTCGAAGACGGCGCGGGTGAGGAGGTTTCGCATCTTCAGGCGGACGAGGGTCTGGCCGCCACGGGCCGTGGGCGTGCTGATCTCCACGTCCAGGCAGTGGAAGGGCACGCCCTCCATTTCGAAGAACATCTTTCGCTTGATCTCGATCGCTTCAATCAGGGCGGCCATGAATGCTCCATTCGGACCGATCATTCTACCGTCTGGGGACGAAACCTCCGATGGATGGTTCAATAAGGGACACGCTCCAAGCCATGGCCGAATCGACCCTCCCCTCCTCCATCGCCCGGTACCAGGTGAAGCGCAGCCTGGGCACGGGCGGTATGGGCACGGTGTTCCTGGCCGAGGATCCGATCCTTAAGCGCCGCCTGGCCATCAAGGTCGTGAAGGAGGTGGGCGAGGCCCGGAACCAGGGCTTCCTGCGCTTCCGCCGCGAGGCGGAGATCAGCGCCCAGTTGAACCACCCCAATATCGTGCAAGTCTACGACGTGGGCATGGATCCCGAGGTGGGGCCCTTCCTCGCCATGGAGTACGTGGAGGGCAAGAGCCTCGCCCAGCACCTCAAGGACAAGGATCTGGACCCCGAGACCATGGTGAGGGCCTTGATCCACGGGGCCCGGGCCCTGAGGGCCGCCCATCGCCAGGCCATCGTGCATCGGGACGTGAAGCCGGAAAACATCCTATGGGCGGAGATCGGCCGGGCCAAGCTCATGGACTTCGGCATCGCCCGCTCCTTCGGCCAGATGGGCTACACGCCTGAACCCGCCCTGCAAAACCCCGTCGATCCGGAATCCGACGAGGTGGTGCAGACCATCGCCCTCCGGCTCACCCGCGTGGGCGAGTTCATCGGCAGCCCCGCCTACGCCAGCCCCGAGCTGCTCCTGGGCCAGGAGGCGACCCCCGCCTCGGATCGCTACGCCTTCGCGGCCACGGCCTTCGAACTCATCACGGGGCAGCTGCCCCACCCCGGGGCCAGCGTCACGGCCATCATCCAGCACATCCTCAAGCGCCCTCCCCACGTGCCCGCCGATATGCCCCAGCAGCTGGGCGTCGTCTTCAAGCGGGCCATGGCCTTCGATCCCGACGACCGGCCCGCCACCCTCGTGGACTTCCTCGAAGAGCTCATCGACGCCATGCCCCTGGCCGTGCATAGCAAGGCGCGGCTCTTCACCCTGCTGGGGCAGGACGAGGATGGCCAGACGGGGCCCGTGCGCCGCCTCGTGCAGGACGCCATGCACGGGCCCGAATCCGGGACGGCCGCCTCCAGGGCGAAATCCCCCCGGGAGACGGGACCCATCGCCTTGGATGAGGACCCCTCGGAGGATCTCCGGTGGCGGACGGGCAAGATGGCCACGGTGAAATCCCGGAAGGCCGATGAAAACCCCAACCTCCGGTTGCTCAAGTGGCTGGGCTGGGGCCTGCTGCTGGGCGTGGCCTTCACCCAGCTTTTCTGGTGGGCCTACAACCGCCTAAAGGGCTAGCTCAGCGCCCGCAACATCAGGAAGATGCTCCCGTTCCAGGCCCCGTGGAGCAGGATGCTCGCGCGCAAATCGCCCGTGCGGAGGAGGAGGAGGCCCAGCAGGGCGCCCAGGGTGCTCAGGGTGGGCAGGGCCAGGGGCTGGAGGTGGATGAAGCCGAAGAGGAGGCTGGTGGCCGCCACCGAAGGCAGCACCTTCCATCGGGTGCGCAGGTGGCCCAGGAGGAAGCCGCGCATCATCAGTTCCTCGAAGCAAGGCGCCAGCACGGCCACCGTGAGGAACAAGGCCAGGGCCGCCGGGCCTTGGGCGCCCCGGAGGCCCTCCATGAGCTCTTCCTGCGGGCTGGCCTTCCCTCGGAGGAGGGGGGAGATCAGCAGCCCGAGCAGGAAGATGCTCACGAGGGCGAGGCCCCACCCGCCCAGGGCATGGGCCACGCCGGGTCCCCAGCTTCCCGGGAAGAGCCGCGCGCGCAGTTCCCGGAAGGTCATTCCCGTGGCGGCCAGGATGAGCCAGAGCCCCCATAGGGCCTGACTGCCGTAGGTGAGGGGGAGCACCCAAGGGCGGAGGGAGGGCAGGGAGTCGAGGAGGGCCGAACTCAGGAAGCTGGCCACGAAGAAGCCCGTGAACCACCCCAGGAACACCAGCAGCACCGCGCGGCCGGGCAAGGGGAATCGGGGGCCTTCCGGGGCCGGCCGAGGCCATTTCGTGCCGAGGATCACCGCGTAGGCCACGCCCCCGAGGGCCAGGAGCAGCGCGAGGGTCATGAGGCCCAGTAGGGTGGCGATGCGCGCGTGGTAGCCCTCGATGGCGGCCTTGCGGGCCGTGGCCCGGGTCCCCTCGGGCCCGAGGCGGGCCTCCAGGAGGCGGGCGGCGAGGCCGGAACCCAGGCCCTCCCGGACGGAGGGCTCCAGGGGGCCCGAGGCGCCGTGCTCATAGGCGGAGGCGAAGGCCCTGCGGAAGCCGGGGTCCTGGGGCTCCTCCGCCGCCAGGCGCCGGGCGGGTTCCAGGGCCTGGGCCTCGGCGGCCAGCACCGCCGCCAGGGCCCGGTCCCAGGGATTCGGAAGATCCCGGGGTTCGGGCACCTTAAGAGCGGGGCTGCCCAAGGCGATCTGGGCGCCCAAGGCCAGATCCAGCATCCGCCCTTGCAGGCTCACGGCCCGGGGGGGACGGGCCGCCGCTCGGCCGCGGGTCGATAGGGCCAGCGAGCTGCCCAGGAGGCAGAAGAGGGCCAATACCCCGATCAAGGGGTCGGCCCAGGCCTTGTCGGGATTCCAGGGGCGGCGTTCGGAAGTCATTCCAAAAGGATGCCCGGATAGTCTTTAACGATGACGTTTTCCCACCCCATCGAAATCCGGTTCCGGGATCTGGACGCCCTCAACCACGTGAACAACGCCGTCATGGTGAGCTATCTGGAAGTGGCCCGGTGGCAGTGGTGGCGGGCCTATCTGGCGGGCCGTCCCTTCGAGGCGGAGGGCTTCCTCATCGCCCGGGTGGAGGTGGATTACCGCCAGCCCATCCTCATCACCGACGAGATTCGCGTGGAAGTGCGCTGCACCCGCCTGGGCACCACCAGCTTCGACCTCGGCTACCGCGTGCTCCGGGGAGGGGACGGCGCCGTGATGGCCGAGGGGAAGACGGTGCAGGTGATGCTCGACTTCGCCACCCAGAAACCCGCGCCCCTCCGGCCCGAGACCCGGGCCTGGATGGAAGGGCAGCGCCGTTGAGGCTCGCCGAGGCCCGCCGCCGCGATGGCCGCACGCTCCTCATCGCCCCCCTGCCCTCGGATCCCTCCCGGCTCGTGGATCTCACGGCCCTGGAGGCCATCCGCCTCGCCAAGCTGGGCGAAGGCGATCCCGAATTCCTGGCCCAGGCCCTCGTGCCGCCCTCGCTGGACGCCTTGCTGGCCGCGGGCCCGAGGGGCCTCGCCCGCGCCCGCCAGGCCCTCGCCTACGCCCAGAAGTGGGAGAGCCGCGGCCTCCTCCCCGAGGAGCTGGCCTCGACCCGTTGGATCCCGAAGCTCGCCCCGCCCTCGGGCCTCCTGACCCTGGAGGGCCGGAGGATGGGTCCCGGCGCGTTGCTCAAGGAGGGTCACGCCTTGCCCGGCACGCCCCAGGCGACCCTATGCCTCGTGGGCCAGGCCGGGGGCCTGCCCGCGGGCCTGCGCATGGCCCTGCTGGGGGAGGGCCGGCTCATCCTTTCCCCCTGGATCGAGACGGAGGGGGTGGGCCCCCTCCAGCTCGCCGTGGGGGGCCACAAACGCAAGGTCACCCTGGAAGCCTGGGACGGCCTGGACCTCCCCACCCTCCTTCCAGGCGAACACCTGATCCTGCCCGCCCCGCGGCTCCGCCCCTGGCCCAGCCTTCCCAAGGGCGCGGCCATCGATTTGCGCTGGGGCATGGACCACCTGCAGGCGCATCTGGCGCGGGCGCTGGATCATCCGACGGTGCAGTAGGAGAACAGACTCAAGCATCAATCACGGGTTTTCAGGGACCAACGGACGTCATTGAATTGGTCAGGTCGATAGATCAGCCGCAGACGGCTGCCATCCTTGGCAAGTTTGATCACACCCCACCCTCTCGCTCATCTTGCCCCTGCATCTGCTGCAAATCCTGTTCGATCTCCTCCACCGTTGGCAGGGCGCCTTTCAGGTTGTCGGGCAGGGTTTCCACCAGGGTGTACTCGCTTACGCCCATGGGTTTGTTCATGTCGCGCAGGGCGAACTCGACTTCGATGTTGTTCTTATCACGGCAGAGCAGCAGGCCGATGGTGGGGCGATCGTCCTCGCGCTTGAGCAGGCTGTCCACGGCCGATAGGTAGAAGTTGAGCTTTCCGGCGTATTCCGGGATGAACTTCCGGTTCTTCAGCTCGACCACCACAAAGCACTTCAGGACCACGTGGTAGATAGCTGGGGAATGAGCTTGTCGCCCCACTGGCTTTGCGCTTGTTTTTCGGCGATCTGCGCCCCAAGCTCCCAGTAGAAGCGGATCAGTTCCCGGTTGGCCGCCAGCGCCACCCGCAGACGGGCGGAAACCACACGCTGCTTGATGCCGTTGAGCCAGTTCTGGTAATCGGTCAGTCCAGCGAGGATGCCCGTCGTCATGCCTCACCCCGCCCAGAAGGGCCACCACCGGTGGCGCCTCTTTCTGGCCGTGGATTACCTGATGGCCATGCGACCCCGGAAACCCCTCCCAAATGGGATGGATTTGGCGCGGGCGGAGGGTGGGATGTCCAGTCATGAGGGATCTTTACATCCAGTTTGCCCCCGTGGGGTTTCGAGGGGTCATCTTTCCCAAGGCTTCGCCAGACCCGCGTCTGCCTTGGCCTCCGTTAGTCAAGGTTGGTGTTCTAAACGCCGCAGAGCTCAGAATGCGCTCGATCTGGTGCGGTGCTACGGGATGGGGAAGGCGGGAACCATCGCGCTGGACGGCACGAAGCTCAAGGGCAATGCGGCGCTGGACCAGAACAAGACGCTGAAGGCGATCACGAAGGAGCTGGCGGAAGCCGCGCAGATCAAGGATTTGGCGGAGAACGCGGAGTTTGGGAAGAACCGGGGCCGCAAGCCCAAGCCCCCCGCAACGGAGGCGGACCCAAGCGCGAAGGCCAACGTCACGGATCCCGATAGCCGGATCCTGAAGTCCCTCCACGGATTCGTGCAGGGGTTCAACGGCCAGACCGTCGTCAGCATGGATCAGATCATCCTCGCGGCGGATGTCGTCTAGGAGGCGAATGACGTTCAGCAGCTCCTGGGGAGATGGTCAGGCGACAGGCTTAAATGGGGCGTTTGAATTCCCAATCTTCCGAGTGCCCATCGAACCCTGGTGCGCCGGGCAGGCCTGCGGCCGGAGGGCCAGGGGATGGCCAGGCCCTCCGGCGATCGGCCCCGCCTCAGGGCAGCAGGATCTTGAGGATCGCGTGCTCCTCCGTATCGGTGACGAAGAGGGTCTTCGGATCCTCCGGGAGAAGGGTGAGTCCCGTCGGAGCGGAGAAGCGGGGGGAGGCGCCCAGGACCACGCCTGTCGGGCCCGGCTGGCCCGCCAGGGTGGTCGTGGTGCCATCGAGCTTCACCTTGCGGAGGGCCTGGTTGTGCTTGTCGGCCACGATCAGCGCATCCTGGCCGTCGAAGATGATCCGTGCCGGTTCGTTGAAGCGGGCGTCCCCGCCGCGGCCGTTCACGTACCCCGTGGTTTCGGCCTTGCCGGCCAGGGTCGTGACTTCGCCGGCCGGCGTGATCTTCCGGATGAGGTGGTTGCCGGAATCCGCGACGTACACGTTGCCCTGGCCATCCAAGGCCACGGCGCTGGGGTAGTGGAACCGCGCGGCCGGACCGCTGCCATTGGTCGCGCCCGGCTTGCCGGCCAGGCCCGCCAGGGTGGTCACGGCACCGGTGGCGGTGACCTTGCGGATCGTGTGATTGCCCATATCCGCCACGTAAAGGTTGCCGGCGCCATCCCTGGCGATGCCCCGGGGCGTCCTGAAACGGGCCGCGCTTCCCTGGCCATCCTGGCTGCCCGGCCCCGACGCGGAGCCCGCCAGCGTGATGACGGCTCCATCCTCCGGGTAGACGCGCCTCAAGGCGTTGTTGCCCAGATCCACGATCACGGCGCTCTGCTTACCCTCAATCACGAGGGCGATGGGGAACGCGAACCGCGCGCTGCTTCCCGCGCCATCGTCGGATCCGGAAAGCCCTGGAGCGCCCGCGAGGGTGCTCACGGTCCCCCCGGCGGTCACCATCCGGAGGGTGTGGTTGTTGGTGTCCACGACGAACCCCCCGCCCCCGGGGAGACCGGCCACGTCCCACGGGGTATTGAAGCGGGCCTGATCACCCGCCCCATCCTGGAGGCCCGTCCGCACGCCGGAGCCGGCCAACGTGGAGGCCGTGAATCCGGCATCCGAGTATTGAAGGAGGCGGATGGCGTGGTTCAGCTCATCGGCGATCACCAGTCCCCTTCCGGAAACCCATGAGAGGAAGACCGGGTGGGAGAAGCGGGCCGTGCCGCCCGGCCCCTCCACGTAATCCGCCTGGAGGGCGAGGCCCGCCACCGTGGTCACGGACGTCCCCTTTACGGCCCGCAGGGTGTGGCTATCGGAATCCGCCACGTAAACGAGCCCTTGCGCATCCACGGCGATCCCTTGGGGCCCGTTGAACCGGGCGTTGGAGCCCTGGCCATCGGCCTTGCCCGGGCTGCCCGCCTGCCCGGCCAGGGTCGCGACGTTGCCATCGGCATCGATCATGCGGAGGGTGTGGTTGAGGGTATCGGCGACGAAGATGCGCCCCGAATCGCCCACCGTCTTGAGCATCGTGGAATAGGCCAAGCCGTGGGGTGCGTTCAATCGCGCCGCGGTGCCCAGGCCATCCGTGCTGCCGCTGCTGCCGTCCGTGGCCCCGGCGAAGGTGCTTACCAGGCCCCGGGGCGTGATCTTGCGGATGTTGTGGCTGTCCCGGTCGGACACGTAAAGGTTTCCGGAGGCGTCGAAGACGAGATCCCGGGGGCCCTTGAAGCGGGCGACGGAGGCGCTCCCATCGGCGGTGGCGGATTCGGCCATGTTTCCGGCATAGGTGGAGACGGCGCCCGAGGGATCCATGCGCCGCACGGCGTAGTTCCCCAGCTCCGTGATGAAGAGGTCGCCGGAGCCGTCCAAGGCCAGCCCGATGGGGGAATCAAAACGGGCCGTAGACGCCGGACCGTCCACCCGGCCGCGTTCCCCGGCCTTGCCCGAGATCGTGATCACCTGCCCCGTGGGCAGCACCTTGCGGATGACGTGGTTGGAGGTGTCCGCCACGTAGAGGACGCCGGCGGCATCGGCCACCGCCTTGGAGGGCCGGTCGAACCGGGCTTGAGTGCCCATGGCATCCACCCATCCGGGTCCGCCCAATGCTCCCGCCAGAAGGCTCATGGAAGGTGAACCCGGCGCCGCGGGCGAGGAGGAACCCGATCCGCCGCCTCCGCAGGCCACCAGCGCCAGGGCGAGGCCCAGGGCGGGAATCCAGGCCTTGGTGGAATTGGGGTTGGATGGGGCTTGGGGTCTCGTCATAACATCCTCCGGATGGCGCCATCTCGTGGAGCTCTTGGTTCCCCCGGGGCGCACCTCCAGGAATACGGGCCCCCCCGCGCATGGATCGAACCAGTTCCGGAAATCCCCGCCGACCAGTCACTCCCACACCCATGACCGACCCTGAACACCCCCAGCGCATCGGCCCCTATACCCTCCAGGGGATCCTGGGGGAGGGAGGCAGCGCGTGGGTGTACCGGGCCTACGACCCTCGCCTGGAACGACGGGTGGCCCTCAAGGTGCTCAAGCTGCCCAGCCCGGAATGGGTGGCCCGCCTGCGCCACGAGGCCCTTCTTCAGGCCCGGCTCCACCATCCCCACTTGGCTCAGGTCTTCGAGGTGGGGGAGGAACAGGGGCGCGTCTTCCTCGCCATGCAGCTCATTCCAGGCGAGACCCTTGCCCAAGCCGCCCGGGGCCTGGATCTCGCGGCCAAGGTCCGCATCCTCGTGCAGGCGGCCGATGCCGTGCATGCCGCCCACCGGCAGGGCCTCATCCATCGGGATCTCAAGCCCGCCAATATCCTCGTGGGCCGGGACGACGTGGGCAACCCCTATCCCTACGTCGTGGATTTCGGCCTCGCCCGGATCTGGGAGGGGCAGAGCCTCACGGCACCGGGCCAGGTGCTGGGGAGCCCCGCCTACATGGCCCCCGAACAGGCCCAAGGGTGGCCCGTGGACCCCAGGACGGACGTCTACGGCCTCGGAGCGACCCTCTTCGAGGCCCTCACGGGTCGGCCCCCCTTCGAGGGTCAGGACGTGATGAGCCTGCTCATGCGGGTCGTCCAACAGGAGGCCCCCCGGCTGCGGACCCTCCTTCCCACCCTGCCCCCCGAGCTGGAGGCCATCGTCGAACGCTGCCTCCAAAAGGATCCGGCCCAGCGCTACCCCAGCTCGGCCCACCTTCGGGCCGATCTGGAGCGCTTCCTGGACGGGGAGCCGATTCTCGCCCGGCCCATCGGGCCGGTGGCCCGAGCCCGGAAATGGGTGGGTCGCAACCGCCTCCTGGCCGGTGTGGCGGGCCTTTCCGCCGTGGCCATCCTCGCCTTGGGCGGGCTGCTCGCCTGGTCCCGCTGGAGCGAGGCCCGACGGGTGGCCCTCGCCCAGCGGCTGGGGCAGGAGGTGGCGGGCATCGAGGGGGACCTCCAACGCGCTTACCTCTTGCCCCCCCACGACGTGGCGCCCATCCGCGCGGAAGTGCGGGGCCGGGTGGCCGCCATGGCGAGGAGGGGAGACCGCATGGGCCGGAACGCCTCGGGCCCCATCGCCCTCGCCATGGGCCGTGCCCTTCTTCTCATGGAGGATTTCGAAGGCGCCCATCCCCATCTGGAGCGCGCCCTCGCCTTGGGGGAAGGGAGCCCCGAGGCCTCCCGCGCCTTCGGCTTGGTTTGCGCGTCCCTGTACCGGGAGGGGCTGAAGAACGTGGACCCCACGGACAAGGCCGGCCTCGCGGCGCTCCAATCCAAGTACCGGGACCCCGCGCTCACCCACCTGGCCCGGGGCCGCGAAGCCTCAGGCGACCTGCCCGTGCCCTACCTGGAGGCCCAGCTGGCGGCCTGCGACGGCAAGTGGGAGGAGGCGCGGGCCAAGACCGCGGAGTGCCGCGCGCGCTTCCCCTTCTTCTTCCAGGCTTACTTCTTCGAAGGCGAACTCTGCATCGAGCGGGCCGCGGAGTTGTTGCAACGGGGCAAGTCCTCGGAGGGCATGGCCCTGGTGGATGAGGCCGAGGCCTTCTTCCGGGGCGGCCTCCAGATCGCCCGTTCCTATCCCCGGGCCTACACGGGCCTGGCCGCCTGTTGGTTTCGACGCCTGGACCTCATCTTCATGACGGCCAAGGGGGATCCGGCCCCCGTCGTCACCCGGGGGACGGAGGCCTACGACGAGAGTCTTCGCGTGGATTCCGAATCCATCCTCGGCCATTCGGCCAAGGCCCTCTTCCTGATGCGGTCGGCCAACCTCCTGGCCGACCGCAGCGGCGACCCCTTCCCCCTTTTGCGGGCGGCAGAGGCTTCCGCAGTGCGGGCCTTGGCCCTGAAGCCCGAGGATCCCCTCGCCCTGCGGGCGGCCTTCTACGCGCGGTTGGCCCTGGGCAACCAGCAAAGCGGAGCGGGCCAGGACCCAACCCCAGTCCTGGCCGAGGCCATGCGGGTGGGCGAGGCGCTCCTGAAGGCCCGGCCGGGCTTCCTTCCCATCCTGAAGGATCTCGGACTCTGCGCCTCCATGTTGGCGCGCCACCGGGCCCAGCGAGGCGAGGAGGCGGAAGAGGCCTTTCAACGCTCCGCGGACCTCACCCAACTCGCCGCGGAAAAGCGGCCCGTGGCCCTCTACCAGTGGGCCCGAGGCGTCACTCGGCTCCGCTGGGGGCGGGCCCGGCAGGAGGCGGGCCAGGATCCCGCGGCCCAACTGAAGGAGGCCGTGGCCGCCTTCCAGCAGGGCCTCGCCCTCAACCCCACCTACCCCGACCTCTTCGTGTCCCTGGGCGAAGCCCTCACCCTTCAAGGCCTGGCGGCGCGCCGGACGGGCCGGGATCCCGAAGGGGATTGGGCCGCCGCCGAAACCCACTTCCAGGCGGCCCTCGCCCTCGTGAAAGAGCACCCCGAAGCCTCCGTGGGACTCAGCGAAGTCTGGCTTCAGCGCGCCCTCGCCGGGGGCTCGCCCGCGGCCTGGCGGCAGGCCCGCGCCTGGGCGGAGCGCTGCACGCGCCGCCACCCGAAGGCCTTCACGGGGTGGCTCGCCCTCGCCCGGGTGGAGCGGCTCCACGGGGAGGCGACCTCGGAAGGCCGGCCCCGGTGGATCGCCGCCCAAAAGGCCGCCGAGGAGGCGCAGCGCCTGGCCCCGGGCCGTCCCGAACTCGCCTTCGAGGCGGTGTGCCTCCTTCACCACCTGGGGAGGGGAAGGGCCGAGGGCGAGGCCCTCGCGTCCTCGCGCCTGGAGGCCTTCCTCGCCGCCTACCCGAAACATCCGTCGGCCTTGGCCCTGAAGGCCGAGCGGGCTCGGCGCTGACTCCCATGCGATTGGATGCCCTCGCCCAGGCCCTCGACCCCGGCAGCGAGGTCCCCATGGCCTTGCAGTTGGCCCGTGCCCTCGCTGGAGCCATCCAGCGCGGCGAGGTGAAACCGGGCGAAGGACTGCCGGGCACCCGCACCCTGGCCGAGACGCTGGATCTGAGCCGCTACGCCGTAATGGGCGCCCTCAAGGAGCTGGAGCTGGAGGGCTATGTGGAGATCCGCCCGGGCAGCGGCGCCACCGTGGCGGCCGCCCCGCCGGCCCGGCCGCCCCGGGCCTGGGGGCGCGGGCCCGAGCCGGCTCCCGCCGCCCCCTCGAAACCCGCCTTCGACGTTTCCAGCCTGCTGGCCCCCATCAGTCAACTGGGCGGAGTGGCCTTCGATGTGACCGATGCCTGCCCGGACCCCCGACTCATGCCCCAAGTGGCCCTGGCCCGGGCCTATCGCCGGGCCCTGAGCCGCCATGGCGACGAGCTATTGGCCCCCGGCGAGCCGAAGGGCAATCTCCAGCTGCGCCAGGAGCTGGCTGAATTCCTACGCCGCCAGCGGGGCCTTCGCCTGGAGGCGGAGCAAATCCACGTCACCCGGGGGCTGCGCCATGGCCTGGGCATCCTGCTGGAGCTGCTCCTGCCTCACGGGGGCGCCCTCGGGGTAGAAGCGCCGGGCGCCCCGGAAGTGCTCGAAGCCCTTCGGGGGCGCCCGGGCCTGATCACCCATGGCCTCCCGGTGGACGCCCAGGGGGCCGATCCCGATGCGCTCTCGCGGATCTTGGAGGCGCATCCCCTCAAGGCGGTCCTGCTGCGTCCCTACGATCAGGTGCCCACGGGAGCGAGCCTCCCCCTGGTCCGGCGCCAAGCCTTTCTGGACCTGGCTTCCCGCCACCGCCTGGCCCTGCTGGAGGATGATTCCGGCTTCGCCTTCGGCCCGGCTTCCCCGGCCCCGCTTCCCCTGGCCGCGGAGGACCGTCAAGGCTCCGTTCTGTACCTCCTCTCCTTCGCCCGCCTGCTGGCGCCGGGCCTCCAGCTGGGCCTCCTCGCGGGCCCCCGGGAGCTTGTGGACCGCTTCGCCCGGCTGCGGCGCAACCGCGAGCAGCAGGGGGACCGGGTTCTGGAGTGGGCCCTGGCGGATCTGCTCCGGGATGGGGAGGTGGATCGTGCCCTGCTCCGCAACGCCCGCCTGTACGAAAGCCGTGTCCGGCGGTGCGCGGCGGCCCTCGGTGAAGCCCTCGGACCCCGCCTGGCCCGGATCCAGACTCAAGGACTTGGCCTTTGGATTCACGCCGGGCCAGGTTTCGATCTGAAGGCCTGGCAGCGTTCGGCCTTGGTCCGGGGCGTCAAGATGAGATCCCCGGAGGCCTTCGGGCATGGAACGCCCCCGGATCCGGCCCTGTACCTAGGCTGCGGTGCCTTGGAGGAGGCTGATCTCGACGACGCGATCCCCCGGCTGAGAGCTGCGGCGGAGGATCAGGGTTGAGGGCCCTCTCTTCAGCAACACCGGGGCCCTGCTCTTGGGGTCACCTCCATCCGGGTGCGTTCCATCCACCAGCCCCACAGGGGCGTGATCCAGGCGGTGAGGGCGAAATAGGCCAGGAATCGTGCATTGGGCGGCGGGGGGCCACCCAGTGAATCAGCGGTGTAAAGGGCGATGGTGAAGGCCATGAAGCTCCAGAGTGAAACCTGCCCCTTCCAACCCGAGGCCTTCGTGTGGCGCAGGTAGAGGGCCACGCCGCCGGCAAACATCAGGCTCTCCACCCAGGTGGTGGCGGCCACGCTATTCCAGAGGCCCAGGCCCAGCTTCGGCCCTCCGGGCCAAACGGGCATATCCGGCCGATGGCTGATCCAGTCCAGCACCCAGTGGGATATCACTAGGGCTGCGAAGACCGCCTTATCCCGCCCAGACCAGCGCCCCCGACTGAGGCCATAGGCCAGCAGGATGCCCCACAGGACGTCCACGAGAAGGCTGTGGCTCCATGGATAACTGACGAAGTCCAACGGCGTGCGGGCCGTGATGCCCGGGGCGATGAGCACCTGCTCCAGCCCGGAAAGCAGTAGGAAGGGCCACAGCAGGTCCGCCCAGGACACGGCGAATAGCAGCGACCCCATTCCGGGCCTCTTCACGAAGGGGCGCGCCGCGAAGGCGAGGGCGTAGTGGCCGATGAACATGGGCGGCACTCCAGCGGGGACACCGGTCAAAAAACGCGGATGGACATCCGTGAAGTGTGGGGCCTTCCTGGCGCCCCAGCTTCATCCATTGATTCGCCGGCTATCGGAGGGCGCCTGTTCCCGTATCGTCATCCCATAATCCCGGGACACCTCGGCCACTCTTAGTCGGTAGTCCTTGAAAACCCCGCCGCGGCCCCGGGCCTGGGCCAGGCGGTGGGACTCGAGGATCCGCCATGCCTCCACCGCAGCTTCATCGCGCCAAAACGAAAGCGAGAGGAGCTTACCTGGCTCCGAAAGGCTCTCGAAGCGCTCGATGGAGATGAAGCCGTCCATTTCCACCAGCCTTGGTCGCAGGGCCGTGGCGATATCAAGGTAGGTTCCACGCTCCCCAGCTTCTGGCCAGACTTCAAAGATGACGACGATCATGGCCAGGACCTGAACTCGGGCGCGGGCCTTCGGGACCTGAGGTCAGCGCAGGTGGGATAGGGATCGCGACGGGTAACGGCCTCGGTCGGGGCTCCGAATGGGTTCACTGGCCACCCCCGGACAAAAAGGCCCGCACCTTTCGATAGAAAACCCCACGGCTGGCTTCCAAATGCATGCGGTGCCCCCCTTTCGGCACCACGACTGATTGCCGTAGGGGAGCCGCCACCAACCGTTGCAGGAGGGCTTCGGTCTCTTCCTCGCCCACGACCCCATCCCAGGCCCCCCGGATCAAAAGGGTCGGAACCCGGATCTGCCCGGGTTCGTATGGCAGGATGCCGGCCCGCAGTCTCTCGTAGTCGGCCATCATGCCCCGGGGAACGCGAACGCTGGGTGGCTGGCGTGCGGCACTCTCATGATCCGTGGCCAGGTAATGGCGGACCCACCGGTCGAAAGCGCCGCGAGTGAAACCGGGGTTTGGGCCCGCCTTCACGGCCTCCTCCCAGGCGCCCCACTGATCCTCCGCGGAGAGTTGGGCATGACCTCCCAGCGGCTCGGGCGCCTCCTGCCCCCCGTAGGGCCTGGGGCCCGGCGCACCGAACAGCACCAGGCGCTCGAGATTGTCGGAGTTCTCAGCGGCGTAGCGGCCCGCCGCGAAGGTTCCCGCGGAATGGGCCACCAAGAAGATTTTAGTGACCCCTCGTTGGCGGATTATCCAGTCCACCGCGCGCTTGACTTGGGTCGCCATCGCTTCCGTTCGGCCCAGGGGCGGGTGACTCCCGGCGGGTTTGCGCATTTCGGGAAAGCGGTCAGAACCTCCATAGCCGACGAAATCCAGGGCCCAGGTATCAAACCCCGCCGCGGACAGATCATCCATCCAGGATCGTCCGTCCATCCGCCATGCTGCGGCGCAGCTCGTGGGAAAGGTCGCCCCGTGGAGGATGAGCACAGGGATTCTGTGCCGCCGCTTTCCGCTAGGAGGCTGATGCCAGATCTGGGCTCGAAGGCCGTCGACCCCGGAAGGAATCAAACACCGTTCAGGCTCCCTGGCTTGGACCACCAAACCCAAGGTGAGCAGTAACGCCGCGCGCCATGTCATATCGCCTCCCTCACGGAGGAAGTCTCGAACGGAAACCCTTCGATCAGGATCGAAGTGAAACCATCAATCGAAGCTGAGGCCCAGGTGGCCCTTTAACCCCGAGGCTCCCTTGTAGGTGAGGCCCAAGGCTCGGCTTCCCGCTACGCGCTCCAGCCACCCGCGATCGAACCAAGCCTTCAACAGGGCGGACCCCAGGGGACCACCGATGTGGGGATGCCGCTCGCTCCAATCCATGCAGGGCCTGCCCATCAGTCCGAGTGAGGGCTCCACGCCCAGGTCCGTCCAGGGGTTCCCATCCGTCCCCGCCATTTTGAACCACTGTTCCTGCTGTATCAGCCACCCTCGCTCCAGAAGCGCCCCCGCCACCTTTAGGCTCAGGGTCCCCGCGAGGTGGGTGTAACAGACCCGAGCGAAGCGAAGCGGAGGCGGGCAGGAGGTCGAGGGTAGGGACGCTGGAACCAACGCCAGGGTTTCCAACCACACTCCCACCTCCGGCCCCGCGAGGCGTATATAGCGGTGCCGGCCCTGGGGGGTCACGACGATCAGGCCGGCCTGCTCCAGGCGTGCGAGGTGCGTACTAGCCGTGCCCGGCACGACGCCGGCTGCCTTGGCCAATTCCGATGCCGTATAGGAACGTCCGTCCATCAGCCGCTCCAGCATCCGGGCCCGGGAAGGGTCCGAGATCACCGCGGCCTGGCAGGAGAGTTGGATCAGCATGGGGCCCCTCCTAAGTTTAGATTCAGGGCCTATATAAAGTCCGGGTCCAATTCCCTACAGCATCCGCGCGATGAGGAAGGCCATCTCCAGGCTTTGGGCTCCGTTGAGGCGGGGGTCGCAGCCCGTTTCGTAGGCCCGGGGCAGATCGGCTTCCGTGAGGCCTTGGCTGCCGCCGACGCATTCGGTGACCTCCTCGCCCGTCATCTCGAAGTGGACGCCGCCGAGGCGGGAGCCGTTCGCACGATGAAGTTCGAAGGCCTGGCTGAGTTCGCTTAGGATGGCGCCGAAGTCGCGGGTCTTGAGCCCGCCCTTGGCCTTGATGGTGTTGCCGTGCATGGGGTCGCAGCTCCAAAGCACGGGATGGCCCGTGGCCTTCACGGCCTCGATGAGGGGGGGCAGGGCGGTGCGGATGGATTCCTCGCCGAAGCGGGTGATGAGGGTGATGCGGCCGGGCTCGCGTCGCGGGTCCAGGAGCTCCAGCAGCTTCGGCAGATCCCCGGGCTTGGCGCTGGGGCCCAGCTTTACGCCGAGGGGGTTGCGCAGGCCCCGCAGGTACTCCAGATGCGCGCCATCCAGGGCCCGCGTGCGCTCGCCCACCCACACCATGCCGGCGGAGAGGTTGTACCAGGCCTGCCTTTCCGGGATCCAGCGGGTGAGGGCCGCCTCGAAGGGGAGGAGCAGGGCCTCGTGGGAGGTGAAGAGTTCGATGCGCTCCAGGGCGCCGGGGCGGGCGCCTCCCAGGGCTTCGAGGAAGTCGAGGGTGGCGCGCACTTCCTTGAGGATGTCTTGGTAGGCGGGGAGCTCGCCCGTGCGGCCGGGCAGATCCCAGCGCTCGGGGTGGTGGAGATCCGCGAAACCATCCTCGATGAGGGCCCGGAGGTGGTTCAGGGTGGCGGCGGCGTGGAAGTAGGCCTCCCGCAGGCGCGCGGGATCCGTGGCCCGGGCCTCGGGCGTGGCGTCGAGGGCGTTGATGAGGTCGCCCCGGTAGACGGCCAGTTCCTGGCCGTCGATCACCTCGGTTCCGGCGCTGCGGGGCTTGGCGTATTGGCCCGCGAGGCGCAATACGCGCACCACGGGGCAGCGGCCGGCGTGGGTGAGTACGACGGACATGCGCAGGAGCATGCGGAGCTTATCGGCGATGGCCTCGCCGTGGCAGTCGCGGAAGCGCTCGGCGCAGTCGCCGCCCTGGAGGAGGAAACGGCGGCCCTGGGCGGCTTCCGCCAGCAGGGCGCGCAGGCGGTCCACCTCGCCGGGTCCCACGAGGGGAGGCAGGGCCAGAAGGTGGGCGAGCACGCCCTCCAGGGCCCCGGGATCGGGGTATTCGGGCTGCTGAAGGGCCGTGAGGCCCTGCCAGCTTTGGGGAGACCAGAGGGTTGCCATGCTCCATTGAAGCCCGGATGGGGGGCCTCACGTCACGGAGGGGTGAAGCCGTCGGGCTCGAACAACTGGGCCGATCCGGTGCCGATCCGGCATAAGGGGCCGTAACGGACTAACCCAAAAAGCATTGGTTAGTCCGCAACGGCCCCTAATCAGCCCTCCGGCTCCACGGGGGTCGTCCAGCGGTAGCCCTCGCCGCCCACGGTGGCGATCCAGATGTGGCCTTGATCCTCTCCCAGCTTCTTTCGGAGCTTGGCCACGTGGACGTCCACGGTGCGGGCCGTGGGGCGGGCGTCGCTTTCCCAGGCCTGGAGCAGGAGCTCCTGGCGGCTTAGCGTGCGGCCCGGGTGATGGATGAGGATCTCCAGGATCCGGAACTCCCGGGGCGTGAGGTCGAGGGGCTTCTCCTCCTTCCAGGCCAGCAGCTGGGGGAGGTCGAAGCGGAAGGGGCCCGATCGGAGCACGAGGGGGCGCTCCATGGGGCGCGTGCGGCGCAGGATGGCCTTGATGCGGGCCACCAGCTCCAGGATGGAGAAGGGTTTCACGAGGTAGTCGTCGGCCCCGAGGGATAGGCCCTGCACGCGATCCAACTCCGCGCCCCGGGCCGTGAGCATGAGCACGGGCACGGCGTCGCGGCGCTCGCGCAGGAGCTTCAGCACCTGGAATCCATCCATGGTGGGGAGCATGAGATCCAGCACGATCAGGTCGCAGCGCTTGCCCTCATGAGCGGCGAGGGCGGGCGCGCCATCCGCGACGGCCTCCACCTGATACCCCTCGTACACCAGATTCTCCACGAGAAGCTGGCGCAGGCTGGGCTCGTCTTCGACCACGAGGATGCGGGTCAAGGGATCTGTTCTCCTGAAGGGAAGGGGCCATCCACGATGGATGGTCTAGGCAAAAAACGCAAGTTTCATTTTGATTCCAATGGTACGGGCGTCGTCTTGGTCTCCATCCGGCCCAGCAGATTCCTGAACAGGCCGCCCCGGCCATGGAGCCGGATCCTCAGCTCCGCGGACAATCCCTGATGCTGGGTCGAGTCGAAGGAGAGTCCCCATCCCTCCCGATCGGCCATCTGGATCAGGAGGCTGAGCCCCAGCCCGAGGCCCTCCCGCCTGAAGCCCTCCGAGGCGGAGGCGCGGAAGCGCTGGAAGGGCTTGCCGAGGGCCTCCATCTCGTCGGCGCTGAGGCCCGTGCCGTGGTCGCGGATGGTGATGACCAGGGTGCTCCGATGGCGCCGGGTCTCCATCACCACCTTGCCCGCCCCATGGGCGAGGGCGTTTTCCAGCAGGGTGGCGAGGGCGCTGCGGAGGGTGGAGAGGGAGGCCTCGCCGCTGGCCTCGCATAGGCTCAGCTCCAGCTCCCGGCCCTCGGATTCAAAGGCGGGCTCCAGATCCAAGGCCACTTCCCGGAGGAAGGCGGGGGAGGCCTCGGAGGCGGGCCCGGTCTCGTCATCTCCCTTGATGGCGCGCAGGCCGCTATCGATGACGAGCGTGAGGTGATCCACTTCGGCGCCCAGGCGCAGGAGCTGCTCGTCCGTCTGGTCGGGACTGAGGCGCCCCAGGCGCAGGCTATCGCAGCGGAACTTCAGGATGGCCAGGGGCGTCTTGAGGCTGTGGGTGAGAGAGGCGAGGCGATCCGCCTCCAGGGCCGCCCGCTGCCGGGCCCGGGCGCGCATCAAGCTGCCGTAGGCGACCCCCAGCCCGAGCAGGCTCGCCAGGCCGTAGCTGAGGTAGAGCTTCCTTCGATAGAAGGCGTAAAAGGCCGAATGATCGGCCCGGGACGGGAAGACGGCGATGGACCATCCCTCGCCGTAGGCGTTGGTGGTGGCCTCCTGGCTGATGGTGACGATTTGGGTGGCACGGTAGGGATCCATCTGGAGATTCGGCCAGGCGCCCCAGGGTTCCACCTTCTTCCAATGGGACATGTCGCCGGGTTTGAGGGCCACCCGCACGGGGGTGTCCTTGGGAATGAGGTTGCGCAGGTGGCGTTCCACCAAGGGGCTGCCCTGTTCCCATCGCTTCAACACCATCCAGCGGTCGATCGTGAGGATCGCGAAGGGATGGCGGCCATGATCCGGGTTGATTTCCTTCGGGGGGAACCACTGAAAGGCGGGGGCCTGTTCGGCCATCTGGCACCAGCCCAGGTAGCGTGTGCCGAGGGGGTGCCGCTCGCCGGGCACCAGGCGCTCCCCATCCCGGATCCAAAGGCGGCCCGTGGCGCGTTCCCGCAGGCCGACGAGGAGGAGGTTCTGGTCCAGGTAGGCTTTGATCTCGGGCTCGGAGCCGGTCTCGAAGGGCGGGGGCAGCGCAAGGGTCTGCCATTCCCGTTCGATGCGATCAAGGAGTGGCCACTGTCTATCCACCCAGGGTTGGGCGTGGGCCGAGGTCTGCTCCAGGGCCCAGCGATCGGGGTAGTAGGCGAGGCCGGCCGCGAAGGCGAGGCCCACCACCCACAGCACGAGGGTGCTGGAGGAGGTGAGGAAGGCGCTCACGGGCCCATGGGAGCCGTTCAGCCTGGGAAGGGACCGGAATCGAGTGAAGGTGCGACGCGTCATGGGGAACACCAAGCAGGGGGGGTGTCCCAGCTTATCGGCCCCCTTCAGCCCAGGGCGAGCATCCGTTCCAGCGGCTTCAGGGCCTGGAGGCGGATGGATTCGTCCAGGGTGATTTCCGGCTGGAGGTCTCGGAGCGCGAGGTAGAGCTTTTCGAGGTTGTTCAGCTTCATGTAGGGGCACAGGGAACAGTTGCAGCCGCTATCCGCCGGGGCGGGGATCAGCTCCGCGCCGGGGCGGGCCTTGCGCATCTGGTGCAGGATGCCGGCCTCCGTGGCCACGATGAAGGCCTTTTCCGGCCGCTCCTTCACGAAGCGGAGGAGGGCCGCGGTGGAGCCCACGAAATCCGCGAGGCTGGACACCTGCTCCACGCACTCGGGGTGCGCGATCACGAGGGCATCGGGCCGCTCGGCCTTGAGGGCCGCCACGCGGCGCTGGGTGAACTGCTCATGCACGATGCAGAAGCCGGGGAAGAGCACCATATCCCGGCCCGTCTGCTTGGACACCCATTTACCGAGGTGGCGATCCGGGGCGAAGACGATGGGCTTTTCCTTGGGGATGCTCTCCACGACCCGCACGGCGTTGGAGCTGGTGCAGATGACGCTGGAGAGGGCTTTCACGCCCGCGGAGCAATTGATGTAGCTGACCACCTCGTGACCGGGATAGGCCTCCAGCCACTTCGCAAAGTGGTCGGCGGGGCATCGATCGGCCAGGCTGCAGCCCGCGTCCATATCGGGGATGACGACCTTCTTGCCGGGGTTCAGGATCTTCGCCGTCTCCGCCATGAAGTGAACGCCGCAGAAGGCGATCACTTCCGCGTCCGTTTTCGCGGCCTGCTGGCTCAGCTGGAGGCTGTCGCCCACGAAGTCGGCCAGGTCCTGGATTTCCGGCTCCTGGTAGTAGTGCGCGAGGATCACCGCCCTGCGATCCACCTTCAGCCGCTGGATCTCGGCCACGAGATCGAGGCCTGCGGGGATGGAGTCCAGATCGGGCGTGTAGGGGGCGGTGTCGAACATGATTTCAGTTTAGGCGCCCGCGGGGGGCCGGGGGGCCTGGGGCGCGTGATCGGGAGGACTTTTTAACCGCGAATGACGCGAATGGACGCGAATTAAAATGCCTAGGAAGGGTCGGGCGGCCGCGAAGGGCCTTCGAGGAAATTCGCGGTATTCGCGGTTAACCCTTCCCCCCGATGCTGCTACCGCTCCCCGCCCAGGAAGGCCCTCACCCGCCGCCCAGGCTCGGGGCTCCCGAAGGCTTCGGCGAAGGCCGCCCGCTCCCAGGCGAGGGCGGCCTCTCTGGGGAGATTTCGCTGCTGCCCCCGGGTATTCCAAAGCAGGGCCAGGGCGCGGGAATCCCCTTCCGGGGAAGGGGGGTTACCGTTAGCATGGGCCTCGTTCGTGCGGATCATTGAGCGGGATTCTCCAACCAACGGGCCTTTGGCCTTGGGGTTGGCCGAGGGTCATTCATTCAAAGCGGGGGGGCATATGGCCAAGGGCCACGACGTCGATATCCAGCGCCTCGACGAGGCGAAGGTTAGCAGCTACTTCGGCAGCCTGACCTTCAACGAGCGCGCCATGAAGGAGCGCCTTCCCAAGGAAACCTACAAGGCCTTCCGGCAGGCCTTGAAGAGGGGCGATCCCCTGAGCGGGGACGTGGCCCACGGGGTGGCCCAGTCCATGAAGGAGTGGGCCCTGGAGCACGGCTGCACCCACTTCACCCACTGGTTCTGCCCCATGACGGGGGCCACGGCTGAAAAGCACGACGCCTTCGTCGTGTGGGACGAGCCCGGCACCCTCATCGAGCGCTTCTCCGGCGGCATGCTCAGCCAGGGCGAGCCCGACGCCTCCTCCTTCCCCTCGGGCGGGCTGCGCGCCACCTTCGAGGCCCGCGGCTACACGGCTTGGGATCCCGCCAGCCCGGCCTTCATCATGGAGGGTCCCGCCGGCAAGACGCTGTGCATCCCCACGGCCTTCGTGGGCTACCACGGCGAGGCCCTGGATCATAAGGTGCCCCTCCTGCGCTCCATGGACGTGGTGAACAAGCGCAGCCTAGAGGCCCTCGCCCTCTTCGGCGTGAAGGCCGGTTCGGTGGTGGCCCAGTGCGGCCCGGAGCAGGAGTACTTCGCCGTGGATCTGGAGCTGGCCCTCCAGCGCCCCGACCTCCAGTTCGCCAACCGCACCCTCCAGGGGGCCCGTCCCCCGAAAGGCCAGGAGCTGGAGGACCACTACTTCGGCTCCATCAAGGAGCGGGTGCTGGGCTTCATGCAGGAGATGGAATTGGAGGCCCTGAAGCTGGGGATCCCCGTGAAGACCCGCCACAACGAGGTGGCGCCCAACCAGTTCGAGCTGGCCCCCATCTACGAGCCCGCCAATCTGGCCTCGGATCACAACCAGCTGCTCATGGAGCTCATGAAGGCCATGGGCGAGCGCCACGGCCTCGCTATCCTCCTGCACGAGAAGCCCTTCGCGGGCATCAACGGCAGCGGCAAGCACGTGAACTGGAGCCTGGCCACGGAGGATGGCCACAACCTGCTGGAACCCGGGAAGACGCCCTCCGAGAACCTCCAGTTCCTCTACTTCCTCATGGCCTGCCTGAAGGCCATCAAGACCCACGGCGGCCTCTTCCGCGCCGCCATCGCCAGCGCCGGCAACGACCACCGCCTGGGGGCCAACGAGGCGCCGCCCGCCATCATGAGCGCCTTCCTGGGCCAGCAGCTCACCCGGGTGCTGGACGCCATCGAATCCGGCCAGGCCCACGACGCCTCGGAGAAGGGCATCCTCGATCTGGGCCTCGCCAACCTGCCCACCCTGGAGAAGGACGCCACGGATCGCAACCGCACGAGCCCCTTCGCCTTCACGGGCAACAAGTTCGAGTTCCGGGCCGTGGGCAGCAGCCAGCCCATCGCCTGGCCCCTCACCGTGCTCAACGCCGCCATGGCCGAGGCCCTGGAGGAGCTGAACGGCGCCTTCACCGCCGAGCTGAAGGCGGGCAAGGACGTGAAGACGGCCGTGATGGTCGTGATCAAGTCCGCCATCGTGGAGACGAAGTCGGTGCGCTTCGAGGGCAACGGCTACTCCGAGGCGTGGAAGGCGGAGGCGGAGCGGCGCGGCCTGCCCCATGCCAAGGACACCGTGGCCGCCCTCCACATCTTCGAGGAGCCCGCCGCCAAGGCCGTCTTCACGAAATCGGGCATCTTGCGCGGGGAGGAGCTGGAGGCCCGCATCCACATCCGCCACGAGCAGTACCAGAAGGCCCTGAACATCGAGGCCCAGGTGCTGCGCGAAATGGCGGAGACCCAGATCCTCCCCTCCGTCACCTCGGATCTGGGCGCCAAGGCTGAAAGCCTGGGCAGGGTGGCCGCCTTGGGCATCCCCCTTCCGGAAGGCGTGAAGGCCGCCCTATCCGCTCAAACGGCCCTCCTAGGCCAGGCCCAGGATCGCCTGGAGGCCCTGAAGCGTTCCCTCGCCACGGCCGAGGCCGTGGAGGACAACCACGCCCGCACTGTGGCTTTCGGTCATCAGGTGCGCCAGGCCATGGACGATCTGCGCGAGACCCTCGACGCCCTGGAGGACTGCACCGATGTGGACTTTTGGCCCCTGCCCAAATACCGGGAGATGTTGGCGCCGTTGGTTTGACCTTCACCTCTCCACAAAAAGCGCCGGGCTGGCCCGGCGCTTTTTGTGGAGGGTTGAAAAGCCTACTTGAATCGGAACACCGCCGATATTTGGGCCCAGCTGGCCGTGTCGAAACCGAGGCCCTCGCCGCCGTATTTATCCACGAAGGCCTGGTTCAGGTGGCCCTCGAGGGAAAAGGAGCGGTTGAAGGAGTAGCCGCCCCCGCCCCGCACTCCGAAGCGACCGCTCTGGCTGGCGGAGTAGAAGGGGTAGGGCGGGGTGTCGCGATCCGCGTCCACCTTGAAGTTGTTGATGTGGGCGCCGGCCAGGACGTACCAACCCCGGTTCGGGTTTTCGAAGCTGTAGACCCAATCGGCTCCGAACTGCAGATCCTTGTAGTCGTTCTTCCAGCCGCCGCCCCAGCGGCTGCCGGGGAAGGCATGGTACGTGACGTGGCCCCGCACCTGATGGTGGGGCGTGATATTGAAATCCAGGTGGCCGCCGACGTGGGCTCCGAAGATCTGGTTGGTGCCGACGTCGGCCTTGTCGTTCAGGTCGCCCACCGGCAGGGAGAGACCGGTGTGCAGTCCGCCGTTGACCTCCTGTGCGCTCAAGGTCGCGCCGAGGATGAGCAAGGCGAAGGGGGTGAGGGACATCCGCATATGACCTCCATCCTGGGCCGCCGGGCCCAGGGGAAAGGTCGGCCTGGCCCATGACGGGTGTGTCATGGGATCTTCACGGGTGGCGCGCGTCCGTCCCGGCCGTCGGAGCGGCCTGGGGAATGGTCCTATTTCCCGGCCCCGCCGAAGGGGTAAAAAAAGCGACGGACCGCGTCCGGCGCCCTTGGTCGCGAGAGGGATCAGCGACCGAAGCGGAAGACGGCGGAGACGGTGGCCCACGTGAGGGAGTCCAAGCCAAGGCCTTCGGTTCCGGCCTTTTCCACGCTCACGCGATCCAAGTGGCCCTCCAGGCTGAACAGGCGATTGAAGGTGTAGCCGCCGCCGATGCGGAGGCCCAAGCGTCCGGACTGGGAGCGCTCATCGTCGATGTAGTTGGAGAAGTCGTACTTCGACTTGATCTGATTGAAGCTGGCGCCGGCGAGAACGTAGCCGCCCCGGCTCGGAGAGAGGAAGTTGTGGACATAGTCGCCGCCAAGCTGGACGACCGAGAAAGCGTTCTGGCGGGTGCCGTCGTAGGTGCCGGCGGTGTAGATGTCCTGCTCCTTCCCCGCGAAACCGTTGACGGTGAGATGCAAGCGGAGTTGGTTGCGCGGGGTGAAGTTGAAATCGAGGTGGCCACCGAAGTGGAGACCGAGGCCCTCGTGGGCGCCGATATAGTCCCCGAAGGGGTTCTTCCTATCGGCGAAATCCCCCGTCGGGACGTTCAGGCCCGTCTGGATGCCGCCGTTCATGCGGGTCTGGGCCGCGAGGCCCGCGGCACTCAGGCAGGTGAGCGCGACGACCAAGTTCTTCATGGGGGATCCTTTGGCGCGCGGCCGCCCGGGGCCGCATGGGAAGTGTACTGGCCCGATCATCCGGCTCCATCCTCTCAGCCGAGGGTCACGCCTCGCCCGCTCTGAATGCGCGCCACGATGCGGCTGCTGCTGTGGCCGGGCAGGAAGGGGATGAGGGCGAGGCGCCCCCCGCGGCCCTCCACGAGGTCTTTTCCAACCACGGTGTCGGGGGTGTAATCGCCGCCCTTGGCGAGCAGATCGGGGGCCAGGGCCCGGATGAGCTCGAAGGGGGTGTCCTCGTCGAAGCGCACGACGGCATCCACGCTGCGCAGGCCCAGCAGGATGCGGGCCCGCGCAGCCTCATCCTGGAGGGGCCGGCCAGGGCCCTTCAGGCGGGCCACGGAGGCGTCACTGTTCAGGCCGACCACGAGGAAGTCGCCCAGGCTCCGCACGTCTTCCAGATAGGCGACGTGTCCCGGATGGAGGAGGTCGAAGCAGCCATTGGTGAAGCAGAGAATGCCCGTGCGGGCGCCTTCCCGCCACTGGGGAAGGGCCTCCAGAAAGGCCTGGGGGGACCGGAAGAAACGGCTCATCGGCACGGCGTTTTCCTTGAGCTACAATGGATCTCTTGCGGCCAGCGCCGCTTGGGAGATCTTGACATGCCTCTCTACGAGTACCGCTGCTCCGTCTGCGGCGCGAAAGAAGAAAAACTCCAGTCCTTCTCGGCCCCCTCGGAGCATGACTGCGTCTATTGCGGGGAGGCCTCCGCCATGTCGCGGCAGCTCTCGCGGGCGGCCTTCACCTTATCCGGGGGCGGGTGGTACGCCTCGGGCTACGAGGCCGGCAAGGGGGGCACCAGCACCTCCGTCCCTGCCCCTGCGGATCCAGCGCCTTCCAACGGGGGCTGTGCCAGCGGGTGCGCCTGCCACAGCCCCTCCGTCCAGGCCAAGGTGGACGCCCTGGACAAGGCCTGACGAGGGATCCGGCACGGCTCCACGCCCACGATTTCCTTTGACTTCGAGCCTTCCTGCGCTACAGTCGAAGGTTCCGGCCCTCCTTGGGCCGAGGCTTCATTTCCATCCGACGTCGCCCGCCTTCCTTCCCGGGAACGGCGTTCGACCTCTCGGATCCAGGCCCAACCCTGGGCCTTCCATTGGAGGATGGTGTGCCAACCATCAATCAGCTGATCCGCCACGGGCGGACCTCGTTCCAGAACAAGACCAAGAGCCCCGCGCTCGACGCCTGCCCTCAGAAGCGCGGTGTTTGCACCCGCGTGTTCACGACCACGCCGAAGAAGCCGAACTCCGCGCTTCGCAAGGTGGCCCGTGTTCGCCTCACCAACGGCATCGAGTGCACGACCTACATCCCCGGCGTGGGCCACAACCTGCAGGAGCACAGCATCGTGCTCATCC
>CAYWDR010000005.1:0-40918 GCA_964457075.1 uncultured Solibacteraceae bacterium
TCTTCCCCATGCGCAAGGTGGAGCGCGGCGACATCATCGTCTTCCGCTGGCCCTACGATCGAGACCAGGATTGGGTGAAGCGCTGCGCGGCCCTGCCTGGCGACACCCTTGAGCTCCGGGATCGCCGTCTCTACATCAACGGCAAGCTGGTGACGGGCGATTTCGAGCATCACGGCGCCCAGACCGCCGCCGGCCCCACCCCAGGCCCCTGGCCGCTGGGCCGCGACGCCGGCGAGGCCGTGAGCCCCACGGGGCTCTGGCGATTCGCGGATCCCGAGGTGGTGGCCATCCCCAAGCAGGGGCGCTCCGACCTCAACGACGACGGCGCCTTCATGGATAACCTGGGCCCCATCGTGGTGCCTCCGGGCCACGTGTTCGCCATGGGCGACAACCGCGAGAACAGCGCCGATAGCCGCTACTGGGGCTTCCTGCCCATGGATCACCTCCGCGGCCGGCCCTTCATGGTGTGGTGGAGCTACCGCGAAAAGGGCGACGACAACGAAAAGGCCAATGTTCCCACCGGCCCCGGCGACGTGGCCGCCAACTACCTCGATGCCGCCCGCTACTTCCTCGTGCGCACCCGCTGGGAGCGGACGGGGCTCATCCCGAAGTGAGCCAGGCTCGTTCTTCGCCGGATCTTGCCGAAGCAGGCATTTATCACTGTTCATCACTGTTCATCACCGGCCATCTTTTTCACTTCCAACGTGCGCGGGCACGCCCTGAATCATTGGCCAAAAAGAAAACCGGTGATGAACAGTGATGAACAGTGATGCCTTTGAGAGGTGGCGAGGGAACGGCTTCTCCAAGTCGCGCCTATCCGGCTTGGCGGCGATTCTCGTTGCCTTTTCCGTCGGCGGATCCCTGCCCCTCTCCGCCTGGGGCGAAAAGGGCCACCGAATGGTGAACACGCGGGCCCTCACGGCCCTGCCGCCGCAGCTTCGCGCCTGGTATGCGGGGCGGGAAGAGCGGATCCGCGAGGGATCCGTGGAGCCTGATCACTGGCGCGCCCACGACCGGAAAGAAGGCCCCCGCCACTACGTGAACGTGGAGCTCTACGGGACGGTGGAAGACATTCCGAGGGATCAGGCCGCCGCCCTCGCCAAGGTGGGCGGCGCCACCTTCCAGAAGGCGGGTGTCGTGCCCTGGGTGATCCAGGATCGCTACCGGGAGCTGGTGGAGGCCTTCCGCGCCGGAGACGCAAACCGCGTGGCCGAAGTCAGCGCCTGGCTCGGCCACTACGTGGGCGACCTCCACGTGCCGCTCCACGCCACCACCAATCACGACGGCCAGCTCACGGATCAGCGCGGCCTGCATGGCCGCTGGGAATCGGGCCTCGTGGAGCGCTATGCGGAGGAGGACGCCATCCATCCCCCGGCGGCCTCCCCCGAGGATCCCGCGAAGGCCCCCTGGCGCTGGCTGGGCGAGAGCTTCGCCCTCGTGCCCCAGCTCCTCAAGGACGACCGGGAGGCCGCCCGCGGCGAGACCCGGGAAAAGCCCCAGCGCAGCGCCGGTTACTGGCGCAACTTCTGGGCCCTCCAAGGCCCTACCGTGGAACGCCGCCTCACCCAGGCCAGCCAGCGCCTCGCGGGGACGTGGCTGGCGGCCTGGATCGAGGCGGGCCGGCCGGTGGGGCCGCGACCCTAATCAACTCCGGTTCGGCCCCGGTCGATACAGGGTCCACCGGCCTTTCGCGCCAGCCCCTTCGTTCAAACTGCCCTGGAGAGAGCCTTGCTCGACCGATTGCTGGCGGATCTGAACAGCGCTGTCGTCTCGCGGCAGGAGGCGAGGGTTGGGACGCTGCGGAAGGCCCTGGCGGCCTGCCGCATGAGGGCCATGACCCTGGGCCTGCCCCCCAATCGTCCCCTGCCCGAAGTCGAGCTCCTCGGGATCCTCCGCGAGCTGATGGCGGGGTGGGAGGAGGAGGCGCGGCACTGCGACCGGCAGGGGGAGGGGGCGGAAGGGCAGGCCCGGCGCGCGGAGATGGCGGTTTTGGAACCCTACCTTTGGAGCCTCCAAGGGGCGAAGGGCGACGAGGCGGAGGATCCCGCCCTCTACCACCTCCGGCGCCACGCCCACCGGCTGAACGTCGGCACCGGTTTTTCCCTCCGGTTCTTCATCATGGGCGAGGCCTTCGAGGACATTCGGGTCACGAACCTGGGGGCCGGCGGCTGCCGAGTGGAGCTGAATCCGGAGCTGGCCGAGCTCCTCCAGAAGGGCACGCGCCTCCACAACCTCGCCTTCTGCCACCCGGAACTGCCGGATACGCCCGTGCTGGCCGAGGTGGTCTACCTGCTGGGCAAGCAGTCCCTCCTGAAGGGGACCTCGGGCCAGGGGCGGAAGGTCATGGCGGGCCTCAAGTTCATCCACCCGGCGCCGGAATTCGAGGAGGCCCTCGCGGACTACGTGGAGGCCCGCTGCCGGGCCGAGGACAACCGGCTCCCGGCCCATTGGCAGGAGCGCTTTCCCCGGCTCGAGACCGCCGCCGTCCCGGCGCCGCGGCTCAAGGTGGGGGCGGGCTTCACGGCGTGCTTCTTCCTGCTGGACGAGACCTTCCCGGACGTGCCCCTCCTCAACCTTAGCGCCGGGGGCTGCTGCCTCCTCCTCCACCGCGAGTTGGCGGAGCTGCTGAGGGCGGGCACCCGGCTGCACAACTTCGCCCTCTGCCATCCGGATCTGCCCGCGGATCCCCAGCACGCCGAGGTCGTCTACGTTAGGGAGGAGGGGCTGGAGGAGGGGAGCCTCCGCGTCACGGCCGGCCTGAAGTTCCTTCACCCCAAGCCGGAGTTTCAGGGCCGGATCGCGGCGTACGTGCGGGAGCGCCTGCGGGGCCAGGCGCAAGGCGATTGATCCGAGGCCGCTCCACCCTGGGGCGCGGCCGGGCCCCCGGCGGCCGTCCGCTCATGGCGCCTTTCGAGTCAGCCAGACCTGTTCCTCGCGCCCCTGGGGATCCTTGCCCGCGTAGTGGAGCTTGAGGGGGCCGTTGGGGCCTCGCTTGGCGACCTTCACGCCGGCGCCTTGGCCTTGGGTGAGGAGCAGGCGCAGGGCTTCGGCGCTGGCGACGTGGGGGAGGAAGGGCAGGGGAAGGCCCGCGAGGGTGGAGGCGCTGGCATCGAGCTTCTGCCGGGGCACCTGCACGCGGTAGCCGGCGGCGGCGTCGCCGGTGAGGAGGACGAGGCGCTCGCCGAGGCCGTGAAGCTCCAGCACCACCTTGCCCGTGGCGGGTTCGATGAGGACGGCGAGGGTGCCTTGGCCTTCGCCTTCGGAGCCGAGGTAGCCCCAGGCGTAGAGGGCCTTGAAGGGCTCCGGGCTTCGGGCTTCGGGCTTCGGGGAAGGTGCCGCGGGCGCGGGCCCCGGGTCTTGCGCAGGGAGTCCGGAGGCGAAATGGAGAACCAAGACAACCGGGAGGATAAGTCGGCGTGCAGCGGAGGGGCGCCCCGAAGCCCTCCCTAGATCCCGGGGGACGCATGCCTTCCCCGGGGGAAGCCCGAAGCCCGAAGCCCGCACCCTCATTCCGCCTCCTCAGGCTCCGCGCCCTTGGCCTCCGGTTCCTTGCCTTCGGCCTCCTGCTTGGCGAGGCGGATCTTCAGTTCCGCGAGGCGCTTCTCCAGGGCCGCGCGATCGGGAAAGGGGTAGGCGAGGGCCCGCTCCCATTGCTCGGCGGCCTCGCGGGTCTTGCCTTGGGATAGGAGCACTTCCCCGAGGTGCTTGCGTACCTCGGGGCTGTAGGGATTCAGGGTGCTGGCGCGGCGCAGGGTGGCTTCGGCTTCCGCCACCTTGCCCTGTTTGAACTGCACCCAGCCCAGGGAATCCGTGATGCTGGCATTTTTTGGCTGGGCCTTTGACGCCTCCTCGATGAGGCGAGCAGCCTCATCGAGATCTCCCCCCTGTTCGAGGAGGAGATACCCCAGATTGTTTTGGAGGGTGGCGTTGCCGGGCTCCAATTTTTGGGCCTCCCGAAGCACCTGCATGGACTCCTTGGGCCTCCGCAGGTTGTCCAGCGCGGTGGCTTGGAGGAGGAGGAGATCCACGGCCCGGGCCTGGCTCAGGGCCCGGGCCTCCTGGGCCGCCCTGAGGCAGGGGCCCCACTGATCGAACTCGGCGTAGAGCTGGGCCGTGGCGCTGCGCTCCAGGTGGCGCAAGGCCTTCTCCCGGGCGCCCTTGTGGAGGAAGCCGCCGCTCAGGACCTTTTCGGGCATGGCCTTGGCCTCGCGAAAGAGGCCGCCCTCGGGGTGGTTCTTCACGCCTTCCTGGAGGGCCGCGTAGGCTTCGTCCCACTTCTTGAGACGGAGGAGGGCCTGCACGTGGAGGGAGGCCAGTTCCGGCTTCACGGGGGCGGGGAGGGCGGCGGCCTTTTCCCAGGCCAGGTAGGCCTCGCTCTTCCCCTGCAGGAGCAGGGCCCGGGCGTAGAGGCCGGCCACCTGGCCTTTGAAGAGTTCCGTTTCCCCGCTGAGGCCATCGTTCAGGAGGGCCTTGAGCCGCGCCTCCGCCTCAGCCTCGCGATCCAAATGAAGGAGGGCGAAGGCGCGGTTGAATCCGATGCGGGTGGTGCCCCGCAGCGATTCGGCCCGGTCGAGGGCGTCGAGGCCCTCCTGCCATCGCTGGGCCTGCAGGCGCACGAGGCCGATGTTCTCCCAGAGGCCGGCCTCGTCGGGGAGGTGGCGGGTGAGCGTGAGGAAGGTCTCCTCCGCGTGGGCCAGGTAGGACGCCTCCACCTGTTCCCGGGCCAGCTCCTCCAAGAGGCGGAGTACCCGCATACCATCGGGGCCTCCCAGGCGGCGCTGCCCGAGGGTGAGGATGGCCTCGCGGCGGGCCTCGTAGCGGTTCAGGTTCTTCGCGTGGAAGGCCACCCGCTCCCAGGCCTCTTGGGCGGTGGGGCGCAGGCGGGCGAGACGGCTCCAGGCCTTGAGGGCCAGGGGCTCGTCCTTCTCTTGTTCGGAGAGTTCCGCCAAGCGGTACCAGACCTCCACATCCATGGGCAGGCGAGCCCCCGCTTGGCCGAGGGCCTCGATGGCCTCCCGGGGCTTGGCGGTCCCGGCCTTCACGCGGTGGTATTGGAGGACGCCCAGGTGGGCGGCGGCCTCGGCGCCCTCCTTGCCGAGGTCCACGGCCCGAAGGGCCGGGGGCAGGGCGGCCTCCAGATCCCCGGAGTCGCGCAGGGATTCGGAAAGCCGGAGGTGCGCTTCGGCGCTGGCGGGCTCCAGGGCCACGACCTTGCGATAGAGGGCCGCGGCGGCATTGGCATCCTCCTTCGTGCCCTTCAGCTGGAGGGCCCGGGCCCGGAGGAAGAGCGCGCGGACATCCTCCGCCGGCTGCGCGAGGAGCGCCGGGGTGAGGAGGAGGGCGAAGAGGCGGCGGTCAGGCACGAAGGCTCCCGGCTAGGCATTCCCGAAGCAGGCGGGTGGGGGTGGCCCAGGCCTCCGGCGGGAGGGGACGGATGAGGGCGGGCCCATCGGGCCGGGGCAGCACGCAGGAGATGGTGTCGCCCTTCCCCTTCTTGTCCCGGCGGAGCCAGGGAAGCAGGGCCTCCCACTCGGCCACGCGTTCCACCAAGGGAGCCAGTTGATCCGCCCAGCCCTGGAGCAATTCCGGGGGGAAGGGTTTAAGCCCCTCCAGGGGGGCCAGCAGGCAGGCGGCGAGGAGGCCCAGGCCCACGGCCTCGCCATGGAGCAGATCGTAGCCCGAGGCGCTCTCCAGGGCGTGGCCGAGGGTGTGGCCCAGGTTGAGGAGGCGGCGCTCGCCGTGCTCCTCCGGATCCCCATGGACGATGCCCGCCTTGAAGGCCAGGGCCCGCTCGATCCAGGCGGTGCGGGGGGTGGGGGAAGCCGCCAGCTCCTGGGCCCAGTGCAGGTCGTTGAGGAGCACGGCCATCTTCACCAGTTCCCACCGGCCGCTCTCGATTTGGCGAGGGGGCAGCGTGGCGAGGAAGCGGGTGCAGGCGACCAGCCGATCCGGGGCGTGGAAGGCGCCCACGAGGTTCTTGCCCGCGGCGAGATCGCAGGCGGTCTTGCCGCCCAAGCCCGCGTCCGCCATGGAGAGGAGCGTGGTGGGCCAGGATTGCCATTTGATGCCGCGCATGTAGAGCGAGGCGGCGAGGCCGGCCATGTCCGTCAGCACGCCGCCCCCCACGGCCACCACCGTGGCGTCACGGTGCAGGGGGATCCGCGCCCAGGTTTCCAGCCATGGCTCCAGGGCCGAGAGGCGCTTTTCGGCCTCGCTCACGTTTACCCACGTGCTGCCCACCGGCTCGGGCAATCCCGCCTCCCGCCAGTGGCCGCGGACGGCCGCATCCCCCAGGAGCACCCAGGGCCCGGCGGGCAGGAGCTCGGCGGTGGGGAGGTCCAGCACATGGACCTCGGTGGCGAAGCCGCTGGGCAGGGCGAGTCGCATCAGTCACGTCCCTTGAGGGTGGCGGCGGCCTCCATGGGCCTGCCCTCGCGCAGCCACTGGATGACGACCTTGTCGCCGGGGTTGAAGGCGCCGAGGGCGGCCATGTAGTCCTGGATGTCCTTGGTGGGCTTGCCGCCGAAGGAGGTGAGGATGTCCCCGGGCTGGAGGCCGATGGATTCGGCCGTGCCGCCCTTGGAGACCCCGCTGATGCGGAAGCCGCTGGGGTTGGGGCTGTAGTCGGGGATGGTGCCGAAGGCGATGCGCATGGGGCTGCGGGCCTGGGCGGGCAGCTTGGCCGTTTCGGGGTCGAAGGCGGGGAGCTCGGGGGCATCGGCGAGGTCGCGCACCACCTTTTCCGCGAAGTCCGCGAGCTGGGCGAGGCCCTTGGCGTTGACCGTCTCCGCTCTATCCGCGGGACGATGGTAGGCGTCGTGGAGCCCCGTGAAGAAGAAGAAGGTGGGCACCTTGGCCTGGGCGAAGCTCATGTGGTCGCTGCCGCCGACGGAGGCCCCCAGCTCGCGGCCTACGGTCCAGCCCTTGGGGGCGAGCCCTGAGGCGCGTTCCACGGCGGCCTTGGGGGCGCCGAGGCCGCCCAGGGAGAGGGCGGGCTTGGCGGGATCCAGGCGGCCCACCATATCGAAGTTCACCATGAAGCGCACGGAGGCGAGGTTTTCGGTGGGATTCCGGAGCCAGTGCTGGCTGCCCAGGAGGCCCTCCTCCTCCCCGCCGAAGTGGAGGGCGAGCACGGGGCGCCGTGCGGGCTTCTTCGCGAAGCGGCGGGTGAGTTCCATCAGGAGGGCGGAGCCGGAGGCATTATCGTCGGCGCCCGGATGCACCTGGCCGAAGGCCTGGGCGCCGCCGAGGCTGTGGCGTTCGCCGAGGCCCAGGTGATCGAGATGGGCGCCCAGCACGAGAATCTGGCCCTTGACCTTGGGATCGCGGCCCCTCATCAGGGTGGCGACGTTGGGCACCTGCCCCTCCCGGCGGCGGAGCTTGAGATCCAAGGCGAGGGCCTTCCAGGGCGCGTAGACGTGATCCTTCACCTGGGGCGTGCCCGTATCGGCGATGGCCTTGTAGGCGGCGTCCAGATCGCCGAGGGCCGGGTCCAGCAGGCCCTTCCGCACGCTGAGCACGGGGATGGAGAGGGGGGCCGTGCCATCCTCGATGCGGGGCGCGCGGGGCGTCGCCTCCTCCTCGATCACGAGCACGCCAGCCACCTTCAGCTCCTGGAGGCGCCGGAGGCGGAAGGGCAGGGACTTCTCGCCGGAGGCCAGGTGCGCGAAGGCGGGCAGATCGGGCACGCGGCGCCGGATGACGGCCACGCGGCCCTTCAAGTCGAGGCTCTGGAACTCGTCGTAGCCCTGGGTCTTCACGCCGTAGCCGAGGAAGGCGAGGGCCCGGGGCGACGGAGCGCCATCACCGCTGAGGCCCAAGGGCTCGAAATCCTGGCCCCGGGTCCACTCGATCCGCGAATCCCCCTGGATGAGACCGGCCTGGGCGGCCTCCACGATGAGGGCGGCGGGGAAACTGAAGGTCTGAACGGTGGGTTTCAGGCCCAGGGCCTTTTGGCGCCTCACGACGAAGGCGGCGGCCCTTTGAAGCTCGGGGCTGCCGTTGCCGCGGCCCTGGAGCTTCGGGGAAGCGAGGAATGCCACATCCTCGCGCAGCCTCAGCTCGGCCGGGGATGGTCCCGGGATCTGCGGACGCGCCTGCACGGGCAGCGTCATGAGGGTGAGGCCGAAGGAGCAGAGGAACGAGGCGCGCATGCTTCCAGTTTCCTACAGATGCGAGCCGCGTGGGACAATCACCCCATGTCGCAAACCAGCGGTTTCTTCCATTCGGACCAGGTGGAAGCCCGGCCCCACCGCCGGGCCCTGCTTTGGCGCCTAGTGGGCTACCTCCGGCCCTATTGGGCCGGCCTTTTGGTGCTGATGCTGCTCATGGCGGTGGGAGCCTTCCTGGAGGTGCTACCGGCGGAATTCACCCGCCGTCTCATCGACGAGCATGTGGCGGCGGGCTCCCTCCGGGGCGCGGGCCCCCTGGTGGCGACCTTCCTCGGCGTCCTCGTCGCGGGCTTCATGGTCACGGGCGTCCGCTACTGGCTGCTGGCCTTCATCGGCCAGCGGGCCATGCTCGATCTGCGCAATCAGCTCTTCACGCACCTCATGCGCCGCAGCACCCACTTCTTCCACCACAACCCCGTGGGCCGCCTGATGACGCGGGTGACGAGCGATGTGCAGAACCTGAACGAAATGTTCGCCTCGGGCTTCGTGGCGATCCTCGGGGACGCCATGAGCCTGCTGGCCATCGTCATCTGGATGGCCCGGGCCCATGCGGGGCTCGCCCTCGTGGCCCTGGGCATCATGCCCTTCCTCCTCATCGCCACGGAGATCTTCCGCCGCCGGGCCGGCGAGGCCTTCCGGGAGACCCAAGGGCGCTATGCCGCCATCCAGGCCTACCTGCAGGAGCAGCTCTCGGGCATGAGCCTCGTGCAGGTGAACGCCCAGGAGGCCCGGAGCCGCGCCAAATTCACGGAGCTGAACGAGAGCTACCTGCGGGCCTTCCTCCGCACGATCTTCGCCTACGCGGTCTTCTTCCCCGTGGTGGAACTCATCACCAGCGCCACGCTGGCAGCCCTCATCTACTTCGGCGGGATCAAGCTGCAGGCCGGGGCCCTCACCTGGGGCCTGCTCTTCGCCTTCGTGCAGCAGAGCAACCGCTTCTTCCGCCCCATCCGGGAGCTGGCGGAACGCTACAACGTGATGCAGACGGCGCTGGCCTCCAGCGAGCGCATCTTCAAGCTGCTGGACAATGAAGAGGAGATCCGCGAGGTCGCCGCCCCGAAACCCACGGATTTCGAGCGGGAGATCCGGCTGGAGGAGGTCTCCTTCGCCTACGACGCGGGCGGCCGCGAGGTGGTGGCGGGGCTTTCGGGCGTGATTCCCAAGGGGCGCCGCATCGCCGTGGTGGGCCACACGGGGGCGGGCAAGAGCACCCTCATCAACCTGCTCATGCGCTTCTACGACGTGACGGCGGGGCGCATCACCGTGGACGGCGCCGATCTCCGCGAGCTGAAGCTCAAGGATCTCCGGGGCCTCTTCGGCCTGGTGCTTCAGGATGTCTTCGTCTTCAGCGGGTCGCTCAAGGAGAACATCCTCCTGGATCGCGCCGAGGACGCCGCGCGGATGGAAGAGGTGCTCCACCGCAGCCAGCTCCACGATCTGATCCAGCGACTGCCCCTGGGCCTGGAGACGCAGGTGGGCGAGCGGGGCCAGAAGCTCTCCGCCGGCGAGCGCCAGCTCGTGGCCTTCGCCCGGATGCTTTACGGCCGCCCCGAGGTGCTGCTGCTCGATGAAGCCACGGCCAACATCGATAGCGAGACGGAATCCCGCATCCAGCACGTCATCAAGGACATCAGCCACACCCTCACCACCTTCACCATCGCCCACCGCCTCAGCACCATCCAGGACGCGGACGAGATCTGGGTGCTGGATCAGGGCCGCCTCATCGAGAAGGGCACCCACCCGGAGCTGCTGGCCCGGGATGGCCACTACGCCAAGCTCGTGCGGCTGCAGTTCGGGGACGAGGAAGCCGCCTGATGGCGCTCCACCTTCCGGCCCTCTATCCCCTCACCGACGAATTCCGGCCCGAGGCTTTGGAGGCTCAGGTGGCCCGGCTCGGGGCGGCGGGATTTTCGTTGGTGCAGGTGCGGGCCAAATCCCTGCCGGCGGACCGGCTGATGGAGGCGCTGCGAAACGTCCTCCGCCGAGCCGGGGCGGACGGCGGATGGCCCCGGATCGTCGTGAACGACCGGGCCGATCTGGCCCTGCTGCTCGCCGCGGAGGGACTCGCGCCTTGGGGCCTGCATTTGGGCCAGCAGGACCTTCCTCCGTCGGAGGCCCGCGCCCTCCCAGGGCTCGGCGAGGTGCATCTGGGCACCTCCACGCATGGTGAGCGCGAGTGGGCGGAGGTGGACTCCGCCTGTGACCACGCCGGCGTGGGGCCCTTCCGGTCCACGGCCACCAAGGGGGATCACGCGGAGCCCATCGGCATCGAGGGGCTCTCGCGCGGCTGCGCGGCGTTGCGCGCGGCGGGCGTGGCGCCCATCGCCATCGGGGGACTCGGGCCGGAGGATGCCGAGCCTTGTTTCCGGGCCGGGGCGGAGAGCCTCGCCATGGTGGGGGCCGTCCACTCGGCCGCCGACCCCTCGGATCTGGGATGGCAGGCCCAGGCGGCGCGTTGGCGCGTCCGCCCCCCGATCCGGACGGGCCAGGGCCTGGTGCTCACGGGTTCCAGCGGGGCCGGGAAGAGCACCCTCGGGCCCATCCTGGCCCGGCGTTCGGGCCTGCCCTTTCGGGATCTGGATGGGGAGATCGAGGCCCGGGAGGGGGCACCCGTGGCTCGCATCTTCCGTGAGCGGGGCGAGGCCGCCTTCCGGGAGCTGGAGCGCGGCCTGCTTCCCGGCCTGCTGGCCACGCCGGGCGTCGTCGCCTTGGGGGGCGGGGCCTGGGAGTCGCCGGAGAATCGAGCGGCGGCCGCCCGGGCGGGGTTCAAGGCCCTTTGGCTCGCGGAGCCTCCCCGGGCCTGCTGGGCGCGGGTGGCGGGGGACGGGAATCGCCCCCTGGCCCAAGGTGAGGGGAACTTCATGGCCCGCTGCCGGCATCGCTTGGAAGCCTGGTCCCGGGAGGACGCCATCAGTTCCTTCGGTCGCGCTCCGGAAGCGCTGGCCCAGGCCCTCCTTCACGGGGTAAGCTAGACATCTTCTTCCGATAAACCCTTGGATCTCATCCTTTCCGACCTCCACTCAAACCTTCATGCCATGAGGGTGGTGGAGCGTTTCGCCCGGCGGCGAGGCGTGCGCCGCTTCGTGGTGCTGGGGGATCTGGTGGGCTACGGCGCCCACCCGAATCAAGTCCTGGATCGGGTGCGGAAGATGCGGCCCCGGTTCTTGATCCGGGGCAACCACGACAAGGTCTGCTGCGGCCTGGAGGCACCCAACGGGTTCAGCCTGCCCGCCCGCCAGAGCGCCGAGTGGACTCAAGAACGCCTTCGCCGGGATCACCGCCGCTTCCTCCAGGGATTGCCCCAGGGCCCCGCCTGGGTGGGAGAGGACTATCAAATCGCCCACGGGTCGCCCCTGGACGAGGACGCCTACCTGCTCAACACCCGGGAAGCTCTGCAGGCCTTCGAGGGCTTCCAAGCCCAGCTCTGCTTCTTCGGTCACACCCACCTTCCGGGCCTCTACGAGCTGGACGAGGAGCTCCACCGCCTCTCCTGGATCCGCCTGACGCCGGATGCGTGGTTTCCCCTCCGGCCGGGCTGCCGCTATCTGGCCAACCCGGGCTCCCTGGGCCAGCCCCGGGATCGCGATCAGCGCCTCTCCTTCATGACCTTCGATCCGCGGCGCGTCCAGGTGCGCCTGCATCGGCTGGAATACGACTGGGCGGGAGCGGCGGAGGCCATCGAGGAAGCGGGGCTCCACCCCGCCCTCGCGGAGCGGTTGCGGCAAGGAATTTAAGACTTCACAAGGGTTCCCGATGAATCGGGGGAGGCACCCCATGGGAAATATCCAGCGGCTGAACGACGCTGAAATGCAGACCCTGTTGCGCACCGCCCAGGATCAACGGGCCCCGGCCAGCCTCCGGGCCCATGGCTCGCATCGCATGCTGGGGGACCTCCACCTGCGGGGCATGGAGCCCGGCGAGGCGCTTCACATCGTGGGCGCCAAGCGCCGGGATCAGCTCCCCGAGGCGGGCACCTGCATGACCCTTACCCTCCTGATGGGGGAAGACGTGGTGAGCTTTGATGCCCCCTTCCTCGCGCCCCTCGAGGTGGAGGGCGATATGGCGCCCATCCTCCGGGTGGGCTGGCCCTCTGAAGGCATCCAACGCCATCCCCGCCGGCAAATGCGCGTGGCGGCACCCCAGCAAACGCCCCTTTCCGCCAAAGTGAAGGTGAACCGGCAGGATCTCCAGGGTCTGCTTTTGAACCTCACGGAAGCCGGCCTGGGCCTGGCCGTGAAGGAGGCGCTCCTCCTGGAATTCCATACCCGGGTGAAGGTGGAGACGAACCTGCCGGATGGCTCTCCCTTCACCTGCGAAGGGGATGTGCGGCACTTCACCCACTTGGAGGACGATCCCTACCCGACCCGCTTCGGCATCTCCATCCTCAAGGCCAGCGAAGCGGATCTCGAGAATCTGCGCATCTTCATCCAGGTCCGCCGGACGGATCGCAGCGAGAACCTGCGGCACGCCGAGCATTAGGGCTATCGCCCGCCGGGGGTTTCCTTTAGCTGGCCGCTCTCCACCAGATTGCCGATGAAGCGCTCCAGCTCGCCCTCGTTGGCGACGCCGCGGCGCTGGAGGAACTTGATGAGCCCGAGCACGAGCACGCGGGTGTCGTAGCTTTCCAGCTTGCGCTTGGAGGTTTCCAAGGTCCGGTTCTGCACGACGCCGGGAGGCGGCGCCGCCTGGAGGCCGGGGCGCATCGGCGGCGGGGGCGGGGCCTCCTCGAAGAGGCCGAAGGGATCCGCCAGATGGGCCGTGGGCAGGCTGCTGGGGGCGTTCGGGCCGGAATCGAAGAAGGGGTCGGGCGTCCAAGGGGCGCTGGATGATCCCGCGGGCGCCGGGGGAGGGACCTGCATCATGGGGATCTTCACGGGGAGGGCCTGGATATCGAAGCCCGGCATGGGCAGGCCGTCATCGGGGAGCATGCCCTCGCCCACTTCCAGCACCGTGGGGGAGCCGACGGCGTTCTCGAGCTTGCCGTAGAGCTGGGGGATCATCTGGCGCAGGGCGGAGTGGGAGGCCACCACGGGCTCCACGTTCATGCCCGAGGCGAAGCGCGCGCTATCGAGGGCGTTGAGGTCCAGGGGGTCGGACATGGCGAGCACGAGGCTCTTCGGCTCCTTGAAGGAGACGGGGAGCATCGTGAATTGCTCCGCCATTCGCTGGGGGATGAGCCGCAGCAGCTGGACGGGGGGGGTGGCGGAGCGGATGTCCACGCGGGGCACGCCGGTCTGCTGGGAGAGGAAATCCATGAGGACGTCTTCGGTGATGAACCCGAGGGCCACCAGATTGGAGCCGAGGCGTCCCTTCGCGATCTTCTGGTGCGTGATGGCGCTCTGCAACTGGCCAGGCGTGATCAGGCCGCCGTCCACCAGCATCTCGCCGAGTCGCTTCGTGGGAGCTTGCATCAGGGAGATTCTCCAGTTGGCAGGATACGATCCTATATCCCTAAGTCCATTGATTCCTGGAACCAAAGTCTCAGGTTACCTTTCCTTTCATCGCCCTTGGGGAGACGGAACATGAATCAGGATCGGCTCTGGCGTGCCGCCCTCCACGATCTCAACAACGCATTCGGGGGGCTTCGGGGCATCCTCGATTTGAATCCGGATCCCACCCAACCCTTCAAGCAACGGGATCGCGAACGGCTGGAGGCCGTGGTGACGGAGGGGTTGCACCTCGTGGCCATGGCCCGGGGCCTGATCCTGGGGCTCAACCAAGCGGAGGCGCCCGCGCCGGCGGAATCCTTCCGGGAAGCGCTGGAAACCCGGCTGGCGTCCATGAGTTCCCTACACCGTTGTCCCGTGCAGATTCGCGTGAGAGGGGGGGAGTGGCCCGTCCCTGCCCTCGTGGGGCTGGTCGCGGCCGTGTGCCGTCAACTCATGCCGCTCGTGGCGCCGGATCCTCTGAATCTGGAAGCCATCGCCACCTCCGAATCCTGGACCCTGAGGTGGAGCCCCATGGAAGGTATCCCCGAGAGCCTGCTGGAAGGCGAGGGGCGCCATCGGGACCTCGCCGCCCACCAGGCCCTGGCGACCCTCGCGGCTAGGGGCGGCGTTTTAAGCCTGGAAGGGGACGTTTTGGTGGCGACCTTCCCGCGTGGATAGGGGTTCGGACCTCGCCTCGGGACCCGATAGAATGGAAGGTTCGGGGATCGCGGATGAGCCAGAAGTTCTACATCGAGACGTGGGGTTGCCAGATGAACGACCACGACGGCGAACGTCTGGCCGGGCTCCTCGAAAAGCAGGGCTACGAAGCCGTCGGCAGCAGCGCCGAGGCCGACCTGGTGCTGCTCAACACCTGTTCCATCCGCGAGAAGGCCGTGCACAAGGTCCACTCCGAGCTGGGGCGCCTGCGCCAGGAGAAGGAGAAGCGCCCGCTGATGATCGGCCTCACCGGGTGCCTCGCGCAGCAGGAGGAGGAGGCCCTCTTCAAGCGCGCCCCGCAGATCGATTTCGTGCTCGGCACCATGGCCCTGCAGCAGCTTCCCAAGGTGATCGAAGAGGTCCAGGCCGGGCGCAAGCGTGTCATCGACACGGGCGAATATCCGGACAACCACCTCTTCCCCCCCGAGGTGGCCCGCCGCCGCAGCACCGCCAAGGCCCTCGTCACCATCATCGAGGGATGCAACCACGCCTGCACCTATTGCATCGTCCCCACCACCCGTGGCACCGAGCGCAGCCGTCCCTGGCCGGATATCGTGGCGGAGGTCCGGGATCTCGTCGCTCGGGGCTACAAGGAAGTCGAACTGCTGGGCCAGAACGTGAACTCCTTCGCGGGCGGCTGCACCTTCTCGGATCTGTTGTGGCGCGTGGCGGAAGTGGAGGGCCTGGAGTGGATCCGCTTCACCACCAGCCATCCCATGAACTTCACCGAGGCGCTGGCCCGCACCCTCGTCACCAATCCCAAGGTGGCGCCCTTCCTCCACCTGCCCGTGCAGAGCGGATCCAACGCCGTCCTCAAGCGGATGCTCCGCGAGTACACCATCGAGCAGTACCTGGAGCGCCTGGCCTTCCTCGGCGAAGGCCGCGCGAAGCTGGCCCTCAGCACGGATTTCATCGTGGGCTTCCCCGGCGAGACCGACGCCGACTTCCAGGCCACCATGGACCTCCTGGAGGCGGTGAAGTACGACATCTCCTTCAGCTTCATCTACAGCCCGCGGCCCGGCACGCCCGCGCTGCGCCTGCGCGACGATCTGCCCCCCAAGGTGAAGTCCGAGCGCCTGCGCATCCTCCAGTCCCGGCAGATGGAGCTCAGCCGGATCAGCAACGACGCATTCATCGGCCGCACGCTGAAGGCCCGCATCGAAAGCCAGGGCCCCATCGAGGACGGCCGCTGGCTCGCCCGCACCGGGGAATGGAAAAACGTCCACGTGCGGGCCGGGGAAGGCCACCAGCTCCCCTTCGGCGAGCTGGTGGACGTGAAGATCACGGAGGCGGGGCCGCACCAGCTGTTCGGGGAACTGCGCTAGGCGGGTTTCGTTCGCGGCAAGTCCCATGCCCACGGCCCCAGGTGGTCCAAGCAAGGATTCCGGTGCCATGGGCGAAGGCGATGAGGCTGAGGGGTGGCAGGCCCCCGGGCCAGGTGGCGGGGTGGAGCCAGCCGGGAAGGCCGAGGGCGGCAAGGTGAACCATCGTCAGCGCGAAGGCCAGGCGGGCCCGGCCGGCGTGGGCGGGGGTCCAGGGGCCGTGGAGGCCGAGGAAGTGGGCGGCGGCGAGGGCGCCCGCGAGGAGGCTGGCCTCGAAGGCTCCGGTGAAGGCCCCGCCGGCGTAGAGCTTGGGATATCGCTGGGGCGCGAGGAGGGCGAGGCTGAGCAGGAGGTGGGCGAGCAGCAGCGTCAGCCCGCGCCGCCCGGCCCTCGCCCGCCCGCCCACCTCTGGATGGGTGAGGGCGAGGCCGAGGGAGCCGATCGCGAGCATGGCCAGCACCTTGTTGGCGAGGAAGGCGGGGCCCGCAGGGCCGCCGGGGGCGGCCCAGACATAGCGGATCCAGGCGTAGGTGCCGAGGAGGAGGGCGGCGAGGGGCATGGCTCGGCGATCACTGGGCCAGCAGGCTCACCTTGTCGAGGACGAAGGAGGTCTGGCCGCTGGCGTTCTCCTTGGCCTGGAAGTAGACCCGGAGGGTCTGGCCTTTGAAGGCGCTCACGTCATAGCTCACCTGCTGGTACCCCGGGGCCTTGTTGAGGTTTGAGAAGGTGCCCAGGGATTTGAGGATGCTGCCGCTGGTGGCCTTCACCAAGTAGGCCTTGAGGGTGTCATAGGCCTTGGAGGTGGTGGTCTCCGTGGTGTCGATGTGAAGGGCGAAGGTGAGGGTGACCTTGGCGGCCGTGCTGGGGATGGTGACGGTCTGGTAGAGGGCCTGGGTATTGCTGGCGCCCTTGCCACCCATCCATGCGCAGCGGGCGCCTTCATAGGCCGGCTCAGCGGAGAAGGTGCCGATCCGGACCGCGGAAGAGGCGGTCCAGGGGGCGGTGCCGCTTTCAAAGCCGCCGTTTTGAATCAGCTCGGAGCCCGAGGGGGCTGGGTTGACGGTGAGGATGGCGGCGGTGGAGGTGGCGCTGCCCACGGCATTGCCCACCACCACGTCGAAGGCGCTGCCGGAATCGGCAGTGGTGGTGGCGGGGGTCGTGTAGCTCGATGCGGTGGCCCCGGAGAGCGACGCGCCGTTCTTCCGCCACTGATAGGCCAGGGGCGAGGATCCCGTGGCGGTGACGGCAAAGGTGGCGGTCTGGCCCGCGGTCACGGTCTGGGCGGCGGGCTGGGCGGTGATGGCGGGCGCCGAGGCGTTGGGGGTGGCCGATACGGCGGCGCTGTTGGCGGATTCCTGGCCCGAACCGCTCACGGCCGAGAGGGCGTAGTAGTAGGTGCTCCCGTTGCTCACCGCCGTGTCCTTGTAAGCCGTGCCGCTGACGAGGTTGGCCAGCACGGGTGGGTTCGGGTCACCGGCGGCGGCGCTGCGCTTCACGTTGTAGCCGCTGACGGGTTCGGGATTGGCGTTCCAGGCCAGATCCACGGCCGCATCGCCGGCCGTGGCCCGAAGGCCCGTGGGCACGCTGGGATCGGCGCAGCCGCCACGATCGAGGGTGAAGGTGTCGAAGACGGCCCCGGCGCCATCGATGGCGGTGGCCGTGAGGCGGCAGTCGTCCAGCACCTCAAGCTTCATGTAGTGGTACTTGCTGGCGGCCGCGGCGGTGAACCAGGCCCCGGCGGAGGTGTAGAGCGGGGCACCTGCCCCGCCGGACACCACGTAAGTGATGGCCTTGGCGGCGTCGGTGCTCGTGGCGCCGGAGAGGATGGGGTGGGTGCGCTCGTAGGTATGGTCGTGGCCGTTGAAGACCAGATCCACTCCGTACTTTTCAAAAAGAGGCACGAGGGCCGATTGCACGGTGGCGTCGGAACCGTGGCTGCCGGAGCTGTAGGCCGGGTAGTGGAAGAAGACGAACTTCCAGGGTTTGGTGGAGGTCTTCAAATCGTTCTCCAGCCAGGCGAGCTGGGCGCTGCCGGCGCCGTAGGCCTGGGTGACGTCCACGCCGACGAAGTGGGCATTGGCCCAGTCGAAGCTGTAGTACCGCTCGTTGCCGGGGTTGGCGAACATCTGGGTGAAGAACTCGGGCCCGCAGGAGCCCATTTCATGGTTGCCCATGACCCCGAAGAAGGGCGTGCGCAGGAGCCAGGCCTTGTGGATGGTGAAGAACTGGCTCATGAAATCGGCCACGGTGCTGGTGGTGGAGGGCGCCGAGGCGCCGCCGCAGCCGGTGTCCACGATGAAGTCGCCGGTGTGGACCACCAATTCGAAGGGCTCCGAGGCCATGCGGCTGGCCACGGCGGCGGCGCCGCTGCCGCCGCCCCGGCCGTCGCCCATGACGCCGAAGGTGAAGCGGGTGGCGGTGGTCGCGGGGGCCGTGCGGAAGGTGAGGGTGGCGGGGCTCAGATCCTGGCCCGCCGTGTAGACGCGGTAGGTGTAGGTGGTATCCGGCTGGAGGCCCGTGAGGGTCGCGGCATGGAAGTAGCGCCAGTCGAGGGTCTGGGTGGCGGCGGTGGCCGCCTGTCCGAGGGTGGCGTCGAGGCCATAGCGCAGCTCGCTGGTGCCCGCGGCATCCGTGGCCCAGGTGAGCGTGGCGCTGGTGGGGGTGACGTTGCCCACGTAGGGCCACACGATGAGCTTGGGGGCTTGGGCGGCCGCGGGCAGGGCCAAGGCCAGGGCAAGGGGGGTGAGGCGGCGGATCATGGAGGCTCCGGAGGAGGGGATGCGAAAAGACCTCCGAAGGATGGAGGCCGGTGGGTGGAAAGAACGGATGTCTCCAACGATCCCCATTCGGGAGCAAGGGGCCAGTTCCGGTTTCAAGAAACTCGGGGTACCAGTGGCCAGGATTGCGACAGGCCCCCCTGCAGGCCTTAGGGCTGTACCTTCCAAGGATGGACTTCTCGGGCGGGCCCTCCCGCTATCAGGTGCTGGATCGCCTCGGCCAGGGGGCGGCGGGAGAGGTCTGGCGGGCCCGGGACCGCACCCTTGATCGCATCGTGGCCCTCAAATTCCTGCGGGGCGGGGATCCCGATGACGAGGGCCGGCTGGTGCTCGAAGCGCAGCGCCAGGCCCGGGTGGCGCATTCCAGCGTGTGCGGCGTGTACGAGGCGGGGCGCCAGGAGGGGCGGGCCTTCATCGCGATGGAGTGGATCCCCGGCCCCACCTTGGCCGCGCTCTCGCCGCGGCCCGAGGCCGCGATGGCGGCGGCCTGGATGGCCGAGGCGGCGGAGGGCGTGCATGCGGCCCACATGGCGGGCCTCGTGCATCGGGATCTCAAGCCGGGCAACATCCTGCTCCGCCCCCTCCCCGGGGGAGGCTGGCGCCCGGTGGTGGCGGACTTCGGCCTGGCCCGGGAGGTGGATCCCGGCAGCCGTTCCGCCTCCGTGGCCACGGCGGGAACGCCCGCCTACATGGCACCGGAGCAGATCCTCGGGGACCGGCCGGCGGAAGTCCGCACGGACGTCTACGCCCTCGGGGCCACGCTTTATGCCCTCCTGGCGGGACACCCGCCCTTCGAGACGCCTGCGGCCGCTTCGGGCACCCTTCCGGGGCCCCAGGTGCTGGAAGTGCTCCGCCGGATCTTGGATGAGCGGCCCGCCCCGCTTCGGGACTCGAATCCTGCCGTGCCGAGGGCCCTTGAGGTGATCGTGGCGAAGTGCATGGCGCCCGCGCCGGAGGGGCGCTATCCCAGCGCCCGGGCCCTGGCCGAGGATCTGCGCCGCTTCCTCGCCGGGGAGCCGATTCAGGCCCGCCCGCCGGGCTGGGTCCCGCGAATCCGCGCCTGGGCGCGGCGTCATCCCGGGCTGGCCGCGGCGGGGGCCGTAGGCCTGGCCGCCGCCGTGCTCGCGGCGGGACTGGGTTCCTTGCTGGCCCGGCGGGGCCGGGCCCAGTTTGCGGCGGCGCATCGTCTGGGCCTGCGCATGAACGAGCTGGAACAGCGTCTCCGCCTCGTTCACCTCTCTCCCCGGCACGATATCCGGCCCCAGGTGGCCTGGGTGCGCGCGCAGGTGGCGCACGTGCGCTCGGAAGTCGCGGCGGCGGGGCTTGGCGGGCAGGGGGCTGGCGCCTACGTGCTGGGACGGGCCCACCTCCTGCTCGGGGATCTGGAGGCGGCGCGGATGGAGCTGGATCGGGCCTGGGCCGCCGGTTTCCGGGGGCCGGAGTGTGCCCAGGCCCGGGGCCTGGTGCTGTTGCGGCTCTACCAACGGGGCCTTGAGGCCCAGTGGCGCCTGCCGGCCGAGGCGCGGGGGGCCCACCTGGCCGGGATCGAGGACGAGCTGCGGGCTCCTGCGGTGGCCATGCTCGCCGTATCGGAGGGCGCGGAGTTGAAGGCGGAATGGGCCTGGCTGGAGGGCCGGGAGTCCGAGGCCCTCGCCTGGGCGGAAGAAACGGTGCGGGCGGCGCCCTGGATCTACGAGGCCAGCCTCTTGCGGCATCGCATCTGGCGGCACCGCCACCGGGAGGCGCGCCGGAAGGGCGCCTCCGGAGCCCTTCCAGGCATCCGAGCCGAGGCGGAATCGGCCCTCGCCACCGCCTTGGAGGCCGGCAAGAGCGATCCCGCCGTCTGGACGGCCGCCGCGGCCTGGGCCCTTGAACGGAGCCGCGGGGGCGCCCCGGAGGATCGCGCGACGGCCGCCGGGTGCCAGGAGGCGATGGCCGCATGCGACCGCGCCCTCGAGGTGGATCCCGGCCATGCCCATGCGACGCTGCTTCGGGCCGAGGTGCAGGCTCGGACGGCCCTGTTATTGGCGGAGGACGTCCGCTTCATATCCAAGGCCTGGGCCGCGGCCCTGGAGGAGGCCCGGGCCGCCACGCGCCTGGAGGGGCGCCGGGCCGAGGCCCTTGGCTACCTGGCCCACCTCCTGGTCCAGCGGGCCCGTTGGCGCTTCAAGACCGGGGGGGACGCGGCCGCGGATCTGGAAGAGGCCCTGACCTCCAGTGCCGAAGCGATCCGCCTCGATCCCTCCGCCGCCTCTGTGTTGGGGGGCTTGGCGCGCCTCCGGCGCCTCCAGGCGGACGTGGCCCAGGCCGGAGGCCGTGATCCCCGCCCCTTCCTCGCCGAGGCGGTGGCGGCCGAGCGCCTGCATCGGGCCCGCCGCCCCCGGGAGGCCGGCGCGGCCCGCGATCTGGCCCTGGCCCTTCTCGAATGGGCGGAGGCCCAGGGTCTGGCGGGGGAGGACGGGGAACCCGCCTTGGAGGAGGCCCGAGCCGCGCTCCGCGCCCTCCCGGCGGAGCCCGCCACCCTGACCCTTCGGATGGACGTGGCCTGCACGGCCGCCGAGGGGGCCCTTCTCAGGGGGCAGGATCCGCGACCCGCCTTGGCGGAGGCCCGGGCGATCCTCGCGGCGGCCTCCCCCTCCAAGGCGGAGTTTCAGGCGGAGGCGGCGTCGGTGGCCTGCCTGGAGGCGCGATCGGCCCTCCGCCTGGGCGAGGATTCCCGCCCGGCCTTGGCCGAGGCGAAGGCCGCCATGGCACGGTATCGCGCCTCGGGCCCCCGGCCCACGACCCTCCTCCGGCTGGAGGCCGAGTGGGCCTATGCCGTCCTCCTCGGCCGCCCCTCGGGGGAGCGGGCCGCGGCCCGCTCGGGGCTCAGGGCGGTGCGGGCGCTGGGCCGGCTCAGGCCCCAGGAAGCGCGGGCGAAGGCCCTGGAGGGCCTCTTCGTCGCCCGCCTCGGTGATCCGGAGGCGGGCGGGGCCGCGCTTCGAAAGGCGTTGAATCGGGATCCGCGGTTGGCGCGGGAATTCGGCCCCCTCCTTTCGGGCCTTTCGGGCCTTCCGGTCCGGCAGGACTGATCATGTGGCCCCGGGAGCTGGCCCTGTCCTTGGATCCGAATTCGGAGGTGCCCCGCTTCCTCCAGATCGTCGAAGGGGTGAAGGCCGCCATCCGCGAAGGCCGGATCCGCGCCGGGGAGGCGCTGCCGGGTACCCGGACCCTGGCGGAACGGCTGGGCGTGCATCGCAACACCGTCCTGGCCGCCTACCAGGAGCTGCGGGCCGAAGGCTGGGTCGCCACCCGGCCCGGAGGCGGCACCTTCGTGGAGGGGGCCTGGCCCCAAGATCGGCCGGGCGTGGAAGGGGGGGCCGGCGACCGCCTGGGCTTCGTGCTGCCCGGACCCCCCGCCCCCATCGCGGATCTGCCGCCCGGGAGCGGATGGCGGTGCGAAACGGGCCACGCCGACCCTCGCATGCTGCCCATGGCGGCCTTGGGGAGGGCCTATCGGAGGGCCTTGGCCGCGAAGGATCGCACCTCCCTCCTGGTGGCGGATCCGTTAGGGCATCCTCGCCTGCGGGAGGCGCTGGGGCGGATGCTGGCCATCACCCGCGGTCTTCGCGCCCGGCCGGATGCCTTGCTGGTGGGAGGCGGCCTCCAACCCCTGCTCGGCCTCTTCGCCCAGGCCGTGGTGGGGGCGGGCGGCCTCCTGGCTGTGGAGGCCCTGGGAGCCCGCTCCCACTGGGAGCTGTTCCGTCACGGGGGTGTGCGCCTCGCCCCCCTGCCGGTGGATGCCGGAGGCCTTCAGATCGAGGCCTTGGAATCCCTGCTGGCACGCGAGCCCTTGAGGGCCCTCGTCCTCACCCCCCAAAGGCAGTACCCCACGGGCGTGCCCCTCGCCCCGGCCCGGCGCCGGCGCATTCTCGAGTTGGCGGCGCGGCACCGCTTCGCCATCCTCGAGAACGACGTGGATTCAGGCTTCCAGTTTGAAGGGGTCGCGCCCCTGCCCCTGGCCGCCGACGATGAGGAAGGGCAGGTGCTCTACCTGGGAGCCTTTGCCAAGCTGCTCTTCCCCAACCTGCCCCTGGCCTATTTCCACGGGCCCGCGCCGCTCGTGGCGCACCTCGCCGCGTGGCATCGCACCCTGGAGGCGCCGGGGGATTCCGTGCTCCAGCGCGCCCTGGCGGAGCTGTTGGAGGACGGAGAGATCCAGCGGCATACGCACCGCCTCCACGGCGCGTGCCTGGCCCGCCGGGATGCCCTGGGCGCCGCCCTGACCCGGGAACTCGGTGACGTGCTGGACGTGCGGCCCCCCGCCGGGGGCATGGCCTATTGGCTCAGGGTTCACGGGGAGGTGGACGTGAGCGCCTGGGCCGAGTCCGCCCGGCAGGAGGGCGTGGCCTTCCATCCGGGGCGCCGCTATGCCTTCGACGGGGCCGATCTCCCCTACCTCCGCCTCGGATTCGCCGCCCACCAGGAAGCGGAGCTGGAGGATATCGCGCGGCGGATGCGGCGGTCCCTACCTAAGCCACAGGGCCCTTAGCCCAGCAGATCCCTCAGCGCCGCCCCCGCCTCGGGGAACTTGAAGTGGAATCCCAGCTCCTCCGCCCGGCGGGGGTAGACGAAGGCGCCGGAGAGGAGCATGGCGTCGGCCATTTCACCGTAGAGCCGTTTCAAGACCGCCCGCGTGATGAAGCCCGGCACGGGCAGGATGGGCCGATGCAGCGTCCGTCCCAGGAGGCGGGTGAAGGTTTCGTTGGTGACGGGGCGGGGGGCGCAGGCGTTGAGGGCGCCCTGCCAGGCGGGGTTGCGGGCCGCTTCCAGGAGCATGGCCACCAGATCTTCGATATGGATCCAGCTGAGCCCCTGCTGGCCGTGGCCCAGCTTGGCGCCCTGAAAGAGCCTCACGGGCAGGGCCATCTTCGAGAGGGCTCCGCCCTCCCGGGTGAGGACGACGCCCAGGCGCAGCTTGACGACCCGGACGCCGAAGGACTCGGCACGATCCGCCTCGGCCTCCCAGGCCCGGCAGACCCGGGCGAGGAAGTCCTTGCCAGGGCCGTCGCGCTCGTCGACGACTTCGCCGCCGTGGGGCCCATACCAGCCGACGGCGGAGGCGTTCACGAGCACGGGCGGGCGCTGGCCTGCCTGGCCCAGGGCCTCCACCAGGCGGCGGGTGGATTCGCACCGGGACTGGTGGATGCGCGCCTTTCGCGGGTTCGTCCAGCGGTGGGCGATGCTTTCCCCGGCGAAGTTGAAGATGGCGGAAGCGCCTTCAAGCGCTTGGGGCAGGTCGTTCCAGTCTCGGGTCTCGGCGCCGCCCATGGAGATGGCCCCGGGCCTGCGGGTCAGCACCACCACGGGCACGCCCCCCGCGCGGAGGGTGCCCACCAGATGGCGCCCCACGAGGCCGCTTCCTCCGGCCACCACCACCTTGCCCAGCGACGGATTGTTCATGGAAGGCTCCCGAATCAGGATCGAGCGTAGTCGGGCCGAACTCCAATCCCAATCCCAGATTTTCCGGGCCGTTTCAGTACAATCAACAAAGGCCTTGGTCCTCATCGGGACCCCACCCGCCGGAGAGCCGATGCGCTACCTCATCTCGAATTTCCCCCTCGCCCTGGGCGAAGAAAAGCTGGAACTGGCCAAGCCCCTGGCCCACGCCCTGGGCGGCAAGCCGGCCGACTACCGCGCCGTCACCCTTGAGCGCCGCAGCCTGGATGCCCGGCACAAGGGGGCCATCCGCTTCCTCTGCGCCCTCAGCTTCGAAACGGATCGGGACCTCAGCGCCGCGAGCCTGCCCCCCGGCGCCAAGGTGGATGCGGCTCCGGCTTCGCCCGCCTACGCCGTGGCCGCCGCCCCCCGGAAGCCCCGGGTCGTCGTCGTGGGCAGCGGGCCCGCGGGCACCTTTTGCGCCCTGCGCCTGCTGGACTACGGCATCGAGCCCATCGTGCTGGAGCGGGGGCCCGATATGGGCGAGCGAGTGCAGGGCGTGAACGAGCTATGGCAGCACGGCCGCCTGCGGCCCGACGCCAACGCCCAGTTCGGCGAGGGCGGCGCGGGCACCTTCTCAGATGGCAAACTCACCACCCGCATCGGCCATCCGGCCACCCGCTACGTCATCGACACCTTCGTGCGCTTTGGCGCCCACCCCCGCATCGCCTACCTGGCCAAGCCCCACGTGGGCACGGACGTCATCCGCAAGTGCGCGGTGCTCATGCGCAAGGATGCGGAAAAGCGCGGCGCCCGGTACCGCTGGAAGGCCCCCCTCCTGGATATCCGCTTCGATGCCACAGGTCGCGTCACCGCCGCCGTGCTTCCCGGCGGCGAGGAGCTGCCCTGCGACGCCATCGTGCTGGCCCCGGGCCATAGCGCCCGGGACACCTTCGAGATGCTGCACCGCCACGGCGTGGCCATGCGCCAAAAGCCCTTCGCCATGGGCGTGCGGGTGGAGCACCCCCAGGATCTCGTGGACAAGGCCCAGTACGGCCCCAGCAAGGGCCACCCCAGCCTCCCACCCGCCGACTACAAGCTCGTGTGCAACTTCGGCGTGAACCGCGCCGCTTACTCCTTTTGCATGTGCCCCGGCGGCGAGGTGATCCAGTGCGCCTCCGAGGAGGGCGGCGTCGTCGTCAACGGCATGAGCAACGCCGCGCGCGACTCGGGCTTCGCCAACAGCGGCATCGTGGCCAAGGTCAACACCGCGGACTTCGGCAGCGACCATCTGCTCGGCGGCATGTACTTCCAGCGCAAGTGGGAGCAGTCCGCCTTCCGCGCCGCCAAGGAAAGCTACGGCGCCCCCGCCATGAGCGTGCAGGACTTCCTGAAGGGCCGCGCCACGGGCAAGCTGCCCGCCACCAGCTTCAAGCCCTTCGCCGTGGCGGCGGACCTCCGCACCTGCCTGCCCGACTTCATCCTCGAACAGCTGGCGGGCGCGCTGCCCGTCTTCGATCAGAAGCTCCACGGCTACACCTCGGCGCAAGCCACCATGCTCGCCATCGAAAGCCGCACCAGCAGCCCCATCCAGCTCCTGCGCGGCGACGACGGCCAAAGCCTCGACCACCCGGGCCTCTACCCCTGCGGCGAGGGGGCCGGCTTCGCGGGGGGCATCACCTCCGCGGCCGTGGATGGCATCCGCGTGGCGGAGTGGATCGCGCAGACGGCGGGGGCGCCGGTGTTCGCGCCGTTCGAGAAGCAGGTCAGATCGGCGGATCTGGCGAATGAATACTGAGGTTTGCCTCGGTTTTTTGGACGCCAAAATCCATTTGCTAGGGACGGGTAACCGGAACTCCGCAGGCCAGAGGGAGTGAGCGAAGCTCGGCCATTAAAGAGAAAAGAACAACCAGTGATGAACAGTGATGAACAGTGATGGGCAGATCGAACCCCTATCACTGTTCATCCCTTTTTATCACTGTTTATCACTGGTTGCTTTTCCTTTTCTTGCCCAACTTCGGAGATCTCAAAGTGCTTTTGCCATGCCCTGATGTGGAATGGAAACCTCCACAAACGGCTCCCCATCCCGGTCATATCCCAGTTTTTCGTAAAAGGGCACGGCCGTATCCCGGGCGTGGAGGATCATGCGCGTGAATCCGAGTTCCTTCGCCTTGCGTTCGCTCTCGGCGACCATGCGCGCTCCGATCCCCGTGCCCTGGCGTTTGGGCGTCACGGCGACTTGGCGCATTTGGACCGTCCCATCGCCGCGATCGGAGAGGAGGAGGCAGCCCACCATGCGACCGCCCTCGTAGGCGGCGAGGTGCCAATCGGAGGCCTCGGATTCCAGCTGTTCCGGCGCGAATTCAAGGCCGAGGGGAATGCGCAGCACCTTCCGGCGCAGCTCCACGGCGTCGCGGTAGTCCGGCGATCCGTGCTCGATCCAGCGCAGCTCCATCAGGCCCCCCGCTCCTTGCCGTAGACGCGATCCAGCACGAGGCCCGCCGTCTCTTCGATGCTGCGGCCCGTGACGTCGAGGATGGGCCAGCGGCGGTGCAGTTTGAACACGTCATCGGCGTAGGTGAGTTCGGTGAGGATCTGGCCGAGGTCGGAGTAGGTGTCGCTGTGGCCCGAGGCGCCCATTCGCTTGAGGCGGTGGATGCGGATCTCCTGGAGGCGCTCGGCCTGGATGGTGAGGCCCACGATGCGGCCCTGGGGGATCTCGTTGAGGAGGGGCGGGATGGGCACGCCGGGCACGAGGGGCACGTTGATGACCCTGTGGCCCTCCATGGCCAGGTACATGGAGAGGGGGGTCTTGCTCGTGCGGCTCACGCCCACGAGGACGATGTCCGCTTCGCGAAGGCCCTCGGGATCCTGGCCATCGTCGTACTTGAGGGCGAACTCGATGGCTTCGATGCGCTTGAAGTATTTTTCGTCCAGGGCATGGAAGAGGCCCGGCTTCTCCTCGGGCGCATCCCGCAGGTAGAGGGCGAGGGTGTCCAGCAGATTGGCGAAGAGGTCCACCTGGGTGAGGCGCAGCTCCGCGCAGCGATCCTCCAGGTAGAAGCGCAGCTCCCGGGAGACGGTGGTGTGGACGATGACGGCCTTCTTATCCTGGGCCTTGGTGAGGATGGCGTCGAGATCCTCCCGGGTGCGGACGTTCTGGAAGCGGCGGATGAGGCTCTGATCCCCGTGCCGGAATTGCGTGAGCGCCGCCTGCACCATCCGCAGGGCCGTCTCGCCGCTGCCGCCGCTCAGCACGTAAATGGGGTGTCGATCCATGACTCCATTCTGGAAGGAGGAAGGATGAAGGAGGAAGGATGAATCAACCCTTCATCCTTCCTCGTTCATCCTTCATCCTTTTCCCATGTCCCCGTTCGTCACCTGGCTCTTCCTCGCCATGCCCCTCGTCATCCTGGGGTGGGGGGTCGCCGTGGCGCTGGTCCGGTGGGCCCGGGCGCGTCGGCCCCAAGGGGACCCGGAAGGGCTGTTGCTGGGGGCCGTGAGCCGCAGTCTGCATGAGCGGGGTGAGCTGGCGGCCTCCCTGGGAACGCTGCGCACCGTTCACGAGCGGCTGCTGGACGCGCTACCCTTCGGGCTCCTGTGGGTGGATCAGGCGGGCAAGGTGGCCACCCTGAACCGGGCCGGGCAGGCCCTCTTGGGGGTGACTCCGGGGGTGGGAGGCCTCTCGGCGGACTTCGTGCTGGAGCCGCATCCCTGGCTCCGGCAAGGACTCCAGGAACCTCCCGGGGCCCGCCTCCGGATTGAATCCGGGGGGCAGGTCTGGCGCCTGCATCGCATCGAGGCGCCGGATATGGTGGGCTCGCTCCTGCAGTTCGAGGAGGTGGCCGAGGCGGAGGCGGAGGCCCGCCGCCATCAGCTGCAGGCCCGCTTCGCGGAGCTGGGGGAAATGACGGCGGGGGTGGCCCATCAGCTGAAGAATGGGCTCGCCGTCATCAAGGGCCACGGGGAGTTGCTGGCCCGCATGGGCCATGCGGAGGCCGCCGCCGCCGTGCTGGAGGAGGCGGAGGCGCTCGGCCAGGTCGTACACCGCTTCTTGCTGTGGGCCAAGCCCCTGGAGCCCCGAATCCAGGAACTGAACCTCCGGGAAATGGCGGAGGCCGCCCTCCAGGAGATCCAACGGCGGCCCCTGGGGCAGGGGCGCCGCCTGATGCTGGAAGGGGAGGGGGAGGCCAAGGGCGACCCCAACTTGCTTCATCAAACGCTCATCAACCTTCTGGAAAACGCCTGCCAGGCCACCCCCAGCGGCGGCGAAGTGAGGGTGCGGGTGGCCCGGGATCTGGTGGAGATCCTGGATCAGGGGCCCGGCATGGGCGAGGAGACGGTGCTGCGCATGCTCCGCCCCTTCGAAAGCGGACGGCCCGATGGGACGGGCCTGGGCCTGCCCCTGGCCCTGAAGTGGTCCAATGCCATGGGGGCGGATCTTCAACTCGTCCGGCGCAGGGAGGGCGGCACCCTGGCGGCCATAAGGTGGTAGACAGGCCCCTGGCCCTTCAACGGCTACACTTTTCCCATGCGCCTCGCCCTGCTCCAGCTGAACGCCCACCTCGGCGATCCCGAAGCCAACGGGCGCGCGTTGGAAGCGGCCTACGGCGAGGCCGTGGCCCATGGGGCGGATCTCGTGCTCAGCCCGGAGCTGGCCGTGGTCGGCTACATGGCCAAGGATCACCTATGGGAGCCGGGGCTCCGCCGCCGCATCGAGGCGGAGAGCCGGCGCCTGGCCGCCCTCGCGGGCTCCGTGCCCTTGGTGATGGGCACCTGCAGCCCCGCGCCCTCGGGCCGGCTTTGGAATGAGCTGTGGTGGTGCGAATCGGGCGTCGTGAGGGCCGTGGCCCGCAAGCGGGTGCTGCCCAGCTACGACGTGTTCGACGAACACCGCTGGTTCGAACCGTCGAAGGAAGTTCCGCCCGTCGTGGACTATCGGGGATGGCAGGTGGGCCTCACCATTTGCGAGGATCTTTGGGCGGATCCGGACTTCTCCGACGCGCCCCTGCACTACATGGCGGATCCCGTGGCCGATCTGGTGGCGGCCGGTGCCACGATCCTCCTCAACGCCAGTGCCAGTCCCGGCCATCTGGGCTCCTGGCGCCCGGGAGGGCACGCGCCCACCTGGGCCGTGCCCTCCAAGGCGGCCCAGCGACGCAGGCTATTGCAGGGGCTGGCGCGGAAGCACCGCCTTCCCATCGCTTACGCGAGCCGCGCCGGGGCGGAGAGCTGGCTGCTCTTCGACGGCGGCACGGGGCTCGTGCAGGCCGCCGGAGGCTGGCAGGGCACGGCGCCCTTCGGCGAAGGCATCGTCCACGTGGAGACGGATGCGCCCGGCGGGGCCTTCCATGAGCCCTCGGAGGCCGCCTGGCTTCGTCAGGCCCTGCGGGTGGGGCTCCAGCAGAACCTGGGCAAACAGGGGCTCGAAGCGGTGGTCGTGGGCCTCTCCGGCGGCATCGATAGCGCCGTGGTGGCGGCGGTGGCCGCCGAGGCCCTGGGGCCCGAGAGGGTATTGGGCGTGGCCCTTCCCACGCGGTTCAGCAGCGGCACGAGCACGGCCTTGGCTGATGAGCAGGCGCGGCACCTGGGGATTCCCTTCCTGAAGCTGGATGCCGACCTTCCCTTTTCGGGCGCCGTGGCCGCGTTGGAGGGCGTCTTTCCGGATCGAGGCTTCTCCCTCACGGACGAGAACCTCCAAAGCCGCAGCCGCGGCTTGCTGCTCATGGGGCTCACCAGCGAACCCGCCGTGCATGGACGCCTGGGCACCTCCCGGGTGGCCGTGCTCAATACGGGCAATAAGAGCGAGGCCGCCACGGGCTACTTCACCCTCTACGGCGACGGCATCGGCGCCTTCGGCCTTCTCGGCGACTGCCTCAAGGGCCGCGTCTACGCCCTGGCCCACGAGTTGGGCGAAGCCATTCCCAGGGGCGTGCTGGAGCGCCCTCCCACGGCGGAGCTGCGCCCGGGCCAGACGGACGAGGCCAGCCTCCTCCCCTACCGGCAGCTGGATGCCATCCTCGGCGCCCATCTGGAGGCGGGCCGCCCCGCGGAGGGCCTGGATGCGGATCTCGCCCAGCTGCTCGACGGCGAGGATCTTTCGAGCGCCCGCGCCGCGCTTCCCCGCGTGCTTCGCCTCCTCAAGCAAACCGAGTTCAAGCGCCGGCAGCTGCCCTTCGCCCTCAAGGTCAGCCCCAAGGCCTTCGGATGGGGACGCCGCATTCCGCTCACCGGCGCTTGAGCTTCGCCCCGGCTGCGATAGACTGGATGTCCCAGCCGGCGTGGCGAAATTGGTAGACGCGCTAGACTCAAAATCTTGTTAGGCGACCCCTAGTGCCGGTTCGAGTCCGGCCGCCGGCACCAATCCAAAAATTCAGGCCCCGAAAAACGGGGCCTGAATTTTTGCAAGTTGAAAAGCTCTTTTCATACGCCAATGGCTTCGCCGTCGGTGGGATTTGTCAGGTACGGCGATTTTCCAAGAATGCTGACTTGTGCCTTGCATGTTTTTCAAGGGCTCCTACTCTTCTCGAAGCAGTCACCACCTGTGTAATGCCCGTCTGCGCCTCGTCTTGCAAACTTGGCTTTGCATGGCCAGACAGGTCTTTCATACGTTCATGGGAGGTCGCCTTGGGAAACGAATCCGCAGTTGAACGAACGGGTGCCGAATCACAAACGGCGGATCGGGCCAATAGCGCTCTTCTCTTGCAATCAGGCTTTGGCGCCGTAGGGGGGTTCTTATCCTGGGCGATCGCCAAGGCCTACGGAGTCCCCGCCTTTCCAGCGGAAGGGAGCTTGCACGTCGTGTTGGTCGTGCTGCTTTGCCTAGTGTTCGGGCTGGCCAGTGCCCACATCGGTGCATTCTTGGCCAACCCCGACCCCAGCAACAGACAGCGCCTGGCGGTGTTCGCCCTCCTCTGCGGGCTCGCATGGCGGCCGGTGATCGATGCCGGCAAACAGTACGCATCCATCCGCACCGGTAACCAAGAAGTGAACACCACCCGTCAGGTGTTGGAGAACACGCTGAAGGCGGCCCCGAATAGCGTGAATCAAGGGCAGGCTGAATTGGCATCCCTGGCCTCGGAGATCGGGGTTCAAGCCGAGCGGGTATTGACCGTGACGAACGCGGCCACGGCGGGGGAGGAACCCAAGGCAAGCGCCGCCAAAACGGTGAGCACGGCGGTGGAAACGTTGAGCGACCAAGCCATCAAAGTGGATGCACCCTTGGAATCCGTGGATGCGCTGTTTAAGGTTGGGATGGCGTCCACCCGGGTCCGTAACAATGACCTTCGAGAGCTGAGCTATAAGAAACTCGACTTCCTTGCGGCGAATGCCGCCAATCCTCAGGTAAAGGAACGCGCGAAGGAATTGGCTCTGCGCCTCAATGTTCCCGGACCGGCCAAGACTCCATTTGGGGGCGGCAAACCCGCGAACCCCTAGTTCCAGTTGGGTGTACAGGCTCAGCCCGGCCTCATCTGCAATTTGGCCGCTGTGCCGTTTGCCTTTTCATACGCCAATTTCCGCGAAGCGGCACGCTTCGCGGAAATTGGGGCGGCCGTGCCGCTGGCCGGAACCCCAGTCTCCCTACTGCCGCTTGCTGACCTTGAGGACGGCTTCGGGAAGGGAGGCGCCGGAGGCCTGGAGGTTGCCCGCGTGGATGATCATCTGGGGCTTTCCCCCTTCTTCGATGATCACCAGGGTGGCACCCGAGGCCAACCATTCGAGTTTGCTGCCGAGCACGCATTTGCCGGCGGCCTTGAGGGCCTTGACCTCCCCTTCGGAACCGGCCCACGCGAACTTCGCGCCGGGGTCGATGGCGGCGCCCACCGTCGTGAGGGCGGCGGCCATATCGGCGTCCTTGCAGGCGACCTTGCCGCTGGAGATGATTTTCACGAACTTGGCGGCGATGGGGGCGGGCACGTCGCCAGCGGCGACGAAGAGGCTGAGGGCGGGGAGCAGGACGAGAGAGCTGATTCGCATGGGGTCTCCTTAGAATCAGAATCGGTAGCCGAGGGTCATGCCCACCTCGCGGCGGGCTGAATAGACGAAGGTCGAGCGCGAGGGGGTTCCCGAGCCCTGATCGTTGTATTCCTCCTTTAGGGCGTTGCGGGTGTAGGCCCCGATGCTCAGGCCTTTGAAGGCTTCATAGTTCAAGGACGCGTTCAGCTGATTGATCTGGGCCCGGGGCCGAAGGGGCGCGGCCGGACCGGCGGCGGGAAGGTATTCCATGTCGGTGGGGCCGATGTGCTGGAAGGCGAAGTAGCCCGAAAGCCTGTCCGCCGTGAAGCGGACCCAGGCATTCGCCTTGAAGGCGGGGGCGTAGCTGGGGCGCTTGTCGGTGGCCGTGAGCTTGTAGTCCAGCCATGTGGCGTTCGCGCCGCAGGCTAATTTGGCGGAGGGCCGGTAGCCCAGGGCGAGCTCGATTCCCTTGTCCTTGGCATCCCCCGTGTTCGTGTACTGGTTGTTGATGGTGATGGTTGGCGGGGTGCCGGGAGCGAAGACGGGATTGCCGGTCTGGGTTTGGGCGATGAGTTTCTCGAACTTCATCTCGAAGAGCGTGAGATCGATGCTGTAGGGGCCGATGATGTGCCGGTATCCGAGCTCGGAGCTCGTGACCTTTTCGGGTTCGAGGGCCGGGTTGGGCCTGATCCTGAGGACGCCGACGGTGCCGGGAGGCAGGGGCGGGAAGGGCGGCGTGGTCGGGGTGAACGTGTTCGTGAAGTCCACCCGGCTTTCCAGGATCTGAGGGCTCCGGGTCGCGCTGTACCACCCGATCCTGAGGCTGCTGGCCTTGGTTGGATTCCAAACGGCGGCCACGCGCGGGCTCTTGCGGGAGCCGCCGAGGCTTTCGTTTTCCACGCGGACGCCGGCGCTGAGGTTCAGCACGGGCGTGAGGTTCCAATCCACGTTGAGGAAGCCGCCGGAGGCGCTCTCATCCTGTTTGTCCTTGAACCCCACGAAGGGGGCCTTTCCGGCGGTGTAGGTCCGGCGGTCCAGGCCTCCCACCAGGTGGAGGGTCCTGAGGATGTCCCAGTTGACTTGGATCTCGTAGAGGTTGGATTTGAAATCGATCCAGGTGTATTCGCCGAGGAATCCCGGGTCCCCAGTGACGGCGGCGAAGGTCGGGGCGGGGCCGAACACGGATTGCTGCCCCATCGAGCTGATCCGGGCCTCCGTCCTTAGGCCCTCCATCCAGGTGTGGCCCCAGCCCCCATGGATCGAATCCGTCTTGGTCATCTGGTAGGGGAAGAAGGCCCCCGTGGAGGTTCCGTAGGTCTTGGTGGCTTGCCCTCCACCCAGCCAGACGGCCCCCTTCCCGTAGTTCCAGTCCAGCCGGAGCGAGCCGTGGCGTTGATGGCTGTGGTTATTGTTGAGCGTCAGCGGCGCGAGGTTGGAGAACAGATAGGTCTTCTGGTTGGTCGTCTGGAAGGAGGCGCCCTGGTACCCCGCGCTGACGCCGAACACTTGGCCGCCCCATCCGAAGTCCGCCGATCCCCGATGGATTCCGTGCTGGGCCTTCGAGACCCGGGCGCCGCCATGGGCGCCATCCTTGGCCTTGCGGGAACTGATGGCGATGACGCCGACGACGGCGTTGGCGCCGTAGAGGCTGGAGGACGGGCCGCGCACCACCTCGACTTTCTCGATGGAGTCGATGGAGATGGGGAGGTTGTCGATATCGACGGAGCCCGCCTCGGCGTTGTAGAGGGGCACGTTGTCGATGAGGATCTGCACCGTCTTGGGCTGGCCCTGCTGCATGGCCCCGCGCAGGGTGACGTTGGTGGCGGCGTTGTCCAGCTCATGGACGTCCACGGAGGTCATCAGCTTGAGGGCGTCGGAAAGCCTGTAGATGCCCATCTGGCGGATCTCGTCTCCCGTGAGCACCTCGATGGCCTGGGGACTGTCGATGAGGCGCTGCTCGCGTTTACTGGCCCCTTGGATGGGGGTATTCAGAAGGTCTTCGAGCTCCTGGAGATCGTCCGTTTTGGGGGGCTCCTGGGCCATCAGGGCGCAACTGCCCATCCCCAGGATCAATGCGAGGGAAAGACGGGAGTGAGGCAAGGCGACCTCCTATGGGGTTTAGACCTTGAAGCGGGCCACCAGCGAGCTGAGCTGTTCAGCGAGGTGGCTGAGTTCATCCACGGTCCGGGTGGTTTCCCGGATGGTCGCGGCCATTTGCTCCATGGCGGCGGCGTTCTGTTCCGCGATGCCGGAGAGGCTGTTCATGGCGGTCACCACCGTGGAGCTTTCCTGGTTCTGAGCCTGGCTCTGGGTGCCGATGGTGCGCATGCCCTCGCCGGAGGCGGTGATGGCCTGCTGGATGGTCTTGAGCACGTCGCCGGCCGTGTTCACCATGCGGGTGCCGTCCACGATGCTCTTATCGCTGGTCTGGATGAGCTGGGTGATCTCCTTGGCGGCTCCGGCGCTGCGCTCGGCCAACTTGCGGACTTCTTCCGCGACCACCGCGAAGCCCTTGCCGTGCTCGCCAGCCTTGGCCGCCTCGATGGCCGCGTTGAGGGAGAGCAGGTTCGTCTGATTGGCGATCTCGGTGATGACGTTCAGGATGTTGCCGATCTGCTTGCTGTTCTCGTTGATGGCCTTCATGCCGCCCACTGCGCCATCGACGGCGGAAGTGCCGCGCACCGCGGCCTCCTGGGCCTGATCGAAGACCTTGAGGGCGTCGGCCACGCTGCCGCTCACCACTTGGGTGCCCTTGGCGATGCTCTGCACGTTGACGTTGGTGGAGGCCACGCTGGACTTCTGGTGCTCGGCGGACTGGGCGATGCTGCCGGCGGTGGTGTTCATCTCGCTCATGCCGGCGGACATCTGGAGGCTGCCGGAGGCGATGTTGGTGCTGATGGCGATCACCTGATTGACGATGCTCTGCACGTTTTCCACGAACCGGTTGAAGTGGACGGCCACCCCGGCGATCTCATCATGGCCGTGGACCTCGATGCGGGCGGTGAGATCACCTTCTCCCTCGGAGATATCCCGCATGCGGCCCTGGATGTCCTCCAGGGGCGCCACGATGGCGCTGGAGAGGAACCGGGCGCCGAAAAAGCCAAGGCCTACCATCACGGCGCCGAGGACGGCCATGAGGCCAAGCCCTTTGGCGATCTCCCCGTTGACCCGCTTGGTGTTGAGGGCGAGGACGACGTAGGAGGGCTTGGAGGGGTTGTCGATCCGCGTGATGCAGCCCGTGAGGCCCTGGGCGATGAAGGTTTGCGTGTTCCCCTTCTCCTTGAGGGCGTCCTTGCTCTTTTCGAGGATCGCCTTGAAGGAGGAACTCGCGAAGGCCACCGCGTCCAGTTTGTCGGAACCCTCGCCCTTCTTCTGGGCCATCAATTTGAGGGATCCGCCTTCCTCGGCCAGCACGGCGGCCAGGCTGACGTCCTTGTCCACGCCGATGAGCTGATCGAGGGTCTTTTCACTGCTGGCGACATCCTCGAATTGGACGAAGGCGGTGACGCTCTCGCCCATGAGGGCGCTGAGGGAGGCGCCCTTCTTCGCGAGGGCGTCCGTGCTGGAGCTGCTCAGCTTCCAGCCGGAGACCGCGACGGCGCCGAGGGCCAGCACCACGGTGAGTGCCAGGATGGAATAGGTCAGCTTTTTCCGTATGTTCAGGCTGTCCCAGAAATCCTGCATGGGGGGCTCCCTTATAGATTCGGTATCCGATGCCCCCAATCGACCTACCCGGCCCCATCTATGAGTTTTGAGAATTCGGCCCATCAGGGGGGGACGCTCCGGCCCGCCCTATCGCCCGCCGAAGATGGCCGTTCCCACGCGGATTTGATCGGAACCGGCCGCCACGGCCTCCTCCAGATCGCCGCTCATGCCCATGCTGAGCCTGAGATCCCGGCCCAGCCGCTGGCGCCAGCGCTCCCGCAGACCGGCCAGTTCCCCGAAGGCCTTCGAATCCCCGGGCGGCGGAATCGCCATGAAGCCCTGGAGGGGGAGGCGGGGAGACTGATCCAGGAAGGCGATCAGTTCCGGCAGTTGGCCCTCGGGGCAGCCGCCCATCTTGGTGGCTTCGCCCCACAGATCCACCTGGATCCAGGCGGGGCGGACCACATCCAGTTCACCGGCGAGGCGATCCAGGCGGCGGGCCAGATCCAACCGATCCACGGATTGGAGTTCGGCGAAGGCCACCAGGGCGCCCTTCGCCTTATTGGATTGGAGGGGGCCGATGAGGATGAAGGCCGCCTGGGGCAGGGCCTGGGCCTTGGTGGCGCCTTCCTGCACGTAGTTTTCGCCGAAGCGGGTGAACCTGAGGGCCAACGCCTCGCGGATCAGCGCCTCAGGCTGGCGCTTGGAGACGGGCAGCAGCTCTACGCCGGAGGGTGCCCTGCCGGCGGCTTCACAGGCACGCGTGAGCCGGGCCCGGACCTCCCCGACGCGCGCCTCCAGGCTCATGCGAGGTAGAGGAACCGGTGGCAGGATTCGCAGGTGAGGAGGAGCTTCCCCTCCCTCAGCTGGGAGGCCACCACGGGCCTCAGCCGCGTGCGGCAACCGCCGCAGAGGCCCTTGTCCACGGAAACCACAGCGCGGCCCTGCCGGGCTTCCAGGATCTTCTTGAAGCGGGCCAGATCCGCGGGGGCCATGGCGGCCTCCAGCGCGGCGCGCTTGGCTTCGAGCAGCGCCCGGGCCTCCACCTGATTGGCATGCTCTTCGAGGAAGGCTTCGTGCAGCACGGAGAATTCGGCGGCCTGCGCGGTTTCCCGGCTGGATAGATCGGCCACGTCGAGTTCGAGCTGCTGGATCTGGGTCTCCGCCGCCTTGAGGGGGCGGGAGGCGGCGTTATGGGCCCGCTCGTGCTCCTCCTGCTCCCGGATGAGCGCCGCGTATTGCACCTTTTGCGTGGCTTCCTTGAGGTGGCTTCGGATGCCCGCGATGGCCTTGTCCGCGGCGGCCAGATCCTGGGCGTGGCCTTCGCGCTTCGTCCGGAGCGTCTCCAGGGTCTTGGTCTTTTCCGCCTTCTCCTTGCGCACCGCCCTCAACTTTTGGTCGAGGGACGCCAGATCGGGGGGGAGGGCCGCCAGATCCCGTTCGATGGTGCGCAGGTTGTCCAGGGTGGCCTGGAGTTCGACGAGGGTGGGGAGGATGGACATGGATTAAGCCTACCCGGGGTGGCGCGCCGAACTTGATAACTGTTGGGAGCGTCCCGTGTACCCCACCCTCACGCCCGAAGGCCTGCCCGATGCCGTGGCCCTTTGCGCCCATGGCGGACGGGCCCTCTTCCTGCACGGGGCGGCCGGCGTCGGAAAGAGCGCGGTGCTGCTGGGCCTGGGCGGGGATGCCCGGATCCGGAGCCTCGCCTGGAGCCAATGGGCCGCGGCGAAGGGCGGGCCCATTCCCGACCCGCTGCCGGAACTGGAAGTCATCCACCTCACCATTCCGCAGATGGAGGCGGAGGACTTCACGGGGGTGCCCTGGCACCGCCGGGTCAGCCGGGAGGGGGAGGCGGAGGACCGAGCCACCTCCTGGGCGCCGGTGGACTTCCTGCGCCGGCCCCATCCGATCCTCCTCTTCCTGGACGAGGTCAACGCCGCCGAGCTGAGGGTGCAGAAGGTGCTGCTGCAGATCGTCCAGGAACGCCGGGTCTTCAATGTTTCCTTGGCACCGGGGACGGTCGTGGTGCTGGCGGGTAACCGCCCCCAGGACCGGGCGGCCCTGAAGACGGTGCCCTTCCCCTTGGGGAACCGCTGCGCGCATTTCACGTTCGAACCCTCCGCCGGGGCCTGGCTCGCCTGGGCGCGGGAACAGGGCCTGCCCGAGGGCGTACGCGCCTTCGTGGCCCAGCACCGGGAAGGCGCCCTCCACGCCTACGACCCCGAGGATCCGAGCCTGGCCCAACTCACGCCCCGCAGCCTCGAAGGGGCGGCGCGGGCCCTGATCGCCGTGCAGGCCCTGGGCCTGCCCGCGAAGGCCGCGGACGACGCCATCCTCGCCAACCTGGGGCAGCGGCAGGGGCTGCGGCTATGCGCCTTTCTGCGATTGAGGGATGAGCTGCCCGGATGGGAGGAGATCGTGCAGGATCCCGAGGGCGCGCGCCTGCCCCCGCCGGGCCTCGTGGACCGGGTTTATCAGCTGGCGTCCCTATTGCTGGAGCAATTCTCCCGGGAGGGCTTGAGCGATGCGGCGCTAAGCGCGGGGTTGCGCTACGCCGAACGCCTGGCGGCCGCCCGGCCCGAGTCGGTGGACGCCTTGGCGTGGCTCTGCGGGGAGGTGCTCCGCCGGCACGGCCCCGCCAGCGAGCAGGGCGCCCGCCTGCTGAATGGGCTCGCGGCGCTGCCCACCCTGGGGCCCCGCGCACGGGCGCTTGCGGGAGGGCTTTGATGGAGGAGGCCCGGCAGGCAGCGCTGGAGGGCCGCTTCCAGCAGGCGCGCTTCGTCCTCAATCGGGAACTGCCCTTCCTCGCCCATCTGGTCAACCACCTTCCGCCGCGTTTCGCGGAGGTGGGAACGGCCCGGACGCGGGACACGGGGGCCTGGGGGGAGCTCTTCTTCGACCCGGATTTCGTGGACCAGCTGAGCCTCCCCCAGCTGGCCACCGTGTGGGCCCACGAGGTGCTGCACCTGGCCTTCGGCTTTTTCCGACGCCGGGGGGAGCGGGATCTGCGCCGCTTCAACGTGGCCCACGACCACGCCATCAATCTGGCCCTCGACGCGTTCATGGCCCGGCGGCCGGGCCTGCTCGCCTGGACGGAGGCCCCCTTCGAGCCCTACCTGGACCGGGCTTACGAAGGGCTCGCGGCCGAGGAGATCTACGAGCGCCTGGCGATCGAGGAGGCGCCCGCCGCGGGCCGGGGGTACCCGGATGCGACGGATTGCGAGGAGGGTCCAGGGGGGAACGGGGAGGAGGACCGGGATAACCGCTGGCGCATGGCGCTGGCCGAAGCCGTGGAACTGGAGGCGCGACGGGGGGCCGGTGAGCTGCCGGATTCCGTGGCGCGCCTCGTGGGCGGGATCCTCCGTCCGCGCGTCCCATGGACGGAGCGCCTGCTTGGCGATTTGGAGGGCCACCTCCGGGGCGGACCCCTGAGCTATGCCCGGCCCTCCCGCCGGGGGCTGGGCGCTGGCGTGCTCCTGCCCGGCCGGGCCCGGCGCCGACCGGCCCTGGCCCTGATTTTCGACACGAGCGCTTCCATCCAGACGCGGGAGCTGCAGGCCTTCCTGGGACTCGCCCGCCGCCTCGCCGAAGGCAGCGAGGCCTCGCTCCGGGTGCTGGAAGTCGATGCCCTCCTTCAGCGCGATCGCGAGGTGGAGGATCTGGATTCGGAATTCGGGCCGGGCTTCACCCTCCGGGGGGGCGGGGGAACCTGCTTCGACGACCTCCCGGGGGCCCTCGCCCACCACCCGGAATGGGAACCCCCGGATCTGGCCCTCCTGCTCACGGATGGCGAGCCCCAAGCCTGGCCGCCCCATGAAAGCTGGTCCTGTCCCCTCGTCGTCGTCACCACCCGGACCTCCCCGCCGCCGCCCTATGGGTACGTGAGGATGGAACTCGACTGAGCCCGGCTCCCTCGGAATCACCTCACTCGGGCTAGTAGAACGATTCCTAATAAACAGGACAAAAAACCCACCACGAAGGCACGAAACCGCCCTTCGGGCGCACGAAGGGCACGAAGGGGCGCCGCCCATTCCCGGCCATCCCCTTCGGGGGCAATGGCAGTCGGGACTTCGAGGGCCCGACTGCCATTGCCCCCGAAGGAAGGTCCAGCTTCGCTGGACCTTGGGCCGCAGGCCCGGAAGGCCTTGCCGATCGCTCGGGGGAGCGCTTCGTGGCCTTCGTGCAAGGCGCGCAGCGCCCTTTGTGCCTTCGTGGTGATCTTTTCGCAAGGGCAATTCGGAATCGATCTACTAGGCCGCCGGCCCCAGCACCCGGCCAAGAAAATTCAGCGCTGCGTCCCAGGCCGCCTCCGGGCTCTGCCTGGCATGGTGCTGGGCGGCCAGGGCCGCGTGGCGCGCGCAGTCAGGGGCCCAAGCCGCGGCTCCGAAGCGGGCGTCCGTGGCGGCGTAGCGGGCTTCCAGGGCGGTGGGCCGGGCCCCATCCACCCGCAGGCGCTCCAAGGCCACGCAGGCATCCCAGGCCGCCAGGCAGGCGAGGTGGGCCGTGTCGCGGTCCTCCACGGGGTGGAGGTGGCGGAGGTAACCGAAGGCCTCACGCTCCAGCAGGCCCGCCTGGGCGAGGGCCGAGGGCAGGAGTTCGCGGATGGCGCAGTCCGTGGCGCCGAAGGCCACGGCGGAATCATCGGGCGCCTCCTCGATCAAGCGGGGAACGAGGGCGTGGAAGCGCTCGCGGGCGAGGCCGGGCATCCCTTGATAAAGGCAGAGCGCGAAGGCGCCGAGGGCCGGAGGAAGCCGGAAGGATTGGATAAAACCCGGCGGATCCAAGGCCCAGCATAGCTGAAGGGCCTGGGAGCTAAGGAAGGGCCGGGGCGTCACGGAAGCCTCCTGGTCCTTCATTCGTCCAAAAATCGATGAAACCTGAGGGGTTAGGGGAGGTGAGACAACAGGATTTAACAATGCTAATAAAATATTAGCTTAAACGACTAAGGTCTATGCTCCGCCCCACAAAATTGACTTGACCCCGGCGGGGGGCGCGGTAGATTAGCACTCGCTACGGGTGAGTGCTAACTCCCCTGCGACTACAACGGAGGCATCCATGACCACTACCACCACCCTCAAGCCCCTTTCGGATCGCGTGGTGCTCAAGCGCGTCGATCCCGCCGAGACCGTGCGCGGCGGAATCATCATCCCCGACACCGCCAAGGAGAAGCCCATGGAGGCTGAAGTGGTGGCCGTCGGCGAAGGCAAGTTCAACGACAAGGGCGAGCGCGTGCCCATGTCCGTGAAGGCCGGCCAGAAGGTGCTGATCGGCAAGTACAGCGGCACTGAAGTGAAGCTCGATGGCGTGGACCACGTCATCGTGCGCGAGGACGAAATCCTGGCGATCGTCGGCTAAACCCAACCCCAGACTCAAGGAGACACCCATGGCCAAGTCCATCATCTATGCCGAAGAAGCCCGCCAGGCCATCCTGCGCGGCGTGAACAAGCTGGCCGACGCGGTGCAGGTCACCCTCGGCCCCA
>CAYWDR010000006.1:0-33941 GCA_964457075.1 uncultured Solibacteraceae bacterium
TCTTGCCCGTGCCCGTGCCCGCCTCGATGGCCTGAATCACGGCGTCGGGCTTGTCTCCCGGCTCTCCGCCGCCCCGCTTCCAGGCCTCTTTGGCCGCTTGGCCATCCGCCACGGCGTTCCACACGAGCTCCGCCATGCGCGCCTGCCCTGGGCGCTCCTCCGCCCCCGGGAAGCAGGCGAAGAGGCGGCCCTCGGGCGGCGCGAAGAAGCGTTCCATGGGGTGGGACATCGCCTCAGTGTGGCGTAAAAAAGGCGGAGGCGCGCGGGCCCGCTACCATGGGGCCATTCCACCCAAGGAGCGAACATGACTGGGTCCCTCTCCCGCCGGGATTTCTTGGCCGCCACCGCCGCCACGGGCACCGCCCTGGCCGCCTCCACCCCCGCGCAGGCGCCCGCGGTGAAGGCCTCGGGGCCCGTCCCCGCCGTCATCGCCTCCGCCAATGGCAACCAGTTCAAGCACGGCGGAACGGAGACCTGCGTGGCCCGGGCCTACCGAATGATCACGGAGGGCCGCGACGTGCTCGACGCCCTCATCGCCGGCGTGAATCTCGTGGAGCTGGATCCCCTGGACACCTCCGTGGGCTACGGCGGGCTGCCCAACGCGGAGGGCGTCGTCCAGCTGGATGCCTCCTGCATGCACGGGCCCAAGCGGCGCGCCGGGGCCGTGGCCTGCCTCGAAGGCGTGCGCACGCCCTCCCTCGTGGCCAAGGCCGTGATGGAGCAGACGGATCACCACCTGCTCGTGGGCGCCGACGCCCGGCGCTTCGCCAAAACCATGGGCTTCACGGTGGAGGAGGATCTGAACACGGAGACCTCCCGGCGCCTATGGCTTGAATGGAAGCGCCGGGCCGATCCCGACCACTACCTGGATCCCGCCCAGCGGGTGCAGGTAGGCTACATGGCGGGACTCCAGATGGCCCGCGAAGGCCTCATCGATCTCGATCACTACTGGGGCACCATCAACTGCAACGGCATGAACGCCAAGGGCGAGCTCTGCGGCGTCACCACCACCAGCGGCCTCGCCTGGAAGATCCCGGGGCGGGTGGGCGATTCGCCCATCCTCGGCGCGGGCCTATGGGTGGACAACGCCGCGGGCGCGGCCGGTTCCACGGGGCGCGGCGAGGCGAACCTCTACAACCTCTCCAGCCACCTCGTCGTGGAGAACCTCCGGCGCGGCATGCACCCCAAGGACGCGGGGCTCGACGCGCTGCGCCGCGTGAAGGCGAACACCGTGGAGAAGCGCCTCCTGAACCACCAGGGGAACCCGAATTTCCAGCTGAACTTCTACGTCCTCGACGCGAAAGGGCGCACGGCGGGAGTCTCCATGTACCCCTCGCGCTACGCCCTTTGCACGGCCAACGGCCCCGAGACCCTCCCCACCGAGGCCCTGCTGGCGGGCAAACCCACGGATTGAGCCGAAAAATCACCCGTAGCCGAATTTTATTTCTCGACCTCTAGCCGCGTGTTCCACGCGGCTAGCTTTCTTTAAAAAACCTTGTGGTGTATGGGTTTCCGGGGATTGGTGGGGAACGTTCCACTGAGCCTCGCCTCCCCCCAAGGCCCGGCGCCACGCCGGAAATCACGAAAACAATGACGCGAGAGGCTTGCGTACGCCCGCGCCAGTGCTACGCTCCAATCACCCTTTCAAGGAGACAATCCATGGCGAACAACCTCACGAAGGCTGAACTCGTCGATGCCATCGCCGACAAGGCTGGCATCACCAAGGCCGCCGCGGCCGAAGCGATCAACACCCTCACCGGCACCATCGCGGGCCACGTCGCCAAGGGCGGCAAGGTGACCCTCGTCGGCTTCGGCACCTTCAGCCTCCGCAAGCGCGCCGCTCGCACCGGCCGCAACCCCCAGACCGGCGCGACGATCAAGATCGCCGCCAGCCAGTCCATGGCGTTCAAGGCCTCCAAGGCCGCCGGCGCCAAGAAGGCCGCTGCCAAGAAGACCGCCAAGAAGAAGTAGTTCCCCCAACCCCAAGGGCCCGGTGCTTCGCGATGCGATTCCACCGGGCCCTTGGTTTGTTTACCTCCAGAATTCCGCGTACGCGGAATTCTGGAGCTGCGAAAGGAACCGGAGGGGCAAAACCAACCTACGGAAGTTTCCGTTGACAACCTACGGAGTGATCCGTAGGTTTGGGATACTTTCGGAGTTCCCATGTCTGAATTGCCGCGTCCTTCCGATTTCGAGCTGGCCATCCTAAGGGTGCTTTGGCGGCTGGGGCCGGCCACCGTGCGGCAGGTGCATGAGGCGCTGCAGGCGGAACGGCAGCTGGGGTACACCACCGTCCTGAAGACGATGCAGATCATGGGGGAGAAGGGGCTACTCACCCGCGATGAGTCGGCCAAGAGCCACGTCTACGCGGCGGCCGAGGCGGAGGGGAAGACCCAAGGCAGCCTCGTGAAGGATCTGCTCGATCGGGCCTTCGGCGGCTCGGCCCTCGCCCTCATGGCTCAGGCCCTCCACGCGAAGAAGCCCAACGCGGAGGAGCTGGACGCCATCCAATCCCTTCTCGATCAGGCCCGGGCCAGGCGGGGACGCAAGTGAACGCCTTCGACCCGGCCCTCGTCACGCGGCTCGGCCTCACCCTCCTGCACTTCCTGTGGCAGGGCACGGCCCTGGCCCTCCTCTTGGCCCTCGCCCTGTGGGTCCTAAAGGCGCGCTCCCCCCGCCTCCGCTACGCCATCGCCTGCCTGGCCATGCTCGGCCTGCTGGCGGCGCCGCTCCTCACCTGGGGCCGTCTTGGTGAAGCTCCGCGCCCCCTCGCTTCCGCCGCCAGGGCCGCCCTCTCTGCGAAAGCGGCCTCTACACCGGCCGCCGCCATCACTCCGGCGAACCGGAGCGCCTCCCTCAACGAGGTCCTCCCCCAGGCCGTCGGCCTCTGGGCCTTGGGGGTGTCCCTTCTCAGTCTCCGATTGGCGGGCGGGTGGGCCTGGCTCCAATGGCTGCGCCGTCGGCCCCGCACCGTGCCCGCCCGCGATGACCTCCAGCTCCGCCTCCTCCGGCTCTGCCAACGCATGAACCTCGCAAGCAACCTTCGCCTCCTCCTGTGTGAGCGGGTGCCGGGTCCCACGGTGCTCGGGTGGCTGCGGCCCGTGATCCTCATCCCCCCCGCCGCCCTCACGGGGCTCACGCCAGACCAGCTGGAGCTCGTGCTCGCCCACGAGGTGGCCCACGTCCTCCGCCACGATTTCGCCGTCAACCTTTTGCAGTCTTGCGTCGAAGTGCTGCTCTTCTACCACCCGGCCGTGTGGTGGGTCTCCGCGAAGATCCGTCAGGAACGGGAGCTGTGCTGCGACGACCTGGCGGTGCACGTCACGGGGGACGCCCTGGACTACGCCGCCGCCCTCACCCAACTGGAGGCCCTCAGCCTCCGCGTCCCCCATCCCCCTCGCGCGGCCGACCGGCTCGCCCTCGCCGCCACCGGAGGTTCCTTCATGCACCGCATCCAACGCCTCGTCTCCCCCACCTCGCCCACGCCCCTCGCCCCACGGGCGGGCCTCGTGCTGCTCCTCCTTCTCGGAGGGGGCTACACCCTCCAGGCCCGGGCCCGGGTCGTCGCCCCGGCCCAGGCCACTCCTCCCTCGAAGTACACGGGAGCCAAGATGACCGTCGATCTGGAGCGAGTGGACCTCGTGCAGTTCGTCCGGTTGGCGGCCGACACGGCCCAGCTCAACCTCATCGTCGATCCGGGAGTCCGCGGCATCTCCAACTTCAAATTCACGGACACCCCCTGGGACCAGATCCTGGACGAGACCCTCAAGCCCATGGGCTTCGCGTGGGAACGCCGGAACGGCATGCTCTTCATCGCCCCGGGCGAAAAGCTCCTGAAGATGAAGCGCCTCACGGCCTCGCTCTTCGAGACGGGCACGCCCGGCGAGGCGTTCTCAGGGCGGAAGATCTCCCTCGATATTCAAAAGATGGAGCTCGCTTCCGTCTTGAACCTCCTCGCCAAGGAGGGCGAGATCGCCATCACCGTCGATCAGAACGTCCAGGGCTCCTACAACTTCAAGTTCACGGACACCCCTTGGGATCAGGTCCTCGATCTGGTTCTGCTGAACTGCGGCCTCGACTGGGAGCTGCGGAATGGCACCCTCCATGTCTTCAGGCCGCAGGCGCTGCCCAGGCCCTGAGTCGCCGCCTCGCGACGCGATGCTACCCTGATCCTCCCACTCGTTTCCCCTGGAGGATGGAACCCCCATGGCCCCACCGGCGGCGCCCTTCCCCATTCCCCTCGCCGCGCTGAGGCAGCATCGATCCTGGTTCTTCCGGGCCCTGGGCCGAACCTATTTCCGCCTCGCGGGGTGGCAGGTCCAGGGCGAATTCCCCACCGAGCCCAAGTGCGTGGCCATCGTCGCGCCCCACACGTCCAACTGGGATTTCCCCCTGGGCCTCTGCCTCCTCTTCGCCACGGATCTCCGGGCCTCATGGCTGGGCAAGCACACCCTCTTCTCGGGTCTCTTCGGGGGCCTCCTTCGCCGCTTTGGCGGCATCCCCGTGGACCGCAGCGCTCCCCAGGGCCTCGTCGGCGAGTGCGTTAGGGCCTTCGACGCCAGCCCCGCAGTCCTTCTCGCCCTCGCCCCGGAGGGCACCCGCAAGGGCCCCAGCCGCTGGCGCACGGGCTTCTACCAGATCGCCCTCGGGGCCGGCGTGCCCATCCTCCCCGTGGCCTTCGACTACGGGGCGCACATCATCCACCTCCTCCCCGTCTTCACCCCTACGGGCGACGCCGAAGGGGACGTGCAACGCCTGCAGGCCCTCTTCCACTTCGCCCGGGGACAGCGGGAAAGGCCCGCGGCTCCTCCAAAGCCCTAGAGGATGCACCGCCACGATCAAACCTTGACGGTGGCCTTTTAACGCGCGATCATTTCATCATTCAAGCGAATGCTTGAATGATGAAATGATCGCGACGGAACCCCATGCTCTCCCCCCGCCAGTACAAAGACGCCATCTGCGAGCACTTCGCCCACGTGGCGAAGGCCCTCGCCAGCGCCAAACGCATCGAGCTGCTGGATCTGCTATCCCAAAGCCCCCGCACCGTGGAGGCCTTGGCCTCCCTCACGGGGATGACCGTGGCCAACACCTCCCAGCATCTCCGGATCCTCCGGGGCGCGGCCCTCGTGGGGGCGGACAAGGCGGGCTCCTTCGTCACCTACCGGCTGGCGGGCCCCGATGTGGCGGCGCTGCTGGCGGGCCTCCGCCGCGTCGCGGAATGCCGGATCGCCGAAGTAAGCCGCGTGACCCGCCAGTTCCTGGACGGCCGGGAAGGGATGGAGCGCCTTGATCAAGCGGCCCTCGTGGCGCGGGTCCGCCGGGGCGAGGTGACCCTCCTCGACGTGCGCCCCTCGGAAGAGTACGAGGCGGGCCACATCCCGGGGGCGCTCTCCCTGCCCCTCGCCGATCTTAAGAAGCGCCTCGGTACCCTCCCCAAGGGGGGCGTGATCGTCGCCTACTGCCGCGGGCCCTACTGCGTATTGGCCATGGAGGCCGTGGGCCTCCTATCGGCCAAGGGGTTCCGGGCCGCCCGTCTGGAGGATGGCGTGCAGGATTGGCGCGCGCGGGGCTACGCCGTGGCGACGGGCACCACCCCCGGCCGGCCCCCTTCCAAGGCCGCCCGGGCCCCCAATTCAACCCCGTGAAGCACCTTCACATCTGGAGCATCAGGCCATGAAACTAGGAATCATCATCACCTCTACGGATCCGGAAACCGTCTGGAACGCCTTCCGGCTCGGCGTCTTCGCGCTGAAGGCGGGCGACGCCGTCAGCGTCTTCCTGATGGCGAAGGGCGTCGAGTGCGAATCCCTCGATACGGAGCAATTCCCCGTCACCGCCCAGATGAAGGATCTCCTCGGCGGAGGCGGGCAGATCCTCGCCTGCGGCTCCTGCCTCAAGATCCGAAACTCCGAGGGGACGGAGATGTGCCCGCTCTCCTCCATGAAGGATCTCCACGCCATCATCCGGGATTCCGATAAGGTCGTGACCTTTTGAGCCCCTTCCCCGGAGGAACGCCATGAGTTCGAAGACCATCCTCATCCTCGGCGGCGGCGTGGGCGGCCTCGTGACCGCCGTCGCCCTCCGGAAGAGGCTCCCCAAGATCCATCGCGTCATCCTCGTGGATCGCGAGCGGGATCACCTCTTCCAGCCCTCCCTTCTCTGGCTCATGACGGGGGCGCGGCGGGCCGGGCAGATCACCCGCCCCTTGGATCGCTTGAGGCGCAAAGGCATCGAGGTGATCCATGGGATCGTCGAGGCCATCGACCCCCAGCGCCGCCAGGCCACCGTCAACGGCACCGTCCTCACGGCCGATGCGCTCGTCATCGCCCTGGGCGCGGAGCTGGCCTTGGACGCCATTCCGGGACTCGCCGAGGCGGGCCACGCCTTCTATTCCCTCGAAGGGGCCCAAGGGCTTCAACGGGCCTTGGATGGGTTCCGTTCCGGGCGGCTGGTGGTGCTCACCGCCGCTCCGGCCTACAAGTGCCCCGCGGCGCCCTATGAGGCGGCCATGCTCCTGGAAGCCGAGCTTCGGAAGCGGGGCGTGCGGGGCCAGGTCCGGCTCGATCTCTACGCCGCGGAACCCGGCCCCATGGGCGTCGCGGGGCCCGCCGCCTCCGCCGCCGTCCGCGCCATGGTGGAGGCCAAGGGCATCGCCTACCACCCCGAACACCAGATCACCTCCGTGGATCCGGCCACGAAGACGCTGCGCTTCGGCAACGGCACGGAAGCGGCCTTCGACCTACTCGCCTACGTCCCCCCCCACCGGGCCCCGAAGGCCGTGCGGGAGTCGGGTCTCGTGAACGAGGCCGGCTGGATTCCCGTGGACCGCCACACCCTTCAAACCCGCTTCGAGGGCATCTATGCCCTCGGCGACGTGACGACCATTCCCCTGACCCTGGGCAAGCCCCTGCCCAAGGCGGGCGTCTTCGCCCATGGCCAAGCGGAGGTGGTGGCCCACAACCTCGCCCGGTCCATCCTGGGCCAGGGCACCCCCGCCACCTTCCAGGGCCACGGGGAGTGCTTCGTCGAAGTCGGGGACGGGAAGGCCGCGCTCGGCCGGGGGAATTTCTACGGCGAACCCACCCCCCAAATCGAGATGAAGGCGCCGGGGATCTTCTGGCACCTGGGCAAGGTGTGGTTCGAGAAGTTCTGGCTTTGGCGGTGGTTTTAGGCCTCCGCCCTGGGCCGCCCCACCCACGCATAAAAGCTCGGCAGGGCCAGCAGGGTGAAGAGGGTGCTCGTGACGAGGCCACCCACCATGACGATGGCCAGGGGGCGTTCCAGCTCGCTCCCCCCGAGCCCGAACAGCATGGGCGCGAGACCAAGGATGGCGGCGCCCGCCGTCATGAGCTTGGGGCGCACTCGGCCCAGGGAGGCCTCCCGCAGCGCCTCGTCGAAGGGCAGGCCCTGCGCGAGGAGCTGCTTCGTTTGCGTGATGAGCACGAGGCTGTTCTGCACGGCCACGCCAAAGAGCCCGATCATGCCGACGATGGAGCTGACGTTCCAGGTCTCGCCCGCGATCCAGAGGCCGAGGAGGCCGCCCACGAAGGCGTCGGGCAGGGTGGCCAGCACCACCGCCACTTCCCTCCATCGCCCCAGGGCCAGGTAGAGCAAGCCCACGACGAGGGCGAGGGCGACGGCGATGGCCACGAGCAGGCGGGACTGCGTCTCCCGGGCCTCCTCGATCTTCCCGCCCAGGCCCGTGGTGGTGCCCTGGGGCAGCTTCATGGCCGCGAGGGCCGCCTCCACCCGCCGGGCCGTGCCCCCGAGATCCCCCGTGGTGCGCAGATTGAAGCCGAGGCGGCGCTGGCCCGCCTCGCGCCGGATCATGCTGTTCGTGGTGCGCTCCTGGATGGAGGCCACCTGGCCCAATTCGATGATCTTCCCCTGCTCCACCACGAGGGGCAGGCGCTTCAGCGTCTCCACGGTGACGCGCCCATCGCTGGGGAAGCGGACCATGCGCTCGATGCGCTGGGGGCCGTCGAAGCGGGGCGCCAGGGGGATACCCTGCAGGGCCGCCTGCATGGTCTGCAAGATGAGGTTGCGGGGCACGTCCAGCCGGCGCAGGGCGTCGTCATCGGGGATCACCTCCCACTTCGCCAGGAGCCCGCCCGTATCCGGGGTGACGGAGGCCACGCCCTCGATGCGGGAGAGGGTCTTCTGGATCTCCGATTGTTGGGCCGAGAGGGCCTCAAGGTCGGGATTGAAGAACTTCACCTGCAGATCGGCGGGGGTGCCGCCGATGCCCTCCGCGATCTTCATGCCCATGGGAGTCGTCAGCTCCAACGCGAACGGCATGCGTTCGGCGAGTTCGGTGAGTTCATGCTCCAGGGACTTGGGGCTGACGCCCTTCTCCGTGATGACGAGGATGTCGCTGGCGTAGTGCGGCATGGGATCTTCCGTGATCTCGCCCCGGCCCGTGCGCCGGTAGTGGGCCCGCACGCCGGGCACCTTCGAGAGCTCCCGTTCCAGCATGAGGTTGCCCTCGTCCACCGCCTGCAGGCTCGTCTCCGCCGGGAAGATGGAGTTGAGGATCAGGGCCCCTTCGTCCAGGCTCGGAAGGAAGTTGGAGCCGAGGCGCACCGCCAACCATAGGCTGGGCAACATGAGCCCCAGGGCGAGGACGCGCACCCAGGCGCCATGCCTCATGGCCCAGTCCAGCGCGGGGCGGTAGACCCGCTTGAGGGACTCCATGAACTTCGGTTCCTCCAAGGAGGTCCCCGGCGGAAGGAAGCGCGCCACCAGGATGGGCACGAGGGTGAAGCTCAGGACGAGGCTCAGGGTCATGGCGGAGGCCACGGCCACGGCGAGGGGCGCGTAGAGCTTGCCCGCCACGCCGCCGATGGCGAGGAGCGGGATGAACACCGCCAGGATCACCAGCACCGCGATGAGGATGGGCACGGCCACCTCGGCGGCGGCCCGGGTGAGGGCCACCTCCCGGGGTTCGACGTGGTCTCGATGCACATGGAGCCGGTGGGCCAGGTTCTCCACCATGATCACGCCCGCATCCACGAGCAGGCCCACGGCGATGGCGAGGCCGCCCAGGGTCATGGCGTTGAGGCCGAGGCCCATGGCCTTCAGGGGGATCGCGGCGCCGAAGGTGGCGAGGGGCAGGAGCACGATCACGATCAGCGCCCCGCGCAGGCTGCCCAGTAGGAGTACCAGCACGAGGGCCACGAAGAAGCCGCCGATGAGCAGCGCTTGCGTGACGCCGCCCAGAGCGTGCTGGACGAAGTCGCCCTGGTCGTAGAAGAGGTTCAAGCTCATGCCCGCGGGCAGGGAGCGCCGCAGCTCGGGCATCACCGCCCGCACCGCCTTGGTGGTGGCCAGGGTCTCCGCCGTGGGCTGCTTCACCACGCGCATGGAGACGACCTCGTGGCCCTGGTAGCGGGCGAGCCCCTGCCGGAAACCCGGGGCCTCCCGGATCTCCGCCACGTCGCCCAGGGGGATGAGCCCATGGGCCGTGTGGAGGGAGAGGCGGCGCACCTGTTCGGGCGTGGCCGCGAGATTGGCCACGGTGAAGAACCAGGCCTTGTCGCGGATCTCGAGGATGCCCGCGCTCGTATCCTGGTGGCTGCCGTCCAGCGCCTCCAGGATCTGGGCCATACTCACGCCCGCCAGGCGCATGCGCTCGGGCACGATGCTCACCTGGAGCTGGCGGTCCTCGCCCCCCAGCAGTTCCGCCCGCGCCACGCCCGGGACCGACTGGAGCCGGGGCACGAGCACCTTCACCGCGTGATCCCGCAGCCTCATGGGATCCACGTCGGGCCCTTCGAGCACGATCTCTTGGACCTCCTGGAGGCGCCCCGCGGCGCTCGTCATGAGCGGCGCCTGGGTGCCCGGGGGGAAGTCGTTCATCACCGTGGCCAGCTTTTCCGCCACGAGCTGGCGGCTGCGCCAGGGATCCTGATCGGCCTCGAAGGCGATGATGATCTGCACGAGGCCCGATTGGAGGATGGTGTTGAGGCGCTTCACGCCGGGGAGGCCCGCCAGGGCCTGCTCCACGGGTTGCGCCACGCTCAGCTCCAGTTCCGAGGCCGCGCGGCCCGGGCTCTGGATGAGCAGCTGAACGCTGGGCAGCGCCAGGTCCGGGAAGAGATCCCGCCTCAGGGTCGTGAAGGTGAGGAGGCCCGCCACGCCCCACACGAGCGTGAGGGCGAAAACCCAGCCCTTCCGGGGCAGGAGCCAATCGAACCAGCGGCGGATCGGCGAGCGATGTTCATTCGGGGATCGATCCTCAGTGGTCATGCGCTTCCCCCCCGCTCTTGCGTTTGAGGAGCAGCGACTTCAGGAGGTAGGCGCCTTCGCCCACCACGGTCTCCCCGGTCTTCAACCCTTCCAGCACGAGGACGTCCCCGCCCAGCTCCGCGCCCCGGCGCACGGGGCGGAACACGGCTTCCTCGCCTTCCTTCACGAAGACGCCCCAGACGCCCTCCACCTGCTGGAGGGCGCTTTGGGGCAGGACCACGGCCTTGGCGAGGGGCACGCGGACCTCCAGGGGCGCGCCCGCGAGGGGAAGCGCCGGTCCCGTGAGGCGGAGGCGGTAAGCGAGGCGCCTCGTGTCCTGGGTGAGGGCCATGGGGATGCCCTCCACGCGAGCCTTCCACCGCTGGCCATTGGAACTCCGGAGCTCGGCGGGGGAGCCCGCCTTCCACGCCTCCGGGCCGGGGAGGGGCAGCTCGACCTTGGCCAGGGCCGCGTAGGCGGCGTGGAAACCGCCCAGTTCCTGGCCCGCCTCCACGCCCTGGCCGAGGAGGACCTTGTACCCACTCGCGAGGCCGGCCATCGGAGCCCTCACCGTATAGACGGCGCCCGCGCTTTCGGGCGCCGCCCCGCGGGCGGAGATCGCGAGGCGAGTGGCCTCCGCTTCGGATCGCGCGGTGGCGGCCTCGCTCACCGCCGCCTCCAGCTCGCGCCGGGAGCCCGCGCCCGCTTCGAAGAGCCGCTGCTCCCGGGCCAGTTCGGCCTCGGCCCGCTCGCGCTTGGCCTTGGCCCCGAGCCAGTCGGCCTTGAGGCGCGCCCATTCGGGGCTTTGGATGGACATGAGCCCGGCGCCCGCGGCCACGCGCCTCCCGGGGGGCACGTGGATGGCCGAGACGATGCCCTTGACCGGGCTGCTCAGGAGGGCTTGGGCCTGCTCGTCCGAGGCGGCCTCCGCCGGATACCAGGCGCCTTCGGCCTTGGGCTCGGGCACCGCCACGAACCGGATTCCGCGCAACGCATGGACGGGGATCCGCTCGCCCTCATCCTCCGCATGGGCCTCCCCCGCCCTCTCCCCGGCAGGGCCCGAAGGGCCGGCGCCCCCGCGCTCACAGGCCATCGAGGCCAGCAGCGCCAAACTCAAAAGGAAACGTCGCATGGGAAAGGTCATGAATTCACCCCGGTGGTGAGGGCCTGGAGTTCGGCGCAGAGGAGATGGGCGGCTTGAATGCGGCGCAGGCCGGCGATCTGGGCTTCGAGCAGCTGGCGGCGGATCGGGAGGGCTTCGGATGGACGTTCCTTTCCTTCCGAAAGCCGGAGGCTCACGGCCCGCAGGGCCGCATCGAAGGCCGCGAAGGGTGCCGCTGGCGCCGCGGCTTGCGCCAGGGTCAACGCGGATTGGAAGCGGCCCTCCAGCTCCAGCAGGGCGATCTCCAGTTCCCGCTGGGTGGCCTGCCCATTGGCTTCGGCCTCCTGGCGGATGGCCCGCCCTTCGCCCGGCCTGGAGAAGCGGTAGGCGAGGCCGACCTTCGCGATGCGGTCTTCCCCCTCCCTTCCATAGCTCCCTCGAAGGCTCCATCGGCTCGTGGCCAAGGCCTCCTGATGGCGAAGCGCCCGCTGCTCCAGCTCCAGGCGGGTTTGAAGGGCCCGGCGAAGGGCGCCCTGTTCGAACCGGGCCGGGAGGTTTTCCATCGAGGGCAAGGCCGCTTCGCCGGGACCGGCCAGGGAGGCGGGTTCGGCGGGCACCTCGGCCAGGGCCCGAAGCCCGGCCCAGGCCAGGGTCCGCTGCCTCCGGGCTTCATCCAGTTCGAGCCGGGCCTTTAGATCCTCGCCCTCCACCAGGCTCACCTGGAATGCGGCATCCGCCCCGGCTTCCAGCCTCGCCTGGGCGGCCTTGAGCCAGGCCTGGACGGTCTGAAGATCCGATTCACGAAGCGCGAGAAGCCGCTCGCTCAGCCAGGCCTCGAGATAGGCCCGGCGCAGGCGGAGCCGGGCCTCGACGCGGGCGGTCTCCCGCAGCGCGGGATCCGCCTTTTCAACGGCCTGCTCCAACCGGCGGCGGGTGCCTCCCGCCAGGAATAGCGGGAGGTCCACGTCCACCGTCCGATCCGTGGTGGCCGGTGCCAACGGGTTGGCGCGGGGACCCGTGGAGACCGCGAGCGAGGGGCCTTCGCGCATGAAACCCCGCGTGCCGGCCAGGGCCCGCCGCCGCTCGGCCAGCAGGGCCTCGGTGCGGTACTGCTCGGGGCTGGCCCGGGCCCGCCGTTGGATCTCGTCGAAAGCTAGGAGGGGAGCGGGTGAAGGCGGAGCCTGGGCCATAAGCACGCAGGGCAGCGCCCCCATCAAAAGGGGTCGCATGGGAACCTCGGGGATCGGAAGGAAGGGCGTGGCTGGGGCGGCCCCGTCATGGGACCAACGGCACCATCCGGACTCGAACAGGCCCTAGGCCCGGGGAGGGTCCTTTTCCGGTTCGGCCTTGAGATCCACCCGATGCTCAGCCTGCTCGCATTCGTAGCCACGCGGCGGCTCGGGGTCGGGCGGGGGCGCGGTGGGAGCCACCGGCATCGGCGCCGTGGCGCACCCATCAGCGCAAAGGATGTGGCAGACCTGCCCGCACTCCGGCGGATCCGCGGCGCAGCGGTCCCGGTTCGACGCGCCCATATAGAACGCGATAAGCACCAAGAAGAGGGCCGCGATTCCACGCTTCATCCGGCGCACTCACCGGGGGAGGCCTTCGGGGGGCAGGCGGGGGGCCTTGGAAGGAGATCGTCCATGGGCCTCAGACTACCTACACGGATGTGTGCAGTGTCGCAAAGCTTCGTCCCCTCGACACCGGGCCCCCATGATCGGCCGTTCAACCGCCTTCCTCGAACTGACCCGGCTCATCGGGAAGCATCACTCCTCGGGCTGCTCCGCCAGCTGAGCCTTCACCTGCCGCTTGCCCAACTTCCTGAAGGCGGCGACCGCGTCCAGGTGCTGGCGCCGAGGCCTGGTGCCGCCCTCCCAGCCATAGACCGTTTGGGCCGATACCCCCATGAGCAACCCGGCTTCGGCGGCCGAGAGGCCCAAGCGCTTTCGATGGGAAGCGAAACCCTTGGCATTGAACCGGATGGAGGTCGCCGTTCCGGGAGCCTCGGAATCGCTCGCCTTCGCGGATGATCTCCCCCCCGGGCGAGCCCCTTGCTTCTCCAGCGTCGCGAGGCGCCGCTTCAGCTCCGCGATCTCGCCACGATGGTTCGCGGCGGCCTTGCGAAGCCCTTCGATCTCCTTCCGTACCTCTTTTCGGGCCAGGCGCAATACCTCGGCCTTCAGGGCAGATGCGAAATTAGCCATGTGCATTTCTCCCGTGGGTGTCCATCTCGTTTGGGGACTGGCCCCATCTTAGGGTGGATCAGCAAGCTTCGTGATTCTTCCTTGGACAAAAGCGTTTGATATGGGAGGGCGCACACAAGGGCCGATATCACCCCCTACGAAATATTTCGTTGAAACCTACGATAAACATCGTACACATTGTTTCGTAGCCCGCCCTGGAGACCCCCATGACCCGATCCCTGCCCAAGCCCACCGACGGCGAACTGGCCATCCTCAGGGTGCTTTGGGATAAGGGGCCCAGCACCGTCCGGGAGGTGCTGGATGTGATGACCGAGGCGCGCGACCTCGGCTACACCACGGTGCTGAAGATGCTCCAGATCATGACGGACAAGGGGCTCGTGGCCCGGGAGGAGCAGGGCCGCAGCCACGTTTACGAGGCCGTGGCGAGCATGGAGCAGACCCAGGGCCATCTGGTGTCCGATCTGCTGGACAAGGCCTTCGCGGGATCTGCCCTCCAGTTGGTGATGCGGGCCCTTCAGGACCACCGCACCAGCGACGCGGAGCGGGAGGCCATCCGCAAGCTATTGAACGACGCATCGAAGGAGCAGGCGGCGAAGGCCGCGAACGGGGGGGGACGATGAACGCCATCCATCATCCGGCGGTGCTGGCGCTGGCCTGGACCCTCCTCCACTTCCTTTGGCAGGGTGCCCTCCTCGCCCTCACGGCGTGGGCGGGCCTCACCCTCCTGGCCCGCCGCAGCCCCCAGGCCCGCTATGCCTGGGCCTGCGGGATGCTGGGCCTCATGGCCCTGGCCCCCGTCGCCACCTTCCTGATCCTGGGAAGGGCCGCGGCCTCCGGGCCCACCCCCCTTCCCCAATCGCTGCTCGCGGCCCTCCCCGCCTCGCCTTGGGATCGCCTTCAGGCCACGCTCCAGCCCTGGCTGCCCGCCCTCACCTTGGGCTGGATGGCAGGCGTGGGGCTCTTCGCCCTGCGCCTCGTGGGCGGACTCGCCCTCATCCAGCGCATGAAGGAGGCTGGCACCTCGCCCGTGCCTGGGCAGTGGCACCTCATCCTGGCGCGCCTCGGCCGGGAACTGAAACTGCACCGAACCGTGCGGCTGTTGGGCTCCACCAAGGTGGACGTGCCCACCGTGGTGGGTTGGCTGCGCCCCGTGATCCTCCTGCCCGCCGCGGCCCTCACCCAGCTATCGCCCTGCCAGCTGGAGGCCATCCTCGCCCATGAGCTGGCCCACGTGCGGCGCCATGATTTCGCCGTGAACCTGCTGCAGGCCTGCGTGGAGGCCCTGCTCTTCTACCACCCCGCCGTGTGGTGGCTTTCCGCCAAGGTGCGGGAGGAGCGCGAGCTCGCCTGCGATGACGTGGCCGTCACCACCTGCGGGGATGCCCTCGCCTACGCCCAGGCCCTCGCCGTGCTCGACGAGGCCCGGGGCCCCATCCCCACCCTCGCGCTGGCTTCCCATGGAGGATCCCTCATGAAACGCATCGCCCGCCTCATCCAGCCCCAGCTGCTTCCCAACCCGACCCTCCGCTCCGCCCTCCTCGCCGCCCTGGCCGCCACGGCCCTGGGCGCCGCGGGCCTCGCCCTCCAGGAGGGCAAGGAGGAGGAGAAAAAGCGCAGTTTCACCGTTCAGACCCTGGACGATGGCCGCCAGCTCTCCATCAAGCGCGAGGGTGACGTGCGGGTGAAGCCCGACGAGAAGGAGCCCCTCACCCTGGGCGCGGGCGCCCGCATCCGCATCGCCGACCGGAAGGACGGCAAGTCCCGTCGCCTGGACGCCTCCCCGGGGAAGAAGACCTACACCGTGGATGGCCAGGAGAAACCCTTCGACGCGGAGGCAGAGGCCTGGCTGCGCGACACCCTCAAAGCCAGCGAAAAGGCCAAGGGCGGCGCCCGGCCGCGCCGCATCGAAGTGGAGGTCAAGGAGGAGGGCGGGAAGCGCCACGTCATCAAGAAGGAGAACGGCGAGGTGCTGGAGGATACGCTCCTCGAGGTGCCCGAGGTGAGGGTCACCGAAGAGGGCCCTGGGAAGCAGCGCATCATCGTGAAGCAGGGCAGCAAGATCGTCGAGAACCGCCTCATCGAGATCCCCGAGATTAAGGTGACCGACGAGAAGGATGGCACCCAGCGCATCATCGTGAAGAAGGGCGGCAAGGTGGTGGAGGATCACCGCGTCCCCCGGCCCCATGCCCGCGCGTTCCGCACCGAAGGCAAGGGAGGCCGGACCTTCACCGTCGACTCCGAGGGCGGCCCGGACTTCTTTTGGGAGTCCGATGGCTTCGAAGGGCCGGGCCCCTTCACATGGAAGGTCGAGGGCCCTGAAGGCAGCGGGTTCCCCCGGATGCCCCAGCCACGCATGAGCGCTGACGAGGTGCGCCAGCTGCGCCGCCAGGTGGATCAGTTGCGCCGGCAGGTGGAGGAGCTGCAGCGCCAGCTGGGGCAGAAGGCGCCCGCCCCGCCGAAGCCCCCCAAGGCGCCTGCGCCCCCCTCGGTAGAAAAGTGATATCTGAACCACGAAGACCACGAAGAAAAGCTGGAACGCGAAGGCCTCCTTGGGCTGTTGGCAAGCCATCCGGACCTCCGGTCCCAGTTCCAGCGAGCTGGACCTGCTTTTCCGGGCGGCGCTTCGCGGGCCCTCGAAGGCCCGCGTGGCACCGCCCGGGAAAGGGATGGCGAGGTTGGGTCGGCGTGTCTTCGTGGTCTTCGTGGTCTTCGTGGTCTTCGTGGTCCAAAGATTGCTATCTCGAATTCCGTTTTTGCACGTGGCCACAGCCTCGGCGGATACTGGGACCCACCCCCGCCTGAGAGGACACCATGCGCGCCCCTGCGTTCAGCCTATCCATGGCCCTCATCACTCCCCTGACCGCCCAAGCGAGTTCAGGGCCTGGACCCGTGTCCGTCTTGGAATCCTCCCGCCCGGCCAGCCTGCTGCCTGGCCTGCTGGAGCGCTACCAGGCCGACTTCGGGAGCCTCGACCGCTTCTGGACCGTGCCCGAGGGCCCCGCACGCACGGCTCGCCTGGCCCGCTTCTACGGGGAGTGGTCGAAGGTGGCGTCGGAGCTCCCCGAGGCCGGGCTCTCCCCCGACGATCGCCTGGATCTGCGGCTCTTCCGGAGCCACCTCGCGTTTGAGGGGGACCAGTTGAAGGAGGCCCTTCGGCGGGATGCGGAGACGCGCCCCCTCCTGCCCACGGCGACGCCCCTGCGGGAGCTGGCGGAGGCCCGGCGCCGCATGGAAGGGCAGGATCCGAAGGCCTGCGCGGAGCTCCTTCAGCGCCTCGCCCGCGAGCTGAAGGAGGCCCGGGAAGGGCTCGCGGGCGCCAAGGACCGGCCTTCGGCCACCCTCGCCCTCCGGGCCGCGGACCGCGCCGAACAGCTGCGGGAGGTGCTCAAGGGATGGGCCGCCTTCACCCAGGGCTACGATCCCCTCTTCACGTGGTGGTGCGAGAAGCCCGTGCAGGCCCTCGACGCGGCCCTCGGGGCCCACGCCACCTTCCTCAAGGAGACCTTGGGCGGCGTGGATCCCAAGGACAAGGACGCCATCCACGGCGATCCCATCGGCCGGGAGGCCCTGCGGCGGGCCCTGGAGGCGGAGAGCATCGCCTACTCCCCCGAGGAGATCCTGGAGATCGGCCGCAGGGAGATGGCCTGGTGCCTGGTCGAGCTCAAGAAGGCGGCCCGGGACATGGGCTTCGGCGAGGATTGGCGGGCGGCCCTGGAGAAGGTGAAGGAGAGCTACGTGTCCCCGGGCGAGCAGCCCCGCCTCATCCGCGACCTCGCCCTGGAAGCCACGGCCTACCTGGAATCCCGCAAGCTCATCCGCATCCCCGAGCTGGCCAAGGAGAGCTGGCGCATGGAGATGATGAGCCCCGAACGGCAAAAGGTGGCCCCCTTCTTCCTGGGGGGCGAGACGATCCTCGTCAGCTACCCCACGGCCAGCATGGATCACGCGGACAAGCTCATGAGCCTGCGCGGCAACAATCCCGCCTTCGCCCGCGCCACGGTGCACCACGAGCTGATCCCCGGCCACCATCTGCAGGGTTTCATGGCGGATCGCCACGCCACCCACCGCCAGATCTTCAGCACGCCCTTCCTCATCGAAGGCTGGGCCCTCTACTGGGAGCTGCGCCTTTGGGATTTAAACTTCGCTCGCACGCCGGAGGAGCGCATGGGGATGCTCTTCTGGCGCATGCACCGCTGCGCGCGCATCTTCTTCTCCTTCGGCTTCCATCTGGGCCAGCTCACGCCCAAGCAGTGCGTGGACCTCCTCGTGGAGCAGGTGGGCCACGAGCGCGCCAACGCGGAGGGCGAGGTGCGGCGCAGCCTCCAGGGCGGCTACGGCCCGCTCTACCAGGCCGCCTACATGCTGGGCGGCCTGCAGCTGCGCGCCCTGCACCGGGAGCAGGTGGTGGAAGAGAAGATGTCCGAAGCGGACTTCCACGACGCCGTGCTGAAGAGCGGGCCCATCCCCATCGAGGCGATGCGCGAGCGCCTGAGGGGCGGGGCCGTCAGCCTGAATCCCAAGCCCAAGTGGCGTTTCTATGGAGAGCTCAACCCGGATCGCCCGGCCAGCAACAGGCTTCCGGCTCCGGGTTCTGGGCTTTAGTTGGGGATGAAATCCAGGTCAGCCTGCCCATGCTCGATTCGATTCCACTGGGCTATCCATCTGACCGGAGCCATTCACCGCCCCTGCCAGGCCCTGCCAGAGGCACAGCCGCTAGGCCGGAGGCCCGGGCCGTGGGTAGGGAGGCGCCACCTCTCGTTGTTCTCTTTTCTCACCGGTTCACCGTTCTCGCTGGCCGTTTTCTTTCCTGGCCGGTGAGAACGGTGAGAAGAAGGCGGTGAGGGGCAGCTCCAGTTGAATGGATAGCCCATCGATGCAATATCGGAATCACCAAGCGCCAAATGCCCATAGCCCATAGCCCTCATTGACCCAGGGCCAACTGCAGAATCCGAGCTCATAACACCGCAGTCAGCGCCTCCACCGCCCCATCGGAATAGGGCCCGCCATGCTGGTAGAGCACTGTGCCATCCCCCTCGACGAGCAATACCTTCGCGAAAAGATCCGGCACCCAGCCGAAGGCCATGAGCAGGGCCGTCCCCCCGGCATGCACCAGGATCGTGCGCTCCCAATCCCGCTCCGGGGCATGGTGCTTCATGGCCTTTGCGATGCTCGCGAGGGCCTCCGGATCCGTGCCCTCCTGGGCCACGGGCAGGCTCATCCAGGGCAGGCCCGCCGCGTCCAAGGCCCGCTTCCAGGCCCCCAGATCCTGCCGGGCCTCGTGCTGGAAGCCGAAGAGCAGGACGGTGGCCATGGGCGGAAGGTCCCGGGGGAGGACGAGGGCCGTGCCATCAAGGGCGGTGCCGTGAAGGCCGGGGAGGGGCGCGGGGCTCATGGGATTCCAGATTAAGGCCCCTGGGCCATCGATTCGAGACCCAGAACTCAAGATTCCGCGGGCGCCTCCCGAATTCGAGCCTGCCCTTCCCTTCATTTCTTCCCATCAGGAGGTCCGCGTGCGCCGTTCGATCCTGTCTTCCCCGCTCACCCTCGCCCTCGTCCTCGGCTCGCCGCTGCTTGGACAGGGCGCCGAAGAGGCCGAACTGCTCGCCCTCCTCAACACCCCTGTCGTATCCGCCAGCAAATCCGAGCAGTCCATCGGCCAGGCCCCCGCCAAGATCGTGGTCATCACGGCCGAGGACATCCGGCAGCGGGGCTACCTCGATCTGAACCAGGTCTTCTACGACTACGCTGGCTTCGATATCCAGCGTGGCATGGGCGTCGAATGGACGACCACCTCCATGCGCGGGCTCCGCACCGAGAACACCGATCGCTTCCTGATGATCTGGGACGGCGTGATCCAGAACGACGTATGGAAGGCCAACGTCTGGGTGAGCCGCCAGTACCCCCTCTCCAACATCGAGCGCATCGAGATCATGTACGGCCCCAGCTCGCTGCTCTACGGCGCGAACGCCTTCTCCGGCATCGTGAACATCATCCTCAAGAAGCCGAAGGACGTGAATGGCGTCCAGGTGCAGGCAGGCAAGGGGTCCTACAACACCAAGTGGGCGGAAGTCAACTTCGGCAAGGAGTACGGCAGGTGGGAAGTTTCAGCCAATGCCCGCATTTACCGCAGCGACGAGTTCGATCTCAACGGCGAGTACTGGACCGACAACGCCGGGCGGAAGCGCTACTACAACCTCCGCTGGCCCGTGGATTACGTGGCTGGCGCCGGAGGCCCAGGCTCGCCCCTCGTCCTGGATCCAGCCACCGGCCTGCCCACCCGCCTGAAGAACGGCGTTCGCTCGATCTTCGATGGCCGGATCCACCAGGACACCAACGACTGGTTCGTCCAGCTGGGCGCACGGTACGGGGGATTCAGCGTCAAGGGCTACTACTGGTACCGGGATGAGCTCGAGGACACGTGGTACGTGGCAACCAATCGCCGGGATGGGCCGTGGATCCCCACCGGCGGCGCGATCTACGCCAACTATGATCAGGATCTGGGCGCCGGCTGGTCCGCCAAGTACTACGCCATCATGCGCACGTCGGGCATCGACGGGGAGAACTCCTACGACAAGAGCCATTCCTCCACCTCGACCAACGACCCCAACGACCCCATCCCCATCAAGGTGAGCAACGTCCGGCCGGTGGAGTACCAGGGCCTGTTCAACCGCGAGTACCGCTTCGGGACTCAATTCAACTACGCCACCACCGGCCTGAGCGGCGTGGCGGGCCTCGAACACACCCGCATCAAGAACTATGGGGACTACAACTTCCGCGTCCTCTTGAGCGATCCCGTGCAGTCCTACACCCCCGGCTCCAGGCAGATGACCGAGGGCAATCTGGCCTTCTTCGCCAACGGCCAGATGGAGGTGGACAAGTCCTTCTCCATGGCCGCCGGGTTCCGCTACGACTACAACTGGATCATCGGATCCAGCGGCGGCTTCCACAACCTGTTCACGGGCCGCATGGCGGGCATCTACACCGCCAACGAACGGCACCGCTTGAAGCTCATCTACGGTCAGGCCTTCCAGGCCCCATCCGCCTGGCACCGCTTCTCCAGCGTGGCGGGATCGCGGATCCCGAACCCCAACCTCAAGCCCGAGCGGCTCACCTCCACGGAACTGCTCTACGAGCTGACCCCAAGCGCCCGCTGGAAGAACACCTTCAGCCTCTACTACACCCAGGTGACGGACCTCATCAAGTCCGTGCAGGTGCCGGGCATCGTGGAAGGCCAGCACCAGAACGTGGATAGCGTGAACGTCTTCGGCATCGAGGCGGAAACCACCTACTACTTCGACAAGCACAACTCCATCTATGCCAACGTCACTTCGAACTCCGCCAAGGTGCCCAGCACGGGCCGGAGCACGGGCGACATCGCGCCATTGAAGGCCAACGCGGGCTGGAACGCCCTGTTCCGCCGCACCTGGGGCGTGAGCCTGCGCGCGCACTACGTAGCCAAGCGCGATACGGTGACCCAGTACTTCGTGCCACCCGCCAGCTACTTCAGCCTCAAGTCCGTGGACGCCTACTTCACGGGCGATCTCACCCTCAGCGCCCGGGACCTCCTGCCTGGCTTCGAGGTGAGCCTCGCCCTGTTCAACATCGCCAACGAGACCTACTACGACCCCGGCCTGCGGGAGGCCGACGGCAAGAAGTACAACGGCGCCATCCTACAGCCCGGCGCCAATGGCGTGCTGAGCGTGAGCTACAAGTTCTGACCCCTTCGCGGGCGAAAGCCTACATGTTCCGCCGGTACTGCCCGCCCACATCGTAGAGGGCGGCGCTGATCTGGCCCAGGCTGCACACCTTCACGGCCTCGATGAGTTCCTCGAAGAGGTTCCCGCCGCTCCGCGCCACGTCCTTGAGGCGGGCGAGGGCGGCCGGGGCCTTGTCGGCGTTGCGGGCGTGGAAGGCCTTGAGGTTCTCGATCTGCTGCTGCTTCTCGCCCTCGGTGCTGCGGATCAGCTCCGGCGCGCCCAGCTCGGCCGGATGGGGATTCAGGAAGGTGTTCACGCCGATGATGGGCAGGCCGCCATCGTGCTTCAGGTGTTCGTAGTGCATGGATTCTTCCTGGATCTTGCCGCGCTGGTACATGGTCTCCATGGCGCCCAGCACGCCGCCGCGATCCGTGAGGCGGCGGAATTCCATCAGCACGGCCTCCTCCACGAGTTCCGTCATCTGCTCAATGACGAAGGCGCCCTGCAGGGGGTTCTCGTTCTTCGCCAGGCCCAGCTCGCGGTTGATGATGAGCTGGATGGCGATGGCCCGGCGCACGCTCTCTTCCGTGGGCGTGGTGATGGCCTCGTCGTAGGCGTTGGTGTGCAGGCTGTTGCAGTTGTCGTAGATGGCGTAGAGGGCCTGCAGCGTGGTGCGGATGTCGTTGAAGTCGATCTCCTGGGCGTGCAGGGAGCGGCCCGAGGTCTGGATGTGGTACTTCAGCTTCTGGCTGCGGTCGTTGGCGCCGTACTTCTCCTGCATGGCCACGGCCCAGATGCGGCGCGCCACGCGACCGATGACGCTGTACTCGGGATCCACGCCGTTGCTGAAGAAGAAGCTGAGGTTCGGGGCGAAGTCGTCGATGTCCATGCCCCGGGAGAGGTAGTACTCCACGTAGGTGAAGCCGTTGGCCAGGGTGAAGGCCAGCTGCGTGATCGGGTTCGCCCCGGCCTCGGCGATGTGGTAGCCCGAGATGGACACGGAGTAGAAGTTCCGCACCTTGCGATCGATGAAGGCTTGCTGGATGTCGCCCATGACCTTCAGGGAGAACTCGGCGCTGAAGATGCACGTGTTTTGGGCCTGGTCCTCCTTCAGGATGTCCGCCTGCACGGTGCCGCGCACGGAGGCCAGGGCCTCGGCCTTGAGCTTGGCATACACGTCCTCGGGCAGCACCTCGTCGGCGGTGGCGCCGAGCAGAGCGAGGCCGAGGCCGTGGTTGCCCTCGGGCAAGCCGCCCGCATAAGAGGGTAGGGGCTGCCCCAGGGCCACGAACTTGGCCTTGAGGTGGGCCTGGGCCGCCTCCATCTGGCCGTTCTCCAGCAGCCACTTCTCCGCGCGCTGGTCGATGGCGGCGTTGAGGAAGAAGGCGAGCATCGTGGGCGCGGGGCCGTTGATGGTCATGCTCACGGAGGTGCTGGGGGCCAGCAGGTCGAAGCCGCTGTAGAGCTTCTTGGCGTCGTCCACGGTGCAGATGCTCACGCCGCTGTTGCCGATCTTGCCGTAGATGTCGGGGCGGACGTGGGGGTCTTCGCCGTAGAGGGTGACGCTGTCGAAGGCGGTGCTGAGGCGCACGGCGGGCTGCCCCTTGCTCACGTAGTGGAAGCGCTTGTTGGTGCGCTCCGGCGTGCCTTCACCGGCGAACATGCGGGTGGGGTCCTCCCCCACGCGCTTGTACTCGAAGACCCCCGCCGTGAAGGGGAAGCGGCCCGGCAGGTTCTCCAGCAGCTGCCAGCGGAGCAGATCGCCCCAGCTGGTGCCCTGGGGCAGGCTCACCTTGGGGAGGGCCGTGCCGCTGAGGCTCGTGGTGTAGTTCTGGGTGCGGATCTCCTTGCCGCGGACGACGTAGACGTTCTCCGGCACCTCGTAGCCGCGCTTCACCTCGGGCCACTCGGCGATCTGCTTGCGGGCCTCGTGGTGCAACTCGCCCAGGTGCTCCTGGTAGCGCTGACGGAGGGTGAGGATGGCGGGATCGGCGCCTTCCACCAGGTGGGTCGCATCGTAGAAGGCCCCCTGGGGCGGCACCTTGTCGCCCAGCGTCTTCAGGGAGGTCCACAGGGCGTAGGCGATCTCGGCGCTCTCCGACTGTCGGCGGGCCCAGGCCTTGTAGCCCTGCACGTTGTCGGCGATCTCGGCGAGGTAGCGGGTGCGGTCGCTGGGGATGATGGCGGCGCGCTTGGGTTCGCTGGGCTCGGCCTCCAGCACGGGCACCCAGTCCAGGCCCGTCTTGGCGGCCAGGGCCTTCACGAGGTTCACGTAGAGCCAGTTGGTGGCGGGGTCGTTGAACTGGGAAGCGCAGGTGGCGAAGACGGGCATGTCCTCGGGGGCCTGGCTGAAGGCCTTGCGGGCCCGCTGCACCTGCTTGCGCACATCGCGCAGGGCGTCCTCGGCGCCCCGCTTGTCGGCCTTGTTGAGGACGACGAGGTCGGCGAAGTCCAGCATGTCGATCTTCTCCAGCTGGCTCTGGGCGCCGAACTCGGGGGTCATGACGTAGACGCTGAGGTCCACCAGATCCACGATCTCGCTATCGCTCTGACCGATGCCCGCCGTCTCCACCACCACGAGGTCGAAGCCCTCGCCCTTCGCCGCGGCGATGGCGGCCTTCAGGGACTCGGAGGTGGCGCGATGGGCGGCGGTGCGGGTGGCGAGGCTGCGCATGAAGGCGCGGCGGCCCAGCTCGGGATGGTAGAGGGCGTTCATGCGGATGCGGTCGCCCAGGAGGGCGCCGCCCGTTTTGCGCTTGGTCGGATCCACGCTGAGAACCGCCACGCGTTTCTCAGGGAAGTCGACGAGAAACCTGCGAAGCAGCTCGTCCGTGAGCGAGGATTTGCCGGCGCCGCCGGTGCCGGTGAGACCCAGGACGGGGATCTTGGAAGGCTGGAGGCTGGAGGCTGGAGGCTGGAGGTCCCCCAGCTCGATCTCCGTGATGCGCCGGGCCAGGGGCATCGCTACGTTTTTCGTGCGGGGGTCGTAGTCGCAACGGCCCACCATGTCGTTGATCATGCCCTGCAGGCCCATCGTTCGGCCGTCCTCGGGGCTGTAGATGCAGGCCACGCCGTGGGCCTCCAGCTCCCGGATCTCCTCGGGCACGATGACGCCGCCGCCGCCGCCGAAGACCTGGATGTGGCCGGCGCCCCGCTCGCGGAGCAGATCGACCATGTACTTGAAGAACTCCACGTGGCCGCCCTGGTAGCTGCTCACGGCGATGCCCTGGGCGTCCTCCTGGATGGCGGTGTCCACGATGTCCTGCACGGCGCGGTTGTGGCCCAGGTGGATCACCTCGCAGCCGGTGGCCTGGAGGATGCGGCGCATGATGTTGATGCTGGCGTCGTGGCCGTCGAAGAGGCTCGCGGCGGTGACGAAGCGGATCTTGTGCACGGGCTGGTACACGCCCTCCGCGTCGAGGGTTCCGGGGAAAGCTTTGGTGACAACGGCCATGGCTTCACTCCAACGCACCAGTTTAACGGTCGTTAAAGGTGCCTTCTTTCCTTATTTTCCGAACCGGTCTGCGGGAAAGCGGGCCTCCATGCGCTCCTGCCGCTCCCGCATGGCCACCAGGAGGCCCTTGTAGGCGGGGCGTTCCTGGAGGCGGAGGAGGAAGGGGGCCCGCTCGTACCAGTCCGTGCAGGCGAAGCCCTGGCCGAAGGCCCGCTGGGCGAGGTCGAAGGCCTCGGCATCCCGGCCCAGGTAGCCGTAGGCCTCGGCCAACTTGAAGGTGAACTCGCCATCGGGGACGAGGGTGCGGACCCGATCCTCGTCAATGGCGCGGAGCTTCTCGAGGGCCTGCTCCCGGCGCCCCTGGAGGGCATCGTGGTAGACCTCGGCGAGGCGCTGGAAGATCTTCAGCCCGGTCGACATGCGAACGGCGTTTCCGAAGGCATCCTCGGCCCCGGGTTGGTTCCGGAGGAGGCGGATGTAGCCGAGGTAGAAGGCCTGCACGGGCTCCTTGGCCGGCGTGGCCTCGAGGCCCCGCTGGAACTCGGGCCAGCGCCCCTGGTAGAGCAGGGTGTTCTCCACGAGGAAGTAGTCCTGGCCCACGGTGCCTCCCAGCTCGTTCCGGCGCCGGGCGGCCCGGATGGCGCCCTCCAGGAGCCCCGAGGTGCGCGCCGCATAGGCTGCCGAATCGTGGAGGGAGGCGACCTTGGGAAGGTCCTTCAGGGCCCGGAAGGTGAGATCCAGGGCTCCCTTCTGATCCCCCACGTCGGTCCGGAATCGCGCGTAGAGGTTTACGAGCCGGGGATAGGAGGGTAGGAGGCGCAGGGCCTCGGAGAAGGCGCGGTCGCAGGAGGCGTGCGCTTCCACGTCGGCATCGGCCGAGGCCACGAGCAGGCGGAACTTGAGGTGGCTCCGCGCCAGGCCGACGCTGGCGGAGGCATCTTCGGCCAGCAGCTTGTCCGCCTCCCGCACCGCCGTCAGCATCTCCCGCTCCTGAAGCAGGTAGGGGCCCGAGAGGAGGCGCATGAGGGGCCAGAAGGAGGCCTCATGCCGGACATCCAGCGGATCGTCGCGCCGGACCCCGAGGAGGCCCACCAGGGCTTCGTGCACCGCGGCCTCGGGGTGCCCGGAGCGGGACTCCACCGCGCGCTCGCCCCGGAGCGTCCGGAGGGTGCCGACCAGGCTCAGCTCATCCCCCCGGCGCTCGGCCCGGAGGCGGAGGCAGGGGAACTCGTCCTTCGGATCCTGGGTGGTCTCGATGACGGTGAGCCCCCCGAAGGCTTCCAGGTGATCCGAGAGGTGCAACTTCAAGCCCCGGAGCTCGGCTTCGGTCAAGCCGCCGCCTTCCAGGATGAGGGCGGTCCGCGCCGGGTGGATCCGCTCCCGGTGGCGCACCACCAGGGGCCAGGCCACCACCCCTGCCACGGCCGCCCCCAAGAGAATCCAGCCCAGGGATTTCATGACGGGAAGTCTGACACGGGAAACTGGCCTTCAAGTCGGACCTGCCGCTCCCGGAGGGTCTGGAGCAGGGCCTCCCACCGGGGAGATCCCTTCATGGGAGCCATGAGGGGGCTCTCCTCATACCAACGGGTGCAGGCGAATCCCTGGGCCAGGGCCCGGCCGGCGAGGTCGAAGGCCCCTTCCCGATCCCCCAGGAGCGCATAGGCCTCCGCGAGGTTGAACGTGAACTCCCCATCCGCCCCCCGGAGGCCCTCCAGCTCCCGATCCAGCTCGTTCAGGCGCTTCAGGGCCTGCCGGGCATCGCCTTCCAGGCTGAGGCGGAAGACCTCTCCGAGCTTCAGGTACCGGGGATAGGCGCGGCCTTCGCCGCGAAGGCGGCGGAAGTGGGCGAGGGCCTGATCCCGGCGCCCCCTCAGGAGCTCCAGGTAACCTCGATGAAAGAGGATCACGGCCTCGTAGGGCTCGCCGGGCTTGGGCCAGAGGCTCGCCTCAAACTCATCCCACCGCCCCAAATAGAGCAGGCCGATCTGGAGGCGGGCCGGGTACCTCGAATCCAGGAGGATGTCCCGGGAGCCGGTGGACCCCGCTTCCACCAGCTTGAGCAGCCCCGCGTTCCGCCCCACATAGGCCAGCGTCTGGTAGCTGGGCTGGGTGTGGGGATGGGCCCGGCTGAGTCGCCTGGCCAGGATCAGCGCCTCCTTCATCCGGCCCGTGTCCGCCAGGAGGCGGGCGAGGAGGTGGCTGGCGCGGGGATGATCCGGCGCCCGTCGGAGGGCCTCCTCATAGGCCTGCCGGGCCCGGTCCAGGGCTTCAAAGGAGGGAAGGATGCGCTCCACCGCGCGGAAGGCCTCGATCTGCCCCCGGAGGATGGCCGGCGTGGCGCAGCCAGGGGCCCTCGCCTCGCTCTCAACCACCCGGGCGAGGGCCTCGTCGCCGCGCGCCGATTCCCCGAACACCGCCATGGCTTCGAGCAGCGGCCAGAATGCCTCGGGGCTCCGGGGCACGAGGATGCCCAGGCGATCCCCTTTCAGGGCCACGGAGGATACGCGGGACAGCAACTCCCCCACCGCCTGGGCGGGCGGGGCCGGGGTGGATCTCGCCAGCTCCGGGGAGGCGGGCAGTTCCGCGAGGGGCCCCGTCCAGGCCCGGAGCTCCAGGTCGGTCCCCCTCCTGGAGCCGGTGAAGGCCAGCACCCACCCTTCCCGCCCCGGCATGCGATCTCCGGGCGCCGGGAGCGTGGGCGTTTGAGTCACGGCGATACCGCCATTCGCCTCCAGCACGTCCTTCACGAGGAGGGCGAGCGCCTGTAGCTGGCCCGGCTCCAGGGCTCCGGCCTCCGTCCCGGGGAGCACCACCATCAGCACCCGGCGCGGGGCCTGGTGCCTGGGATCCGCACGCCGGGCGGCCCAGGCCAGGAGGAGGGCGATGAGGAGGGCCGGGAGGGCCAGGAACCACCCGGGGTTCCGGTACGCAGGGGTGGATCGGAGGGACGGCATGCCCCTCCATCATCGGTGGGACTCCAGCCCGTGGCCAGGGGAGAGCACCTGGCGGGGCAGGGTGCGATAGTTGAGGGATGCGCCGCTGGCTGATCCTCCCCCTGCTCCTCGCGCCCGGGCTCCGGGCCCAGGGCAAGCCCTCCGAAGCCGAGGTCATCGCCCAGAGCCGGAAGGCCGCCAAACCCAGGGCCATCGCACCCCGGGGCGCGTTGTTCCCCGCGGAGCAGAACCTCGTGAAGCTGTTCAAGACCTCCAAGGGCTCCGTCGTCCACGTGAACGCCCTGGTGGAGAACGTCGATCGCTACACGGGCCAGACGGGGCTCGTGCCCGCGGGCCTGGGCACCGGTTTCGTGTGGGACGACCAGGGGCACGTGGTCACGAACAACCACGTGGTCACCGTGCGGCTCGATCAGGATCGGGAAGCGCCCATCGCCATCACCGCCGACGAGGTGCGGGTGAGCCTCGCCGACGGGAAGACCTACAAGGCCCGCATCATCGGCCGCAGCCTGGCCCACGACATCGCCGTGCTCCAGGTCTTCGCCCCCCTCGATCAGCTGCGGCCCCTTCCCGTGGGGCGCTCAGCGGATCTGCAGGTGGGCCAAAGCGTATTCGCCATCGGCAACCCCTTCGGCTTGGACCACAGCCTCACCACCGGCATCGTCTCCGCGCTGGACCGCACCATCGGCACCGACTTCGGCAGCGCGATTAAGGGGGCCATCCAGACCGACGCGGCCATCAATCCCGGCAACAGCGGCGGGCCCCTGCTCGACAGCGCGGGGCGCCTCGTGGGCATGAACACCGCGATCACCAGCACCAGCGGCAGCTCCGCCGGCATCGGCTTCGCCATCCCCGTGGACACCCTCAACCGCATCGTCCCCATGCTCATCCGCAAGGGGGCCGAGGAGCTGCCCCTGCTCGGCTTCCAGACCTTCTCCAGCGATCGCACCCGCAGCTTCGGCATCCCGAAGGGCGTCCTCGTGGACGCCGTGGAGCGGGATGGCCCCGCCCACAAGGCCGGCCTGCGGGGAACCCTCCGCAACGCCTTCAATCAGCCCGTGGTGTTGGGCGATGTGATCGTCGCCTACAACGGCCAGCCCGTGGACACGGAAGTGGAACTGGCCGATCTCCTCGCCTTCCATCCCCAGGGCCAGCCCGTGGTGCTGGATATCCTCCGCGACCGCCAGCCCCTGAAGATCTCCATCACACCCGGCAGCCGCACGGCGCCCAAGCAGGTGATCTGAGCCGGATCGTGCGATGGGCTCTGGGCTATCGGCTCTAGGCTCTAGGCTCTAGCTGGGCACGGCAATTCCGGTCGATTCACCATTGAACGGACGGAAGGCCGGAATCGGCAAGAGCCTAGAGCCGATAGCCCAAAGCCCACTCCATGCAAACCCAACTGCATGATTCGGGCTGAGCCCTACCGGAGGCCCACCAGCTCCACCTCGAAGCAGAGGGTGGCGTTCGGGGGGATCGCCCCATCGGGCGTGCCCGCGCTCCCGTAGGCCAGGGCGGCGGGGACGAGGAGCCGACGCCTGCCCCCCACCTTCATGGTGCCGATGCCCTCGTCCCAACCCGGGATCACCTGGCCTTTGCCGATCCTGAACTCGAGTGGATCCCCCCCTTGGGAGGTGTCGAACACGAGCCCCTTGCGCCCCCGCTCCCAGAGCCAGCCGGTGTAGTGCACGACGCACCGCTGCCCCTGGGCGGGCGTGGCGCCCGTGCCCACCTTGAGGTCGGTGTAGCGCAGGCCGGTGGCGGTGGTCGTGAGGTCTGCGGAAGGCTGGGACAGCAGCAGGGCCGCCACCAGGAGGGCGGGAGTCGCCATCATCACTCCAAGGAAAGGTGGCCTCAGTGGGCGCGGGCGGGCACCTGGATCATGGGCTGGGCCTTGCCGTCCGTGATGATCAGGTTGCCCTTGGCGCCGATCTCTTTCAGGGCCTGGATGCGCTGCCACTCCAGGATCTGGGGGGTGAGGCTGGCGCTGACGATGCCCTGGGCCCTGGCCTGGCCCTCGGCCTCGATGCGCTTGCGCTCGGCCTCCTGCTTCTCCTTCTGGAGCACGAAGGTCATCTTCTGGGCCTCCTGATCCGCGGCGATCTTCTCGTTGATGGCCTTGGTGATCTGGTCGGGCAGCTTCACGTCGCGCAGGAGCACCTGCTCCAGCGTGATGCCCCGCTGGCCCAGGGTCTGCGAAAGGGACTTGGAGATGGAATCCGTGAAGAGCTGGCGCTTGGCGGCGTAGAGATCCGTGGCGATCTGGTTGGCGGCGGAATCGCGGATGGCGCTGCGGATGGCGCCGCGGATGAGGCGCTCCTCCACGTCCTCGCCCAGGGTGAGGTAGATCTCGGGCAGGCGCTCCTGCTGCAGGCTGTAGAGCACGGAGACATCGAGCTTCACGGTGAGCCCGTCCGCCGTGATGACGGCGATGCTGTCGTCCCCCCGGCGCATGCCTTCATCGGCCACGGTGCTCATGGTGTAGTTGCGGGTGCGCACCTCCATCTCCACCACCCGGCTGAGGGGGTTGATGAGGTGGAGGCCCGCGGGCAGGGCCTCCTTGCGCACGCTGCCGAAGAAGACGACGACGCCGGCCTGGCCCGGGGGCACCACCACGGCCATGGAGAAGAGGAAGATGAGCGCCCCGAGGCCCCAAGCCCCCCATTGGACGAAGTTCAACTGCTTCGAGAGGGGGAACTCCGTCTTGGCCTTGAGGCGCCAGGCGACGAGTCCCACGAGGAGGAGGAGGATTGCCAGCAGGGCCATGGGGGTTCCTTGGGTGGGGGCTCAGTGTACCCCTTCCCCGTGAAGCCTCAGTGCCGGTGCCCCGCGTGCTCCGCTTCCGGTTCCGGCTTCATCTCCACCTTCCCCTTGGGGCCCCTCACCCGCGGATCCTTGAACAGGATGGGGATCACCAGGGGGTCGGCCACGCCGCTGAGGCGCAGGGTGAGGGGGCTCTCCGCCTTGGGAATGCCCTTGCGGAAGAGGGTGATGCGATGCTCCTGGGCCTCGCCGTGGGTCCGCCCGGCCAGCTCGTAGGCCTGGTGATCGAACTCGATGGATTCGATCCGGAAGGGCTTCGCCCCACGCAAGGTGAGGGAGGCGTGGCGCTCCTTGAGGGAGTCGAAGGCGAGGCGCGCGGGCTCCAGCTCCACGGGCAGCTTGAGGCGCCAGCTGACGTAGAGGAGGAACTCCCGCTGGTGGGGCGAGTTGGTGGCCACCTTCAGGATCTCCAGGCCCGAGGCCTGGCCGCCCTTGAGGAGGTTGGGGCGCAGCGTCAGGCGCAGCTCGCCGGTGGCGGCCTGGGTGGACAGCTCCGCATCCAGGTAGGGCGAGGGGGTGGTGAGGAGCTTGAGTTCCAGCGGATCGCCCGTCTCACGCTTGAAGGCGAAGGCGGTCTCCACGCTCTCGTGGGGGGCCACGGCGCCCAGTTCCTTGCGGGTGGCATCCACCGTGAGGTCGGGGCGCACGGTCATGTCCGTCTTCAGGACGAAGCGGGGCTCCGCCGGATCATCCGGCTCCAGGCGGGCGGCCCGGCGCTGGTAGCCCACGAACCCATCGGGGTTGATGGTCATGCTGATCCGCCGGCGGTCCCCCGGAGCCAGGGGCGTGGCCAGGGCCGAGGCATCCACCGTGGTGCCCACGGCGAGATCCCCCAGCTTGAAGGCGAGGGGCTTGTCGCTCTGGTTGATCACGTCATAGGTGAGGGTGCGGACCTCCCGCGGGCCCACCTCCCCCAGGTGCTGGATGGTGTCGGGCTCCACGCGGAACCGGAACCTGCGCGGAGGCGCGGGGGCGGGCGCGGCCACGGGCGGGGCCGCCTGGGGAGGCGTCGCCACGGGGGCTTGGAGCAGGGCCAGGGAGAGGAGCAGCAGGCACATGGTTCACTCGGGGGGTTGGCCCTCCAGTGTGCCTTCAACCCATCGCGGTTCCTCGTTAATTGACGTTAAGACAGGGGCCCGTCAGAAGGTCACGCCCACCCCGAAGGTCCACAGGCGCTCGAACTCCTGGCCATTGCCCTGGGCGTTGTAATAGGCCTGCAAATCGTTGGCGGAGCTGAGCTTCACGGGGCGGTCCTGGGTGATGGGCTGCTGGTAGGAGGCCGCCAGGTAGGGATGGATGACGGGGATGGGCAGGCGCCAGCGGGTGCCCACCCGGAGCCAGGGCCGGGCGAGGTTGCTGGTCTTCTCCACCCCGGGGCCCGTGGACTTGTAGTGCTGGAGCCGCTCCACCACGCCGATCTCGCCCCCCAGGCCCGTGAAGGGGATCCAGAGCTGGAGGTTGAGACCGAGGCCGATGCCCTGCTGGGTGAGGCGGGTGGTGCTCGTCGTCTGCACGTTCGAGCTATCCGTCTGCACCAGGACGCCCTCGGTGGCGAAGCGGCTGTACTCCACGTTCCACTCGAGGCGCGCGATGGGCCCGAAGGAGAAGAGGCGCTTGCTCACGGTGGCGATGTAGCCCTTGCCCGTATCGAAGTCCCCCTGCACCAGGGAGGAGCTGCCGCTGAGCAACGTGGAGGGCAGGTTCTGGCCCGAGGGCCGGGGCAGCTCCATGCGGAAATCCCACTGGGCGGCCAGGGGCAGGGTGAGGAACAGGGGCAGGCATCGAAGGGTGGTTCGCATGGACACTCCACCCTCAAGCGTACTTGAGGAGCCCCGCCCCTACTTCTTCTTCCACTTGATCGAGCAGCCCATGGAGGCCCGGGGCTCTCCGACGATGGGCCGGCCCGCCAGCACGGCCTCCAGGGCCTCCTTCAATTCCTGGCGCTTCACATCGGCCTCCCTTCCTCCGCCATCATCCAAGCGGCCGTGGTAGGCCAGCCGCCCCGCGGCGTCGAAGAGGAAGAAGTCGGGCGTGCAGAGGGCGCCGAAGGCCTTCACCACGGTTTGGGCCTCGTCCTTCACGTAGGGGAAGGCGTAGCCCGCGGACGCGGCCCGGGCCTTCATCCCCTCCAGGGTCTCCACCCGGAGGTGGGCGCTCTCGCTCTCGTTGGCGTTGATGCCCACGAAGGCGACCCGACCCTGATACGCCTTCGCCAGCACGTTGATGCGCCCTTCCGTGGCCTTCACGTAGGGGCATTGGACGCTGAGGAAGGTGACGAGGACGGGGCCCTTGAGGGCCTTGGAATCCAGCACTTTTCCATCCACGCCCACCAGGGCGAAGGACGGCATGGCATCCCCGGGCTTGAGGGGCGGTTCTCCGGCCAAGCAGGCGGTGGCCATCAGGAGGGGAAGGAGGAGACGCATGGGAGCTCCCGGAAGCGGAACCTAGCATGGACCCCTGAAGAACCGCCTACCAGTCCCACATCCCGGCATTCACCCCAGGGTGGGGCCCATCAGGACTTCCACTTGATGCTGCACCCCATGCTGGGGCGCTGGTCTCCCACAGGCTCCGCGCCCTCCAACAAGGCCTCGATGGCCTGGGCGAGGTCCCGGTGCTTCACGGCCGCCGCATCCTTCCAGCTGTCATCCAGGCGCCCCCGGTAGCGCAGGCTGCGCGCGGCGTCGTAGAGGAAGAAGTCCGGCGTGCATACGGCCCCGAAGGCCCGGGCCACGGATTGATCCTCGTCGCGGAGGTAGGGAAAGGCATAGCCCTTGAGCGCGGCCCGGGTCCGCATCGCGGCGAAATCATCGTCCGGATAGGCCACGGCGTCATTGGGGTTGATGCCCACCACGGCGCAGCGGCCCGCGTAGGCCTTCGCGAGATCGTTCAGCCGATCATCGATGGCCTGCACGTAAGGGCAGTGGTTGCACATCACCGCGACGAGGAGCAGGGGCTCCCGGAAGTCCGCCCGGGCCCACGTGCGCCCATCCACACCCGGGAGGGCGAAATCGGGGCAGGGGCTTCCCAGCGGGGTCATGGTGGATTCGAGCAGGGCCATGGGGGCTCCCCTGAAAAATAAATCGGCTGTCGGTATTTTGACTTGATCGGGACGAGGGATCCCCTAGTCTTTTCCCAAGCACCCATGGCAACCCTCCCCCGCCTCCACTGGTCCACCCTGGGCACCAACTCCCAGGGCCTCGAGCATCGGTGGTCCCACGTGTGGGATGTGAGCGTCGACCGCGGATCCGCGCCGGCGCTGCCTCCGCGCGATACGGATCTCTGGGTGGCCAGCGTGCCGGGCGAGTGGCCGCCACCGGAACTCCTCCGCATGATGGGCGAGGTGGGCGCCCTGCCCATCCTCCTGGCCCTGGAACCCGAGGCCGCGCCCCTCAGCCCCAAGGTGCTGGCGGAGTGGGGCACGCTGGGCAGCGTGCGCTGGGGCCTGCTGGGCGCCGAGCCCCCCATGCCGGGGCTCCGCCCCCGCAG